>NZ_CP034328.1:3847289-4189112 GCF_003940805.1 Tabrizicola piscis
AATTGTTGCGCACCATCCTGCCACGGCGCGGAATTGCGGCGCGTGAGGAAGAGGTGCTGCTGACGCTGGGCGCGCAGAACGCCCTGTGGATCGCCGCGACGCTGCTCCTTGGCCCGGGGCGGCGGGCGGGGGTGGAAAACCCGGGTTATCCGGGCTGGCGTGGGGTGGTGACGGCAACGGGTGCGGCGGCGGTGCCGGTGGATGTGGACGCGCTGGGACTGCCGCCCGAGCGGCTGGCGGCGGATGTCGTCTTTGTCACGCCCTCGCACCAATGCCCGACAAATGCGACCATGCCGGTTGAGCGGCGCGTGGCCCTGCTGGACGCGGCAGAGGCGCAGGGTTTTGTCATCGTCGAGGATGACTATGAATTCGAGATGTCGTTTCTGAAGCCTGTCGCCCCGGCGCTAAAGTCGTTGGATCGTGGGGGGCGGGTGATCTATGCCGGGTCGTTCTCCAAATCGGTGTTCCCGGGGCTGCGGCTGGGCTATCTGGTCGGCCCGCCAGGCTTTATCGCCGAGGCGCGGGCCTTGCGGGCGCTGATGCTGAAACATCCGCCCGGCCATATCCAGCGGACGATGGCCTATTTTCTGGGGCTTGGGCATTATGACGCGCTGGTCAACCGGATGAAGAACGCCTACCGCCGCCGCCGTCAGGTGATGGCCGAGGCGATTGCCGACGAAGGGCTGGAGATTGCGGGGCAGGGTGGCTTTGGCGGCTCCAGCTTCTGGATGCGCGCGGCGGAGGGGGTGGACACCGAGGCGCTGGCCATCGCGCTGCGGGCCGAGGGGGTGCTGATCGAACCGGGGCGGGCGTTCTTTGCCGGGGACGGGCCGAAGAACTATTACCGACTGGCCTATTCCTCGATCGCCTTGCCAAAGATCGCCGAGGGCGTGGCGCGGATTGCGCGGGCGTTGCGCTAGGGGCAAGCCGCCGAGGCGCTTCGCCGCCGGAGCCCCCAGGTTGTTTTTGCAGAAAGACAGGGGTTCGGTCTGGTCTTATTGGGCGCGAATCTCTGGCCCTACGGCAGAAGGGCGGGCGCGCGTAGGGTGCCGGGCAACGGGCCTTGGGGCCGCATGGATGACGGGAGACTTGCCATGAAGATGACGACCGAGGAAGCCTTTGTGAAAGTGCTGCAGATGCACGGGATCGAACATGCGTTCGGCATCATCGGATCGGCCTTCATGCCGATTTCCGACATCTTCCCGAAGGCCGGGATCACCTTCTGGGACTGCGCGCATGAGGGGTCGGGCGGGATGATGGCCGACGGCTTCACCCGCGCGAGCGGGAAGATGTGCATGATGATCGCGCAGAACGGGCCGGGGATCACCAACTTCGTGACGGCGGTCAAGACGGCCTACTGGAACCATACGCCCTTGCTGCTAGTGACCCCGCAGGCGGCGAACAAGACCATCGGGATGGGCGGGTTTCAGGAAGTGGAGCAGATGGCCCTTTTCCAGGACATGGTGGCCTATCAGGAAGAAGTGCGCGACCCATCCCGCGTGGCCGAAGTGCTGAACCGCTGCATCCTGAACGCCAAACGGATGAGCGCGCCGGTCCAGATCAACATGCCGCGCGATTTCTGGACGCAAGTCATCGACATCGACCTGCCCGCGATGGTGGAATTCGAGCGCCCCGCCGGGGGCGAGGCGGCAATCGCGGCGGCGGCGGAGCTTCTGTCCAACGCGAAATTCCCGGTCATCCTGAACGGTGCTGGCGTGGTACTGGGTGGCGCGATCCCGGCCAGCATGGCGCTGGCCGAACGGCTGGATGCGCCGGTTTGCGTGGGCTACCAGCACAACGACGCCTTCCCCGGCAGCCATCCGCTGTTCGCCGGGCCCTTGGGATACAATGGGTCAAAAGCGGCAATGGAGTTGATTTCCGGGGCGGATGTGGTACTCTGTTTGGGTACCCGGCTTAATCCGTTTTCAACGCTTCCGGGATACGCGCTGGACTACTGGCCCAAGGCGGCCAAGATCATCCAAGTCGACATCAACCCGGATCGGATCGGGCTGACGAAAAAGGTGACAGTTGGAATTGTCGGCGACGCTAAAAAAGTCGCCGAGGCGGTTTTGGCGCGATTGGCCTCTACCGCGGGCAACCATGCGCGGGCGGAACGCAAGGCGCGCATCGCGCAGGTGAAATCGGCCTGGGCGCAGGCGCTTTCCAGCATGGACCACGAAGAGGACGATCCCGGCACGACCTGGAACCAGCGCGCACGCGACGCCAAGCCTGAGTGGATGAGCCCGCGGATGGCATGGCGGGCGATTCAGGCGGCATTGCCGCGTGAGGCGATCATTTCAAGCGACATCGGCAACAACTGCGCCATCGGCAACGCCTATCCAACCTTTGAACAAGGGCGGAAATACCTTGCGCCGGGCCTGTTCGGTCCCTGTGGCTATGGTCTGCCGTCGATCATCGGGGCCAAGATTGCCTGCCCTGATACTCCGGTTGTCGGCTTTGCCGGCGATGGGGCTTTCGGCATTGCGGTCACGGAACTGACGGCCATCGGCAGGCCGGAATGGCCGGCGATCACGATGGTCGTGTTCCGCAACTATCAGTGGGGGGCGGAAAAGCGCAACTCGACCCTGTGGTATGACGACAACTTCGTCGGGACGGAACTTGACACCGGGGTCAGCTATGCTGGCATCGCCAAGGCTTGCGGTTTGCAAGGTGTGCAGGCGCGGACGATGGAGGAGCTGACCGAGGCGCTGCGCAAGGCGGTGGCGGACCAAATGGCCGGAAAAACCACGCTGATCGAAGCCATGATCAACCAGGAACTGGGTGAGCCCTTCCGCCGCGACGCGATGAAGAAGCCGGTCGAGGTGGCGGGGATTTCCCGGGCGGACATGCGGCCGCAGGTGGTGGGGTGACGCTCGGCGACAGCCGTTCTTGCCGCCGGCTCTTTGGGTATCCGGGCAACATCGGGTCCGCGGCACAGGTTTCCCATGCCCTATGACCTTGGGCCGATGGCGCTGGCATGGATGGCGCTGGCGACGTTTATCGCGGGGTTCGTCCGGGGGTATTCAGGCTTTGGCTTTTCGGCACTGCTGATCGCCGCCTCTAGTCTTGTGACCAATCCGCTGAATTTCGTGGCGGTTGTCGTCATTCTGGAAACGGTCATGTCGCTTCAGGCCGCCAAGGGCGCTGGGCCGCATGTGGACTGGAAGCGGGTCTGGTGGCTGCTTGGCGGGGCGGCCATCGGCTTGCCTTTGGGGCTGTGGATCCTGACCGGCGTATCTGAAGATACTGCGCGGGCGGTGGTGTCGGGCTATGTCCTGCTGATGTGCGCGGTGCTGCTTTTGGGCTGGCGCTTGCGGGCCGAGGTGACGGGCGCTCCGAACGGGGTGGCGGGGGTGATCTCGGGCCTTGCCAACGCGCCGGGGATGGGAGGGCTGCCGGTGGCTGCCTTTTTCGCCGCACAGCCGATGCCGGCGAACGTCTTCCGCGCGACACTGATCGCCTATTTCCCGCTGTTGGATATCTATTCCGCCCCGCTCTACTGGTATGCCGGGCTGGTCAGCTGGGATACGCTTTGGGCGGCGCTGCTGGCCTTGCCCGTGACGCTGTTTGCCAATTGGCTGGGCGGGCGGCACTTCTTTGGCTCGGACCCGCAGGAGTTCCGGCGTTTTGCCATCGTGCTTCTGGCGGGGCTGGCAGTGCTGGGGTTGGGCAAGGCGCTGATCTGATGCTGCTGGTCGTGAACTCCGGGTCGTCTTCGCTGAAGCTCGCGGTGTTTGACGGGACGGTCGAGGTGGCGCGGGCGTCCGTGACCGAGATCGGGCCGGACGGCCATGCGGCGGCACTTGGCAGCGCGTTGGCCAAGGCCGGGGTGCCCATAGCCCGGCTGCGGGCGGCGGCGCATCGGGTGGTGCATGGCGGTGCATTGCTCACGGAGACATGCCGTGTCACGCCGGGCGTGCTGGCCGGGATTGCGGCCTGTGTCCCGCTGGCACCGCTGCACAACCCGGCCAATCTGGTGGGGATCGAGGCCGTCGCGGCCCTGGCTCCGGGGCTGGCGCAATATGCCTGCTTTGACACAGCCTTCCATGCAACGAACCCGGAGGTGGCGGTGACCTATGCCCTGCCGCTGGCCGAACGACAGCGCGGCCTGCGCCGCTATGGCTTTCACGGGATCAGCTATGCCGCCCTGGTGCGGGTCCTTGCGGCTGAGGGGCCGTTGCCCGGGCGGCTGCTGGCCTGCCATCTGGGCAATGGCGCCTCGCTTTGTGCCATCTTGAACGGGCGTTCGGTTGCAACCACGATGGGCTATTCGCCGCTGGACGGGCTGACGATGGGCACGCGGTCAGGGTCCATCGACGGCAACGCGGTCCTGCGATTGGCCGAGGTGCACGGGGTGGCCCGGGCGGCTGAGATCCTCAACCGCGAAAGCGGGCTTTTGGCCCTTGGCGGATCGAATGACCTGCGGATGCTGCACGCCAATGAGGCCAGCTTCGCGCTGCAGCATTTCGCCTATTGGGCGGTGCGGCATGCCGGCAGCATGGTGGCCGCGATGGGGGGGCTTGATGCGGTGGTCTTCACCGGCGGGATCGGTGAGAATGACGCTTGGATGCGGAAGGAAATCCTGTCCGGCCTTGCCTTTATGGGAGTATCTTCCGACCCTGATGCCAATGCCCGGAACGAAAGTACCTTGCACGATCCGACATCCCGTGTCGCAATCCGGATTGTGCCCGCCGACGAGGAGCGCCAGATTGCACTTGAGACGCAAGCCGTCATCGCCAGGGAGGGCGCATGAACGACCAGCCGAAGATTGACCTTGCGCGCCCCGTGTCGGACGAGATCCGGCAGACGACCTGCTACATGTGCGCCTGCCGCTGCGGGATCAATGTGCATCTGAAGGCGGGTACAGTGACCTATATCGAGGGCAACCGGGATCATCCGATCAACAAGGGTGTTCTCTGTGCCAAGGGGGCCAGCGGGATCATGCAGGTCACCGCCCCCAGCCGGTTGAAGGCCCCGCTGCGGCGCGTGGGGCCGCGCGGGTCCGGCGCGTTCGAGGTGATCTCGTGGGAGGAGGCGCTGTCAACCGCTGTCTCCTGGATGAAGCCGCTGCGAGAGACCGCGCCGGAAAAGCTCGCCTTCTTCACCGGGCGCGACCAAAGCCAATCCCTCACCGGCTGGTGGGCGCAGAACTTCGGCACGCCAAACTATGCGGCGCATGGGGGCTTTTGTTCGGTCAACATGGCGGCGGGCGGCATCTACACCATCGGCGGGGCCTTCTGGGAATTCGGCCAGCCGGATTGGGAGCGGACGAAGCTGTTCGTCATGTTCGGCGTGGCCGAGGATCATGACAGCAACCCGATCAAGATCGGTCTGGGCAAGCTGAAGGCGCGCGGCGCGCGGGTCATCAGCGTCAATCCGATCCGCACGGGCTATTCCGCCGTTGCGGATGACTGGATCGGGATCACGCCGGGAACCGATGGCCTGCTGATCCTGTCCCTGATCCATTGCCTGCTGGAGGCCGGGAAGGTCGACCTTGACTACCTCGCCCAATGGACCAACGCGCCCTTGCTGGTGAACGGGGCCGAGGGGGCGGAGAAAGGCCTTTTCGTCAGGAACGCCGAAAGCCAGCCCTTCGTGATCGACAAGGCCTCCGGCCACCCGGCACCCTGGGATGGCAAAGGGGTGCAGCCCGACCTTGGGGCCGAATGGCAGGGCAATCGCACGGTCTTCCGCCATATGGTCGAGGAATACCTCAAGCCGGATTACGCCCCCGAAGCCGTCGCCGTGCGCTGCGGCGTGACGGCGCTGCGCATCCGGCAGCTGGCGGCAGAACTGGCCGAGGTTGCCTTTGATCAGGCGATCACGCTGGACCGGCCCTGGACCGACTTCCGCGGGAATGACCATAGGGACATGCCCGGCCGCCCGGTCAGTTTCCACGCCATGCGGGGGATTTCGGCCCATTCCAACGGCTTCCAGACGGCCCGGGCGCTGCACCTTTTGCAGATCATCCTCGGGTCGCTGGAAACGCCCGGCGGCTACCGGCTGAAGCCACCCTATCCAAAGCCGGTCGAGGCGCACCCGACGCCCCATTTCGTGACCACTCCCGGAAAGCCCCTGACCGGCCCGCATCTGGGCTATGTGCGGGGGCCGGATGACCTGTGCCTTCTGCCGGATGGCCAGCCCGCCCGCATCGACAAGGCGTTTTCGTGGGAAAACCCGTTTTCGGCCCATGGGTTGATGCATATGCTGATCCCCAACGCCCATGCGGGCGACCCCTACCGGATCGACACGCTGTTCCTCTACATGGCGAACATGGCGTGGAATTCGTCGATGAATTCCGCCCGAGTGATGGAGATGCTGACCGACAAGGGGCCGGATGGTGAATACCTGATCCCCCGGATCATCTACTCCGACGCCTATGCCAGTGAGATGGTGGCCTACGCCGATCTGATCCTGCCTGACACGACCTATCTGGAGCGGCACGATTGCATCAGCCTTCTGGACCGCCCCATCAGTGAGCCGGACGCGGCGGGTGACGCGATCCGCTGGCCGGTGGTCACGCCCGACCGGGACGTGCGGTGCTTTCAGTCAGTGCTCCTCGACCTTGGGGCGCGGCTGGGCCTGCCGGGGATGGTGAATGAGGATGGCAGCCCGAAATACGCCGACTATGCCGATTACATCGTGAACCACCAGCGCAGGCCGGGGGTTGGTCCGCTGATGGGCTTTCGCGGTGACGGCACGCAGACGGGCAGGGGCGCGCCGAACCCGGACCAGATGCAAAGCTACATCGACAACGGGGCCTTCCATCAGGCGCATGTGCCGGAAGAGGCGGCCTTCATGAAACCCTGGAACGCCGCCTATCAGGACTGGGCGGTGAAACTGGGGCTGTACGAAACACCGCAGCCCTATCTTTTCAACATCTGGTCCGAACCGATGCGCCGCTTTCAACTGGCCGCCGAAGGCTTTGGCCCCCGCCAGCCGCCCGACCACCTGCGCGACCGGCTGAAGCAGGCAATGCATCCCTTGCCGATCTGGTACGCGCCCTATGGCGATGATGATGCCGCCTTCGGCTATACCGTCCATGCGCTGACGCAGCGACCGATGGACATGTACCATAGCTGGGGCAGCCAGAATGCCTGGCTGCGGCAGATCAGGGGGCGGAACTCGTTGTTCCTGCCGACGAAGATCTGGGAGACGCAGGGGTTTGAGGACGGAGACTGGGCCCGGGTATCCTCGCGCGCCGGTGTCATCACCGTGCCGGTGGCGCATATGGTGGCGCTGAACGAAAACACCGTCTGGACCTGGAACGCGATCGGCAAGCGGAAGGGGGCCTGGGCTCTGGATGCGGACGCGCCAGAGGCGACGACGGGGTTTCTGCTCAACCACCTGATTTCCGAACTGCTGCCCGACAAGGCCGAACATCAGGGCCACCGCTTGTCGAACTCAGACCCCGTCACCGGTCAGGCGGCGTGGTTTGACTGCCGGGTCCGGGTGGAACGGGTTGCGGCAGAAGATCATGCGCGCGGAATGTCGGAACCGGGTTTCCCGCAACTGCCCGACCCGCCACGCGCGGGCGGGGGCCGGGCGCAAAACTTTTCGAAAAGTTTTGCCAAAAGTTTTCGAAAACTTTTGGCGCCGGTGGAGGGGAAGCGATGACCGCCCTGCCGCATGCAACCGACAAGAAGCTGGGCCTGGTGATCGACCTTGATACCTGCGTCGGCTGTCAGGCCTGCGTCACGGCCTGCAAGGGCTGGAACGATCAGGGCGACGGCCTCAGCGATCAGGATGCCCATGGCGCTGACCCTTCGGGCACCTTCCTCAACCGTGTCCATTCCTATCAGGTCACTCTCCCCGACGCCCCGCCGCAGATCGTGAACTTCCCGCGGTCCTGCCTGCATTGCGAGGACGCGCCTTGCGTCACCGTCTGCCCCACGGGCGCCAGCTACAAGCGGGCCGAGGACGGGATCGTGCTGGTCAACCCGGACTCCTGCATCGGCTGCGGCCTGTGCGCCTGGGCCTGCCCTTACGGCGCGCGTGAGATGGATGCCGATCAGGGGGTGATGAAGAAATGCACCCTCTGCGTCGACCGGATCTACAACGACACCCTGCCCGAGGAGGACCGCGAACCCGCCTGCGTCCGCACCTGCCCAACGAACGCCCGCCATTTCGGCGATTTCGCCGATCCGGACAGCAAGGTGTCGCGGCTGGTGGCCGAACGCGGCGGCTATGACCTGATGCCGGGAATGGGGACAAAGCCGACCAACAAATACCTCGCCCCCCGCAAGAAGGGCCCGGGTGAGGCAAGCCTTCTGGCCCCCCTGCTTGATATCAAGGCAACTGGGGTCGCGGGCTGGCTGGACCGGATGCTGGGAAAGATCTGACATGCACCCGGCCCCTTCCGTCATCCTGTTTTCCACGCTGTCCGGCCTTGGCTTCGGCTTTCTGGCCTTCCTTGGCGCGGGGGTGCTGCTGCCCTCTGGCTGGGTGGCGTTCTTTCTGTGGGGGCTGGGTTACGGCTTGGCCGTGGCGGGGCTTCTCGCCGCGACCTTTCACCTTGGGAACCCCGTGAACGCGGCCAAGGCCTTCAGCCAGTGGCGCACAAGCTGGCTAAGCCGCGAGGCCTGGGCCTCCGTTGCAACGCTGCTCACGCTGGCCCCCATGGCGCTGTCGGACTTGCTGGGTCTGGGTCTGCCGCGCGTCATCGGGCAGGTCGGGGCCGTTCTGGCGCTGGTCACGGTGCTGACCACGGCGATGATCTATACCCAGATCAAGGCCGTGCCGCGCTGGCACCTGTGGCTGACGCCGGTGATGTTCCTTGGCTTTGCCATCGCCGGGGGCGCGATGCTTTCCGGGGCGATCTGGGCGCCGCTGGCATTGGTCGCGGTCGGGGCGGTGCTGGTAGCGCTCTGGCGGGTGGGCGACGGGGCCTTTGCCCGCGCGGGCCAGACCATCGGCACAGCCACAGGACTGGACCGGATCGGCACCCCTTGGGTATTCGAACCTGCCCATACCGCCGGAAACTACCTGCTGCGCGAGATGATCTTTGTCGTCGGCCGCAAACATGCAACCAAGCTGCGCTGGATCGCCCTTGGCCTTGCGTCGGTCCTGCCTGCACTGGTTCTTCTGCTGCCGCTGGGCTGGCCGGGCGTGGCGCTCGCCACCGTCCTGCATCTGGCAGGCGCTTTGGCCGCCCGCTGGCTGTTTTTTGCCGAGGCAGAGCATGTCGTGGGGCTTTACTACGGCGCGCGGGGATGATCCCTATCAGCCATGGGAAATCCGTTCAAAAGCTATGATATTCGCGGTCGCCTCGGTGTCGACCTTGACGAAACCGTTGCCCACCGCATCGCCCGCGCCTTTGCCCAAGTCACCGGTGCGGCGGCTGTGGTGCTGGCCCGCGATTGCCGTGAAAGCTCACCCGCGCTGGCCGAAGCGGTGGCAAAGGGGCTGATGGCAGAAGGGGTGCAGGTCCTGGACCTTGGCCTTGCCGGAACCGAAGAGATGTATTTCGCCACCGCCCATCTTGGTGCGGGGGGTGGGATCATGGTCACCGCCTCGCACAACCCGGCAGATTACAACGGCATGAAGCTGGTCGGCCCCGGTGCGATGCCCCTGACCGCCGAGGCCTTTGCCAAGGTCCGCGCGTTGAGCGAGGCAGATGCGCCGGACCGGCTGCCGGGCGGCAGCTGGCAAGATGTCAGTGCAACGCGGGCCGCCTATGTGGCGCGGGTCGTCGGGATGGTCGGCGCGCAAGCGATCGGGCCGCTGCAAGTGCTGGTCAATGCGGGGAACGGGGCGGCGGGGCCCACTCTGGATGCCCTGGCCGAGGGGCTGGAGAAGGCCGGAGCAAGGCTTGACCTTCTGCGCTTGCATCATGACCCGGATGGAAGCTTTCCGAACGGCATTCCCAACCCGCTTTTGCCAGAAAACCGGCCCGTCACCGCAGCCGCGGTGCAGGCGGCAGGGGCCGGGATGGGCGTGGCCTTCGACGGCGACTTTGACCGCTGCTTCCTGTTCGACGGGCAGGGCGGCTTTGTCGATGGCGAGCATGTAGTGGCCCTGCTTGCCGCAGCACATCTGCAGCAGACCCCGGGTGCCACCATCATCCATGACCCGCGCGTGCTTTGGGCGGTCGAAGACACCATTGCCCGCCACGGTGGCCGGTCGGTCCTTGCCCCGACCGGGCATGTGTTCCTCAAAGCGGCGATGCGGCGCGAAGGCGCGGTCTATGGCGGCGAGATGAGCGCGCATCACTATTTCCGCGATTTCATGGCCTGTGACAGCGGCATGATCCCCTGGCTGATGGTCGCCGGCCTGATCGGCCGAACCGGGCGCAGTCTGGCGGACCTTGTGGGCGATCTGCGGCGGGATTTCCCGTCCTCGGGCGAGATCAATTTTGCCGTGGCCGATACCGCCGCCACGGTTGCACGGGTGCACAAGGCCCTGGCCCCGCTTGCCAAGGCTGAGGACCGGACCGATGGGCTAAGCCTGAGCTTCGGCGATTGGCGGCTGAACCTGCGGGCGTCGAATACCGAACCCCTCCTGCGCCTGAACGTCGAGGCGCGGGGTGATGCGGGACTGGTGGCCGCAGGCGTGGCCCGGCTGACGGCGCTGATCGAAGGCTGATCCGCTAATCGCCACTTTCTTGGGCGGACTGCCTGGAAATATAGCGATGCCATCGCCCACGGCACGCGTCCCGCGCGTGGGCAACCGCCATCAATTGTCATCCTCTGCCCGCCGCGCCGACAGTGCGCGTGAGGGGACCCAAGGATGACCGCATTCCAGCCGATCATGATGCCGCCGCGCGATGCGCTGCAGCGCGCCAAGGGTGAGGCTCTGGTCACGCTTGACAGTTTGGCCCGGTTGCAGCGCCTGCGGCAGGAAGGCTCGGCCAAGGCGATCCTGCCGGGTGGCGGCGCTGTGCCAGAGGTGGTGTTTCTGAACACCTCGGGCGGGCTGACGGCGGGGGATCGCCTGCGCTTTGCGCTTGACCTGCAGGGCGGTCGGGCTGTGGCGACAACACAGACCGCAGAACGTGCCTATCGGGCCGAAGGGGCCATGGCGCGGATGGATGTGCAGCTGACCGTCGGCCCGGATGGCTGGCTGGACTGGCTGCCGCAGGAAACGATCCTGTTCGACCGCGCGGCACTCGACCGCCGGACCCTGATCGACCTTGCCCCCGGCGCGGGCTGCCTTGCGCTTGAGGCGGTGGTACTGGGCCGCGCCGCGATGGGGGAAACGGTGCGCCAGTTGCGGTTTCGTGACCGGCGGGAAATCCGCCTTTCGGGCGCGCCGGTCTGGATCGACCCGCTGGCACTGGACGATGCGGCGCTGGACGGTGGTCCTGCAGGCCTGGGCTCGGCCCGCGCCTTTGCCAGCATCGTCATGACGGGCGAGGCCCCGCTTGACCCGTTGCGCAGGCTGCTGGACGAACCCGGCGCGACCGGGGCCGCCAGCGCCTTTGCAGGGCGTACGGTCGTTCGCCTGCTTGCGGTGGATGGCTGGCCTCTGCGCCGCCAGATCGTCCGCATCCTTCACATCCTGCGGCAGGGTCGCCCCTTGCCGCGTGTCTGGCAGCTTTGATCCCTCCATGAACCCGAGTGTCGCATGAACCTGACCCCGCGTGAGAAAGACAAACTCCTCGTCAGCCTGGCCGCCATGGTCGCGCGGGGCCGTCTGGCGCGCGGCGTCAAGCTGAACCACCCCGAAGCCATCGCGCTGATCAGCGATTTCGTTGTCGAAGGTGCCCGCGACGGGCGCAGCGTCGCCGATCTGATGGAAGCGGGCGCGCATGTGATCACCGCCGATCAATGCATGTCCGGCATCCCCGAAATGATCCACTCAGTTCAGGTCGAGGCGACCTTTCCCGACGGCACCAAACTTGTCACCGTTCACCACCCCATCCGATAGGAGGCCCCGATGCTGCGCCTTGCACTGCCGATGCTGCCCTTGCTGGTCACGCCCGCCTTTGCGCATGAAGGCCTGCACCACCATCCGCATGGGGTGGAATTCGGCTGGCTGACGGCGGCACTTGTCGGGTCGATCGTCGGTGGCGGGGTCGTCTACGCAGCCCTGAGGCGGCGGAAATGATCCCGGGTGAGGTTTTTCCCGCCGCGGGCGACATCACCCTGAACGAAGGGGCCGAAGTGACGGTGCTGATGGTCGCCAATACCGGCGACCGGCCGGTGCAAGTCGGAAGCCACTACCATTTCGCCGAGACCAATCCCGGCCTCGCCTTCGACCGCGACGCCGCGCGGGGCCAGCGTCTGGACATCGCCGCGGGCACCGCCGTGCGGTTCGAGCCCGGCCAGACGCGCGAAGTGCGGCTGGTCCCGCTGTCGGGCGCGCGCGTGGTCTATGGCTTCAACCAAAAGATCATGGGGCCTTTGGGCTGACATGTGACATAAAAAAAGGGCAGGCCTTGGTGGCCCGCGCCTTCAACAGGGGAGAGTGACAAATGTGCGACGCCTGCCTGATCGAAAACATCAAAAGCTCCATGCTGTCCCGCCGGTCGCTGTTCACCGGTGCCGCAGCGACGACCGCCGCCGTGGTCGCGGCGGGGCTGACCACGGCGAAACCCGCGCTGGCGCAAGCCGCGGGCCGGGTCGTGGACCTCACCCATGCCTATGACGGTGCCTTTCCGACCTTCGACGGCAACCCCGGCATCCTGTACGAACCTGCAGTGAAGTTTGAGGGCAACGGCTACCAGCTCTGGAAACTCACGATCTTCGAACACACCGGCACGCATATCGATGCGCCGCTGCACTTCTCCGCCGACGGCACCTCGGTCGCCGATCTGGCGCCAGAGCAGCTGATCTGCCCGCTGTGCATCATCGACGTGACCGCGAAGGCAGCTGAAGACCCGAACGCGATGGTCGAACCTGCGGATATCGAGGCCTGGGTGTCCGCCAATGGCGCGATCCCGGCGGGGTCTTGCGTGGCGATGAACTCCGGCTGGGGGGCCAAGGTCGCATCGCCGGACTTCCGCAACACGGCCGATGGCAAGCTGGCCTTCCCCGGCTTCTCCAAGGCCGCGACGGACATGCTGGCGGGGCTGGATGTGGCAAGCATCGGCGTTGACACCCTGTCGCTTGACCCCGGCAACTCCGCCGATTTCGCCGTGCACTTCAGCTGGTTGCCGGGTGGCCGCTTCGGGATCGAGAACTTGGCCAACCTTGACCAGCTTCCCGCCACGGGCGCCACGATCTTCATCGGCGCGCCAAAGCACAAGACCGGCACCGGCGGCCCGGCCCGCATCATGGCGGTGGTCTGATGGCGACAGTTCCGCTTTTGCGGGACGAAGAGGCGGGGGCCGCGGCCCTCGCCGTCTTCGACGACATCCGCGCGAAGCGGCAGACCGACTACGTCAACAACTTCTGGCGGGCGCTGGCGCATGATCCGGCCACGCTGAAGGCCACATGGGAACGGGCGCAGGCGGTGATGGCCCCCGGCGCGCTTGACCCGTTGGTGAAGGAGCTGATCTACATCGCCGTTTCCACCGCCAACGGCTGCGATTACTGCGTCCACTCACACACCGCCGCCGCGAAGGCCCGGGGAATGACCCCGGCCATGCACGGCGAACTTCTGGCCGTGATCGCAATGGCGGCCCAAACCAACGCCCTGGCCACCGCGCTGTCGGTGCCGGTGGACGACCGTTTCAAGGCCTGAGAGGACGACATGCCCGCCACCATCTCCCGCAAGACCTATGCTGACATGTATGGCCCCACGGTGGGCGACAAGGTGCGATTGGGTGATACCGAGCTGATCATTGAGGTGGAGCGGGACCTGATCGCCGAACGCAGTTCGGGCGGGGCCAATGCTTTGCGCTATGGCGAGGAGGTCAAGTTCGGCGGCGGCAAGGTGATCCGCGACGGGATGGGGCAATCGCAACTGACGCGGGCCGAAGGGGCGATGGATACGGTCATCACCAACGCGCTGATCGTGGATTACACGGGCATCGTGAAGGCTGACGTCGGCCTGCGCGACGGGCGGATCGCCAAGATCGGCAAAGCCGGGAACCCCGACACCCAGCCCGGCGTGGACGTCATCATTGGCCCGGGGACGGAGATCATTGCGGGCGAAGGCCGCATCCTGACGGCAGGCGGGATGGACGCCCACATCCACTTCATCGCGCCGCAACAGATAGACGACGCTCTCCATTCCGGGATCACCACCATGCTGGGCGGCGGCACCGGCCCCGCGCATGGCACGCTTGCCACCACTTGCACCCCCGGCCCTTGGCACCTGATGCGGATGATGCAGGCGGCGGATGCCTTTCCGATGAACCTCGCCTTCGCGGGCAAAGGCAACGCCTCGCTTCCTGCCGCATTGGAGGAACAGGTCCGCGCCGGGGCCTCCTCCCTGAAACTGCACGAAGATTGGGGCACCACCCCGGGCGCCATTGACTGCTGCCTGACCGTGGCCGATGCGATGGACGTCCAGGTGATGATCCACACCGACACGCTGAACGAATCCGGCTTTGTCGAAAACACGCTGAAGGCCATCGCCGGCCGCACGATCCACGCTTTTCATACCGAAGGTGCTGGCGGCGGGCATGCGCCCGACATCATCAAGGTCGTGGGCTCGCAGAACATTCTGCCGTCGTCCACCAACCCCACGATGCCCTACACGGTCAACACGATCGAAGAACACCTCGACATGCTGATGGTCTGCCACCACCTTGACCGCCGCGTGCCCGAAGATGTGGCCTTCGCCGAAAGCCGCATCCGGCGTGAGACGATTGCGGCCGAGGATATTCTGCACGACCTTGGCGCCTTCTCCGTCATCTCCTCGGACAGTCAGGCGATGGGCCGGGTGGGGGAGGTCATCACCCGCACTTGGCAGACCGCGCACAAGATGAAGGTCCAGCGCGGGCGGCTGGAGGGCGAGACCGGGGAAAACGACAACCTGCGCGTCAAGCGCTACGTCGCCAAGTACACGATCAACCCGGCCATCGCGCATGGGGTGTCGCGCCACATCGGTTCGGTCGAGGAAGGCAAGCGCGCCGATCTTGTCCTGTGGTCGCCCGCCTTCTTCGGCGCCAAACCCGAGATGGTGCTGCTGGGCGGGGTGATCGTCGTGGCCCAGATGGGCGATCCCAACGCCTCGATCCCCACGCCGCAACCGGTGCACACCCGCCCGATGTTCGGCGCCTTCGGCGGCAGCGTCACCCGCAACGCCGTGACCTTTGTCAGCAAGGCCGGGCTGGAAGCGGACATCAAGGGCGCCTACGGACTGGCGAAAGACACCCTTGCCGTCGAAGGCACCCGGGGTCTGGCCAAGCGCGACATGAAGCTGAACTTCGCCACCCCGACCATTGAGGTGGACCCGGAAACCTATGAGGTGCGGGCCGATGGGGTTCTTCTGACCTGCGAACCTGCACGGGAGTTGCCCCTTGCGCAGCGCTACTTCCTGTACTGACCCGTCACGCATGGGCCGAGGCTTCGGTCGGCGCTGGGTTTCGTTGGCCTTGTGGCAACCGCCTGCTGCGAAAAAAGGGCAGGGCCGGGGACGCAATCTCAATGGACGCCGGCACCGTTTCGCGCTGCCTCAGGCGGGCGATTTCAGTCCGGATTTCGGCCAGTTCATTGACAAGGGCAAGGCAGGGCAGGGTCATCTTGACGCTCCTTCATTCCACGCCCTCAGCATCGCGCTGAAGTCTGAAAACTTCGCTAAGGGGACCCCATGACTTTGCCAGTCGCCCAGACCCTGCACCGCGCCGGAAACTGGCCTCGTCTCGCCACGGCCAAGGTCGTGCTGGGGTATGAGGATCGGTTCCTGCGCCGCAAGCGGCTGGTCACCGCGTCGGGGGAAGGGTTCCTCGTCGACCTTGCTGAGACATCGAACCTGCTGGCTGGTGATGCGTTTGAACTGGCCGATGGGCGGCTGGTGGAAATCGCGGCGGCTGAAGAGCCTGTGCTGGTGGTGACGGGTGATCTTGTGCGGCTGGCATGGCACATCGGCAACCGCCACACGCCCTGCCAGATCGAACCCGACCGGCTGGTGATCCGCGCCGATCATGTTCTGGCCGACATGCTGCGCGGTCTGGGCGCCAGCGTGACCGAGGGGATGGAGCCCTTTACCCCGGAAGGCGGCGCCTATGGCATGGGGCGCACGATGGGGCATGCGCACTGATCTGCTGACCCTGGTGCAATGGCTTTCCCCCGCGTTTCCAACCGGGGGCTACGCCTATTCGCATGGGCTTGAGGCGGTGATGGCCGAAGGGGAGCGGACCGCAGCGGGGCTGCGGGTCTGGATCGAAGGGATCCTGCGCTTTGGGTCGGGGCAGGCAGATGCGGTGCTGCTGGCCAGCGCAATCAGGCCCGGGGCAGACTTTGCCGCGCTGGACGACCTCGCGCGGGCGATGGCGGGCAGCCGCGAACGGTTGAGCGAGACGGTGGAACAAGGCACCGCCTTTGCCCGCACCGTGGCGGCGCTGACCGGCCGGGACCTGCCAGCGCGGGCCTTGCCCGTGGCCGTGGGTGAAGCTGCGGCGGCGCTGGATCTGGCGGCCGAGGATGTGGTGGGGGTCTACCTGCACGCCTTCGCGGCAAACCTTGTCGCCTGTGCCACGCGCTTTGCCCCGTTGGGCCAGACCGAGGGGCAGTCGATGTTGGCGGGCCTTCACCCGGTGATCAGTGAGATTGCGGGCTGGGCGGTTGCGGTTGGGATCGAGGAGATCGGCACTTCGGCCTTCGGGGCGGAGCTGACGGCGATGCGGCATGAAGAACTGGATGTAAGGATTTTCAAGACATGACCGCTTCCAGTAATGGACCATTGAAGGTGGGGATCGGCGGGCCGGTGGGGGTGGGCAAGACCTCGCTGACGGAAGCCTTGTGCCGGGCGCTGGCGGGGCGCTGTTCGATGGCGGTGATCACCAACGATATCTACACCCGCGAGGATGCCGAGTATCTGATGCGGGCGCAGGTGCTGCCCTTGGACCGGATCCGGGGGGTGGAGACGGGGGGGTGCCCGCACACGGCGATCCGCGAGGATGCCAGTATCAATCTGGCCGCTGTGGCCGACCTGCGGGCCGTGCATCCCGATCTGGACCTGATCCTGATCGAAAGCGGGGGGGACAATCTGGCGGCAACCTTTTCGCCGGAACTGGCCGACCTGTCGATCTATGTGATCGACACTGCCGCCGGGCAGGACATCCCCCGAAAGCGCGGGCCGGGGGTGGTGCGGTCGGATCTGCTGGTGGTCAACAAGACCGACCTTGCCCCGCATGTGGGGGTGGACCTGGAGCTGCTAGAGGCCGACACCAAGCGGGCGCGGGGGGAGCGGCCTTATGTGATGGCCCGGGTCCGGCAGGGGGTCGGGGTTGCTGAGGTCGTGGCGTTTCTGGAGGCCGAAGGGGGGCTTAGCCTGCGGCCCTAAGGGGTGTCCCGGGCAGGGACATCTAGGGAAATCTCTTAACATCAAGCGGTTGCAGTGTTGCGTTCAGGGTTGGTTAACCACGTCCCGCTGGCGGCTCCCTGCACTTCTGGTGTGAAATCGAGCGCGTTCCGCGCGAAGACCGTTATCCCAGCCTCTGGCCTGCGGCCAACCGGCCGGAGCGTTGCGGTTTTCCACCACGCAACCCGGAGGGTCTTGCCGCCCCTTGGCAAAGCAAAACCCCCGGCCCTTGCGGGGCCGGGGGTTTCGGATTGCGGATCAGATGATCCGGATCAGTTGGTCGCAGGTGCAGCTTCGCCTTCGGCAGGGGCTGCTTCGCCAGCGGCGGCCGGAGCCGGCGAGAGCGAGGCGATATAGGCCCAGACGTTGGCGGCATCTTCCGGCTTTTTCAGCTTGAACGCCATCTTGGACTTGGCCTTGTCGTCGCCAAGCTTGGCTTTCAGAAACTTGGCCGGGTCCTGAACGTATTCGACGAAGTTCGCTTCGTCCCAGACCAGACCGGTCGCGCCGAGTGCGACGATGGATTCGCCATACTTGAACTCTGGGTAGGTGCCGACCGTGCGGCCGGGAAGGCCGAACAGGTTCGGGCCGGTCTTCGCGTTCTTGCCGGCAAGCACCTCGCCCGCTTCGTTCTGGACGACGTGGCAGGTCTGGCATTGGTTGAAGGTTTTGCCCCCTGCTTCGATGTCCTGCGCAAAGGCTGGCGCGGCAAGGCTGGCAAAGGCAAGGGCGGTCAGGGTCATTTTCATCAGGGGGGTCCTCCCGGTTTCGTTCGACTGTATACTGTCGCCCACGCCGGGTTTGGCAAGGCCCCCCCTGCGCAAATTCACGCGACTGCGTGTGAAATCGCGCATCTGTTCCACAATGCGCCAAGGGCGGTGACCAGTTTGTCGATGTCCGCCTCGGTGTGATGGGGCCCGGGGGTCAGGCGCAAACGTTCGGTTCCCTTGGGCACGGTCGGGTAGTTGATCGGCTGGACGTAGATGCCCCAATCCTGCATCAGGATATCGCTGATCATCCGACATTTGACCGGGTCGCCGATCATCACCGGGATGATATGGCTTTCGTTGGCCAGATGCGGGATGCCGATCCGGTCCAGTTTCTTGCGCAGGAGGGCGACATTGGCCCGTTGCGCCGCGCGTTCTTCGCCCGAGGCCTTGAGGTGGCGGATCGAGGTCGTCGCGGCGGCAGCCACCGCAGGGGGAATGGCCGTCGTGAAGATGAAGCCCGAGGCGAAGCTGCGGATGAAGTCGACCAGCGCGGTTGACCCGGTGATGTAGCCGCCCATGCAGCCGAACGCCTTGCCCAGCGTGCCTTCGATCACGTCGATCCGGTCGGCCAAGCCGCGCTCTTCTGTCACACCGCCGCCGTGGGGGCCGTACATGCCGACAGCGTGCACTTCGTCGATGTAGGACAGCGCGCCATGAGCTTCGCAAACTTCGACAATCTCACGGATCGGGGCGATGTCGCCATCCATCGAGTAGACCGATTCGAAGGCCACGATCTTGGGCCTGTCGCCGGTGGCATGCAGCTTGCGGTCCAGATCGCGCCAGTCGTTGTGTTTCCACAGCACCTTGTCGGCGCGGGAATGGCGGATGCCTTCGATCATGCTGGCATGGTTGCCTTCATCGGAAAAGATCACCGCGTTCGGGATGCGGCTGCCAAGGGTGGACAGCGCGGCCCAGTTCGAGACGTAGCCCGAGGTGAAAAGAAGGGCGGCATCCTTGCCGTGCAGGTCGGCCAGTTCCACTTCCAGCGCGCGGTGCTGGACGGTGTTGCCGCCGATGTTGCGAGTGCCGCCGGCCCCGGTACCGCAGGCTTGCACGGTCTTGACCATGGCTGCGACCACATCGGGATGTTGTCCCATCCCCAGATAGTCGTTCGAGCACCAGACGGTCACCTCGGCCACTTCGGGCCCGCCGTGGCGGTCGGCGCGGGGGAAGGCGCCGCAGCGCCGTTCCAGTTCGGCGAAGGTGCGGTAGTTGCCTTCGGATTTCAGCGCGTCAAGCTGGCTTTGGAAGTGGCGTGCGAAGTCCATGGGGATCACTTTCTTGTCGTAAGACTGGGTGTTGCAGTCAGAGTGGGGTCATTGGCGGCGGGCGCTGCGGGCAGCATCCAGCGCCAGAGCTTCTGGTCGGGCAGGGGCAGCACCATGAACCAGTGTTCAAGGAGTGCCAGCAGGGTCAGGGCGGTCAGCAGGACGTGTCCGGCCTGGGCGGCGTCGGTCGGGGCGGCCACGGCACGTTCCAGCCAGCAGGCGGCGGCGAAGGTGAGCAGGGTGACCGAGATCGGGAAGAGCCAGTTCATCCGGGCATGGCGGAAGTGGCTGGCAAGATGGGTCAGCGGGCGGGGCAGGAATTCCGTATTGATGCGCGGGACGCCGAAGAACAGGTTCAGCTTGGCCGAGGCGCGGGCGAAAAACAGGACCGCAAAGGTGTAAAGGCCGAAGGGGTTGGCGGCGTTCCAGGCGGCGTAGGTCAGGAGCGTGAGGGCGACGATCAGGGCTGCCTCATGCCACAGGAGGGTGAGGGTGGCCTGCCGGAACCTTTCCCAGCCCTTGGCGAAGGGCGAGGCAGTGCGGGTGTTCGGGCCGGTGATGATGCCGGAGAGGAAGGCAAGCTCGATCCAGCCCCAGAGGGCGAGGGCAGAGAGGAAGGCCGCGTAGGTGGCGGGGACGGTGGCGTCGTCCAGCGTCAGGCCAAGGCCGATGACGCCGCCGATCAGAAGCGGCAGGCCCCAGAGGACCGAGATCAGATGCGCCTGTCCGCCCGCCCGGTCGGCGTGACGGACGCGCCACAGGATCGCGCCGGTGGAAAACCACCAGACAAAAAGGGCCAGAAGCGCCGCGATCCAGGAATTGGTCATGTGCGGCACCCCCCGAAAGGGATGCCGCACCGGCGGGGGAGACGCGCCCATCCCCCCCGCCTACCCGCTGCCGGAACAGCGGTATGGGTGTATCCAGTCAATACGTCGGCTCCAGCCGCACGTTGGCGGGCAGGGCGTGGCGTTTGGCCGGAATGGTGTAGAGCCTGGCAAAGGTGAAGGCGGCTTTCGCGCCCGCAGCCCAGGTTTTCAGCTTGCCCGCGACGCCGCCCTGCCGTTTTGCCGCATCCATGGCGATGAAGGCCCGGTTCATCCGTTCCAGGTTCGGGATCCAGCGCGGGTGGTCGATGTCCAGCTCGATCGGGAAGATCTGCCGGGCGATGGTGGAGGTCTTGCGGAACACCTCCTGGTCGTACCAGCTGATCTCGACGCCGAGGGCCTTGTGGAATTCCGGCCGGGCATGGTCGCGGACCCACATCGTCGAATAGACCGCCGTCAGGAAGAACTTGATCCAGAGCTTGTTGACGAAGCTTTCCGTCAGCTTGGGGTCGGTCTTCATGAGGAGGGCAAAGGCCTCGCCATGGCTGAACTCGTCATTGCACCATTCGCGGAACCACTTGAAGATCGGGTGGAAGCGCTGTTCGGGATGCGCCTCAAGGTGGCGGAAGATGGTGATGTAGCGGGCGTAGCCGATCTTTTCCGACAGGTAGGTGGCGTAGTAGATGAACTTTGGCCGGAAGTAGGTGTATTTCTTCGCCTTGGTCAGGAAGCCAAGGTTCACCGCCACCCCTGCTTCGCGCAGGGCGTCGTTGATAAAACCGGCGTGGCGGGCCTCATCGCGGGCCATGTAGCTGAACAGCTCGCAGATGTCGGCATTGCTGCCGCGGCGTTTCATTTCTTTGTAAAGCACGCAGCCGGAGAATTCGGCGGTGCAGGAGCTGACGAGGAAGTCGATGAATTCACGCTTCAGGGGCGGGTCCATCCCATCCCAGTCGACGGCGTCCCAGGCGTCGGTCTTCTTGAAATGGCCCTTGTTCGGGTCCGATTTCATCTGGGCGATCAGCTTGTCCCATTCCTTGCGGACCGGGGTGACGTCGATGCGGTCCATCTCGTCGAAGTCAGTCGTGTAGAAGCGCGGGTTCAGCAGCGTGGTTTCCGTGGCCATCGCGGTGGTGTCTTGCGGGGCCATCCCGGCGGCGACTTCGGCACCGCTGTCGGGGTAAAGGTCCATCGGTGTTGCGTTCATAGCCGGATCTCCTCGGAAAAGGAGAATTCGCACAGTTCCATGAAGCCGAAATCTCCGGTCATCTTGGTCCAGAGCCGTTCGATCGGCGTGGCGCGGGTGATGGTGGCGGTGCGGTCTTCGACGATGACTTCGCCATAGGCGGCAAGGACGGGTGCGCCGTGGACCAGCACCTCATCGCCCGGATAGACGACAGCGCCGTTGTTGAAGCGGACGTGGGCGTGCAGGCTTTCGAAACGGTGGCTGACCTCGACGGTGCAGGGCACCCTTTCCTTGGTTCGTGTGAAAAGTCCCATGATGGTATTCCCTATTCTTGATCCAGAAGCCGTTCGAACGCGGCTTTGTTGTCGCCTCCGAAAGCGTAGAGCTCGGCGCTCCACCCGGTTTCGGGGTCTTCGGCCACAAGGCGGCCATTGGCATATTCGACGATGCGCACGGGCTTGGTCTGGTCGACCTTGTGCTTGCGCCGTTCGGTGAAGATGCCCGACTGGATGACGGTGATAAAGCCCCCATGCGGCAGATCCATCAGGACCGTGCCGTCGGTATTGCGGACAATGACGGCCTGGGCGGAAAGCCCTTCCAGGACGATCCATTTTTCGCGCACGACCTCGGCGGCTTGAGGTTGGGCCACAGGCTCGCGCCCGGTGACGGAAGCGAAGGTGGTGATCGCCAGCGTTGCAAGGGCCAGCCCGAACATGGCGCGCACCAGAATGCGCGGCACCAGTTCGCTGTCGCGGGTGCGGTAGCCGGGTTCGTGGATCAGGGTTTGACGGTCGGTCATGTCATGCCCCCCCTTATTCGGCTGCAACGGGCGCGAAAGCTGCGCCCTCAGTGCCGCTGCGCGAGACCTGCGGCTGCGAGACCCGGGCTTCGGCTGCTTCCGAGAACAACCGGGCCACACGGGCGGCATCCGGGATCGACCGCAGCGCGGGCTGGGTCTTGGCCCAATGGCCGGGGCGCACATGCGGCCAGGCGACAAGGACGGAGATCCGCGTTTCGCCCAAGGTGTCGAGCGCGATGGTGCCCGTGCCGTCGCGGCGCAGGTCAAGGTTGGCCGCGCCAATCTGCACGAAGGGCAGGTTGAAGGTGACGGGCAGCGCCGCCCCGATCCGCAAGACAACGCGGGCGGTGGTCAGCGTATAGGTCGTGGCGCGGGCCTGAACCCAGGCCAGGCCGTAGACGATGCCAAGGCCAAGCAGGCCAAGCATCAGGTAGGGCAGCCCCATCGCGAAGGCCATGGCCAGCCCGCCATCGGCAAAGCCTGCACCAGCACGCCACAGCACGATCAGGACGAAATATCCGGCGATCCAGCGGATGCGGTAGGCATCCCGCGCAAGGGCCCAAGATTCGGGGCGGCCTTGCCAGAGGATCAGTTCACCTTGCGGGGGCCGTTCCGGCAGACCTGGCATGGCGTCGAAAGCGAAGTCGTCATGGCCTGACATGTGCAGACCCTCCATGTTGGTGTGAAAGGCGGGGCCCGGGCGCGGGCCCTCGCCTGTCAGATGCTTAGAACCCGCGCTTGCGCTTGGGGGCGTCGTACATCCAGCCGGATGCGACATAGGCGGAGATCTTGTCTTCTTCGAGCTTGGTGACTTCGGTGGCCGACCGGGTCGCCGGGATGCCGTCAAAGCTGTCCGAGGCAAGGGCCATCACCCGCACGCGGTCTTCCCAGATCCGGGCAAGGGTCATCGGCACCAGCCGCTTTTGCCCTGAGTTCAGGTCGATCTCGATATAGCGGACCAGCTGTTCCGGGGCATCGACCCAGACATCCGACACGCGGCCGACAACCTCAAGATCGGCGGCTTGCACCGGCAGACCGCGCGGGTCGCGCCCGGCCGAGATGACAAGCCCGTCAGCGCGCGACATGGGCACCAGCTTGTTGTGGCCATGGCCATCCAGTTCCGGTTCATCGCGACGCGGCACCCAGGAGGCAGGGCCGACGCCATCGACCATCGGGTTGCCGGTGGGCGCATGGGGGAAACCTTCGGACACGGCCGTCCGGGCCAGCGCCAGATCACTGCGGCGATGCGCAGCCTCATTCGCGGCGGAGGGAACAGTGACGTCGCCCTTGCCATGCGGCAGGCGGAAGGTCTTGGGCTTGGGCACCGGGAAGGGGCCCTGGTTCGGGGCCTTCAGCCCGTCTTCGGTTTCCAGCGGATAGCCTTCCCGCATGTTTTCCGTCTGCAGATAGTAGATCAGCAGGGCGAAGAAGCCCCAGAACAGCCAGATCGACAGACTGGCGAGGTCGAAGTTGCCGAAGAAGTTGACACCTACCATTGGGGTATCCTCCGTTGTGTTGATCCGGTGGGATCAGGTGGGAAATTCGGCGATGCCGAAGCGATCGCCGGACGTGGGAGTGGGCGCGAGCGGGGCGACCCGGACCAGCGGTCCGAGTGCGACGAGGGTCAGGAACAGAAGGCCGATCTCGGCGTGGTAGACGAAGGTATAGCCAAGGGTCGGGTCGGTCAGGGCGGGGCCAAGGGCACCGCTTTCGGCCAGATGGCCGGTGATGTCGCGGATCGCGCCACCAAGGAAGATCGCAAGGCCTGCGGCGGTTGCCTGCGCGGCGCCCCAGGCCCCAAGCGCAAGGCCTGCGCCAGCGCCCGCAGTCTTCAGCGCCATGGCGGCGGTGAGGGTGGACACGGCAAAGAGCCCCACGCCAAAGCCGATCGCCGCAGCGCCGATGTAGAACAGGGCAGCGCTTTCCAGCGGTCCGGCGAAGATGACGGCGGTAAAGGCGGCGATGCCCGCGAGGATACCGCGCGCGGCGATGCGGAACGGATCACGCCCCTGACCCAGCCAGCGGGCGGCTAGGATGAAACCTACCAGCGCGCCAAAGGCATAGACCGCCGTCAGCAGCGTGGTCTTGCTGACGGAGAGGCCCAACACCTCACCCCCGTAGGGTTCCAAAAGCACGTCCTGCATGTTGAAGGCCAGCGTGCCCAGCACGACCACGGCCAGAAGCCGCCCCGCCGTGCCGCCCGCCATCAGATCGGCCCAGGCATCACGGAACCGCGGACGCGGAGCCTCACGCTCTTCGCGGCTCATCGGGCGGACCTTTTCCTGCTGCCACAGGGCGATGACGTTTAGGATCAGGGTGGCCGCCCCGCAGCCCTGCACGACGCGGACCAGCGTGATCGGGTCGTAGTCGCGCAAAAGCCAGCCGACGATGACGGCCGACACGCCCATGCCCAAGAGGAACATGACATAAAGAAGGGCCACGACACGCGGCCGCGTCTCATCCGTCGCGCGGTCCGAGGCTAGGGCCAGACCCGCGGTCTGCGTCATATGGAGGCCAATCCCGGTCATCAGGAAGGCCAGCGCCGCCAGTACCTCACCCGCCCAGGTGGGGCCATAGGTCTGGTCGCCCGACAGCACGATCAGCGCGAAGGGCATGACGGCAAGCCCGCCCATCTGCCACAGCGACCCGAACCACAGGTAGGGCACGCGCTTCCAGCCGATGGCCGACCGGTGGGTGTCCGACCGATGCCCCAAAAAGGCGCGGAACGGCGCGACAAGCACTGGGATCGAGATCATCAGGGCCACGATGATGGCCGGAACCGACAGTTCCACGATCATCACCCGGTTCAGCGTGCCAAGGAGCAGCACCGTGGCCATGCCGACCGACACCTGAAACAGCGACAGACGCAGCAGCTGGCGCAGCGGCAGCCCTTCGGATGCGGCGTTCGCGAAGGGCAACCACGACGCGTCCAGCGCCTTGAGATGCTTTTTCCGCAGGATCATGGCCGATACTCCATGCATTCCGAGATGTAAAAGCCGCGCGAGACCCGCCCGATCTGGGCTAGCCCCGGCCCGGTGGCGCGGCCAAGGTCCTTCAGGCTGTGCGGGATCATCACCGGCGACCGGTCATTGCGCGGGAAGAGCTTGCCCATGTGCCACATCGCCATCAGCAGCGTCGTGCGCGGGGCCACGGTAAACACCACCGCGCCGCTGCGTTGGCCAAGGGCGTGCAGCGTGCGGGCAATGTCATCCGCGCCGTAATAGATCAGGCTGTCCATCGCGAGGACATAGTCAAACCGCCCCAGCGCAGGGTCGGTCATGTCGCCCGCGTGAAAGCTGACCTGCTGGCGCAGCGTCACGGGCAGGCGGTCATGCGCGATCTTCACCAGCTTGGGCGAGATGTCGGCGGCCATCACTTTGGCGCCGCGCTTGGCCAGTTCTTCCGTCATCGCACCCGTGCCGCAGCCCGCATCGAGCACCCGGCAGCCCGCCAGGTCTTGAGGCAGGCGCGACAGCATGAGGGCGCGCATCTTGTCACGGCCTTCGCGCACCGTCTGACGGATGCGCGATACCGGCGCGTCCGAGGTCAGCCGCTCCCACGTCTTGGTGGCGGTGCCGTCGAAGTAGCTTTCGACCCGGTCGCGCGTGGTGGCGTAGTTCGGCATCAATCGAACCCCAGAAGTTCAAAGATCTCACGATCCGGCAGGGATTCCGGGAAACTTTCCGGCAGGCTGACCGATTTCCACAGCGCGTCGGCCAGGCGAATGTATTCGGCCCGAGCCATCACGATGTCCTGTTCGTCATCCATGGCAAACAGGGTCTTCTTCTTCAGGCGGCTGCGGCGGATCGCGTCGATGTCGGGCATATGCGCCAGCCGGTTGAAGCCGACTTTGCTGCAATAGCGGTCGATCTCATCCGTGTCCTTGCTGCGGTTCGCCACGCATCCGGCAAGCCGCACCTTGTAGTTCGACGACTTCGCCTGCACCGCCGCGATGATGCGGTTCATTGCATAGATGCTGTCAAAGTCGTTCGCGGTCACGATCAGCGCGCGGTCGGCATGCTGCAGGGGGGCCGCGAAGCCACCGCAGACCACATCGCCCAGCACATCGAAGATCACCACATCGGTGTCGTCCAGCATGTGATGCTGCTTGAGCAGCTTCACCGTCTGGCCCACGACATAACCGCCGCAGCCGGTGCCGGCCGGTGGTCCGCCCGCTTCCACGCATTTCACGCCACCGTAGCCGATGGTCACGAAGTCCTCAGGCCGCAGCTCCTCGGCATGGAAATCGACCTCTTTCAGGATGTCGATCACTGTCGGTTGCAGCTTGCCGGTCAATGTGAACGTCGAGTCATGTTTCGGATCGCAGCCGATCTGCAGCACGCGCTTGCCCATCGTGGCAAAGGCTGCGGACAGGTTGGAGGAGGTGGTCGATTTCCCGATCCCGCCCTTCCCGTAAACCGAAAACACCTTCGCGCCCTCGATCTTCTGCGATGGGTCCAGATGCACTTGCACCGAGCCGTCTCCGTCCATGCCGCGCAGGCTGGGAATTTCGTCACGTGGGCTCATGGCTTTGCGCCTTTCATTCTGGTGCAAATATCCCGGGGTCCGGGGCAGCGCCCCGGTCCGGCGGTTCCAAATGTCCAATCATTGGTCATTCGGCAGCGATCCCTTCCATCCGGTCTTCCAGCTCATCCGCCGCGCGTTGCAGGGCGGCGAGGGTGGCTGCATCCGGGGTCCAGTAGTTGCGGTCCGAAGCCTCAAGCAGGCGTCCCGCCATCCGGACGCTGGCTTCGGGGTTCAGGTCGGCCAGACGCTTGCGCATCTCTTCGTCCAGCACAAAGGTCTCGGACAGGCGCTGGTAGACCCAGGGCTCGACATGCCCCGTGGTGGCCGACCAGCCCATCGTGTTCGTCACATGCGCCTCGATCTGGCGCACGCCTTCGGCGCCGTGCCGCAGCAGGCCTTCGTAGAACTTGGGGTTCAGGCTGCGGGCGCGGGTTTCCAGCGCGATCTGGTCTTTCAGCGTGCGGACCTGACCGCCACCGCGGGTCTGGTCGCCGATGTAGACCGGCGTTGCTTCACCGCCCCCATGGGCCCGGCGGACAGCGCGGGCCACCCCGCCCAGCGTGTCGAAGTAGTGGTCAACCGAGGTGACGCCCAGTTCGACCGATTCCAGGTTCTGGTAGGCCAGGTCCACATCGCCCAGCACTTGCTGGAGGAGCTTCGCCTGCTTCACCGGCTTGCCATTCACGCCGTAGGCGAAGCTCTTGCGGGCCTCGTAGGCATCGGCCAGCTCATCTTCCTCGCCAAAGGCGGAGGAGCCGACCAGCGTGTTGACGTTGGCGCCGTAGGCCCCTTCGGCGTTGGAAAACACCCGCAGGGCGGCGGTTTCAAGGTCCACGCCCATGGCTTGGGCATAGGCCAACGAATGGGCGCGGATGAAGTTCTGCGATGCCGGCTCATCCGCAGAGGCGGCCTTGAAGGCGGCTTCGGCCAGCATCCGGGTCTGCAGGGGCAGAAGGTCGCGGAAGATGCCGGACAGGGTCATCACCACGTCGATCCTTGGGCGGCCAAGTTCCGCAAGCGGGATCAGGTCCGCGCCACACAGCCGGCCGTAATGGTCAAACCGCGGCCGCGCGCCCATCAGCGCCAACGCCTGGGCAATCGGCCCGCCATCCGACTTGATGTTGTCCGACCCCCACAGCACCAGCGCCACGGTCTGCGGCACGGTTGGGTGCGCGTCCAGCAAGCGCTGCGCCTGTGCAGCCCCATCGGCCAGCGCAAAGGCGGTGGGCATCCGGAACGGGTCAAAGGCGTGGATGTTGCGGCCCGTGGGCAGGATCGCGGGCGAGCGGATCAGGTCGCCCCCCGGCACAGGTGCGATGTAGCGGGCGGAAAGCGCGCGCAGAAGGCCCGGGATTTCGGTGTCTTGCGCCATGTGGCGGGCAGCTTCGGCGCGGGCCTCCTCAGGGATCAGCGACAAAAGCTCCACCATCGCGGCGGGTTCCATCTTGCGGCCAAGGACGTGGAGGCCGTCGGTGATGAGCGCGCCTTCCGTCTCCAAAAGCTTCAGCCAGAGCGTGTCGATGTCGCCCACCAGGTCCACCGCGCGCGCCTGCTCCACCGCCAGCGCGGCAAGTTCGGCATAGTCGCTGGCATCGGCCTCGGTCGCGCGGAGGCGGGTGAGCGTGTCCTTGAGATCCACAAGGCCCTTGTAGAGGCCAGCGCGGGCGAGGGGTGGGGTGAGGTGGGTCACCGTCACTGCGTTCGACCGGCGCTTGGCCAGCGTCGCTTCGGACGGGTTGTTGGCGGCGTAAAGGTAGACGTTCGGGAGGTTGCCGATCAGCCGGTCGGGCCAGCAGTTGGAGCCGACCCCGGCCTGCTTGCCCGGCATGAACTCCAAAGCGCCGTGCATGCCGAAGTGGAGGAGGACATCCGCCCCGAAATCCTCACGCAGCCAGCGGTAGAAGGTGGTGAAGGCATGGGTCGGCGCGAAGCCCTTTTCGAACAGAAGGCGCATCGGGTCGCCCTCATAGCCGAAGACGGGCTGGAGGCCGACAAAGACATTGCCGAACTGGCAGCCCAGCACATGCACGCCGCGCCCGTCGGTCTGGATGCGGCCGGGGGCGGGGCCCCAGGCAGCCTCAACCTCGGCCAGCCAAGGGGTCTTGGCGACGATCTCGGCGGCGGGGACGGTGGTGTGGACATTGGCAGGCTGGCCATGGCGGGCGGCGTTGCCTTTCAGCACGGCCTCACGCAAAGCCTCAACGCTTTCGGGGGGCGTCAGGTCGTAGCCTTCGGCTGTCAGGGCGTGCAAGGTGTTGAAAAGGCTTTCAAACACACCAAGATAGGCGGCGGTGCCAGCAGCACCAGCGTTCGGCGGAAAGCCGTAAAGGACAATGGCCAGCTTCCGCGTGGCGGTTGCGGACCGGTGCAACTTGGCCAAACGCGCGACCTTATCGGCCAAAGCCTCGATCCGTTCGGGGCAGGGCGACATGGCGCGGGTTTCGGCCGCCTCAAGCGTTGCCGGTTTGCAATTGCGACCGCAGCCGTTGCAGCCCTCGGGGTCGTGGCGACCGGCGAAGACGGTGGGGTTCGTCGCGCCGTCAATCTCAGGCAGCGCGATCAGCATGGTGGTTTCCACCGGGCCAAGGCCACCGGAGGCCGCCTGCCACTGGCGGAGCGACTGGAACTCCAGCGGGTGGGCGGCGACGTAGGGCACGTCAAGTGCGGTCAGCGCCGCAACTGCCGCCGGGCTGTCGTTGTAGGCCGGGCCACCGACGAGCGAGAAGCCGGTCAGCGACACCATCGCATCGACCTTGCCTGCAAAGTAGGCGTCAATCGCGGGGCGGCCATCAAGGCCCCCGGCGAAGGCGGGCAGGACGGCGATGCCGCGCGCCTCAAACGCCTTGATGACGGCGTCATAGTGGCCGGTATCGGCGGCAAGGATGTAGCTGCGCAGCATCAGAAGGCCGACCGTGGCGGTCGCCCCCTTCGGACGCGGCATGTCGCGGGCGTCGGTGGTGATCCGCCCTTTCAGCGAGGGGTGATAGAGCCCCACATCCGGGTAATCGACGGGGGCGGCGGCAGTCGCGCCCTTCCAGCCGTGCTTCGTCGCATAGCGGCCGACGAGAAAGCGGATCATCGCCTCAAGGTTATCGTCCGAGGCGCCCAGCCAGTATTGCATCGACAAGAACCAGGCGCGCATGTCCTGCGCCTTGCCGGGGATCCAGCGCAGGATCTTCGGCAAGCGGCGCAGAAGTGCCATCTGCTTTTGCCCCGACCCTGACCCCGGTGCCTTCGACCCGCGCAGCTTTTTCAGCAAGGCCATCGCGCCCGAGGCGGGCTTGGACATGTCCAGATCGCCCATCTTGGTCAGCTTGACGATCTGCGGGTCGGCGATGACGCCGACGAAAGCGTCCAGACGGTCACGGACCTTGTGCAACTCCGGCAGGATTGCGGTGATATGTTCTTCGATGAACAGAAGGTTCGCGACGACGATATCGGCGCCCGCCACGGCGGCCTTGGCGCGGGCCAGGGCGGCGGGGTTTTCGGCCCATTCGGCGGCGGCATGGACTGACACGTCCAGCCCGGGGAAATCCTTGGCCAGACGCGGAGCAATCCGGGCGGCGGGGCCTGCGGCATGGGCATCCAGCGTCAGGATCACAAAGCGGTAGGTCGGCACACGCGCTGCCCGTTTCGGGGCAAGTGCGGCCTCCTGAGCCTCCATATGGCGGTCATCGCGCATAATGGGCCTTTGCTTCATAAAGGGTGTCGATGCTGATTGCTGTCACGCCTTTGTCGGCCGCGAATTTCTCGGTGTTCCGTTTCGCCTTGCCGCGCACGAAGAACGGGATCTTCTTCAACTCGCGTTCGGCATCGGCCAGCCAGATCACCTCGCCCGTCACGGGCTCCTCGGCCTGCGGTTTCATACTGGCGGCAATATCCCCGCCGGAGGCTTCCACCTCGGCAACCAGTGCCTCGGGCCGCGCACTTGCCTTGGCGCCGTGGTGGCTGGGACCGGCAGCATCGTGAAACTCGAAATCCTCGCGGAACATGGTGAGGAGGTGTTCTTCCAGACCCATGACCAGGGGGTGAACCCAGGTGTCGAAGATCACGTTCGCGCCCTCGAACCCCATCTGGGGGGAGTAGCGGGCCGGGAAGTCCTGCACATGCACGGGGGCAGAGATCACGGCGCAGGGGATGCCAAGGCGCTTGGCGATGTGGCGTTCCATCTGCGTGCCAAGGATCAGTTCGGGCTGCAGGCGGGCAATCTCGGCCTCGACCTCCAGATAGTCGTCGGTGATCAGCGCCTCGATGCCATAGGTCTTGGCCGCGGCGCGCACCGGGCGGGCCTGTTCGCGGTTGTAGCAGCCAAGGCCCACGACCTCGAACCCGATCTCCCTGGCGGCGATGCGGGCGGCGGCGATGGCATGGGTGCCGTCGCCGAAGATGTAGACGCGCTTGCCGGTCAGGTAGGTGCTGTCGACGGATGCAGCATACCAGGGCTGGCGCAGGCCGGTCTCAGCCGGAAGCGGGAGGCCGGTGATCGTGGCGACCTCGGCCAGGAAATCGCGGGTGGCATGGGTGCCGATGGGCACGACACGCGTAAAGGGCTGGTTCAGCGCCTTTTCCAGATGCCGCGCGGCGGTTTCGGCCGTTTCAGGATACATCAGCACGTTGAAATGCGCGGCCCCAAGGCGGGCGATGTCCGCCGGGGTGGCGTCCAGCGGCGCGCAGACATTGACGGTGATGCCCATGGTGGCAAGCAGCCGGGTCAGTTCGGTCACGTCGTCGCGGTGGCGGAACCCCAATGCCGTTGGGCCGATCAGGTTGCAGGTGACAGCCTCGGTCCGGGCCATCGGCTTGGCGAGGACCTTGACGATCTGGAAAAACGTCTCATCCGCGCCGAAGTTTTCCTTGCGGCTGTAGGACGGCAGGTCGAGCGGAATGACCGGGATCGGCAGGTTCAGCGCCTCAGCCAGACCGCCGGGATCGTCCTGGATGAGTTCGGCAGTGCAGGACGCGCCGACGATCATCGCTTGCGGCTGGAAGCGGGTGAAGGCGTCGCGGGCGGCGTCCTTGAACAGGTTCGCCGTGTCGGCGCCAAGGTCACGGGCCTGGAAGGTGGTGTAGGTGACCGGCGGGCGGTGATTGCGCCGCTCGATCATGGTGAACAGAAGGTCGGCATAGGTGTCGCCCTGCGGGGCGTGCAGGACGTAGTGCAGGCCCTTCATCGCGGTGGCGACACGCATCGCGCCGACGTGCGGGGGGCCTTCATATGTCCAAAGGGTAAGCTTCATGGCTGGCCTCCGGGGCGCTGCCCCGGACCCCGGGATATTTGGACCAGAATGAAAGGCTGGGTCATTCCGCGGCCTCCGGTGTCAGGAGGGCGCGGCGGCGGATGGGTCTTGCGAAAAGGCCCGCCAGATCAGCGGCCTGTTCGTAGAAATGGACGGGCGTGAAGACGAGTTCGATGGCCCATTTGGTGGTCAGCCCCTCCGCCTCCAGCGGATTGGCGAGGCCGAGGCCGCAGACGGTCAGGTCAGCCCGCGCCGCGCGGGCGCGGTCAAGCTGCAGTTCGACGTCCTGGCCTTCGGAGATCGTGGGGCCATGCGGCAGGAGGGCGAGTTCGGGCGCCATCAGTTCGCGGTGGAGGTACGGCGTGCCGACTTCGACCGGGACCATGCCGCATTCGCGGGCGAGGAAGCGGGCGAGGGGGATTTCCAGCTGGCTGTCGGGGAAGAAGAAGATCGACTTGCCGCGCAAGGTTTCGGCGACGGCGGCCACGGATTTCTGCGCGCGGGCGCGGGGGGCGGCAAGGACGGCGTCAACCTTCGCCCGGTCAAGGCCGAGGGCTTCGGCGACGGCATGGAACCAGAGGGTGGAGCCCTCCTCGCCAAAGGGGAAGGGGGCGGAGATCGGGGTGGCACCACGCTTGATCAGGGCGGCGTGGGTGGCACCAAGGAAGGGCTGCACCAGAATGAAGCGGGTGTTGGGGCCGACGGCGGGCAGGTCGGTCGAGCGCCGCGCGGGCAGGGTGCGGACCGGGCCTGCGCCCATGGCCGCCAGAAGCGACAGCATCTGGTCTTCGACCACATCCGGCAGCGCGCCAACGACAAGGAGTTCGGTGGCATCCGTTGCGGGCAGGGCGGGAACCATCGAGGCGAGGCAGGCATCCTCGCCTTCGGTAAAGGTCGTCTCGATCCCGGAGCCGGAGAAGTTCAGCACCCGCACATTCGGCGCATGCACCCCGTCCAGCCGTTCGGCAGCGCGGGCGAGATCGATCTTGATGACTTCGGAAGGGCAGGAGCCGACAAGGAACAGTTGCCGGATGTCGGGGCGGCGGGACAGCAGGCGGGCAACCTCACGGTCAAGCTCGGCATTGGCGTCGGCGAGGCCAGCCAGATCCTTCTCTTCGAGAATCGCCGTGCCGAAGCGGGGCTCGGCGAAGATCATCACCCCGGCGGCAGCCTGCAGGAGATGCGCGCAGGTGCGGCTGCCCACGACGAGGAAGAACGCGTCCTGCATCTTGCGGTGCAGCCAGATGATTCCGGTCAGGCCGCAGAACACCTCACGCTGGCCACGCTCTTTCAGGACGGGGGTGTCGGTGCAGCTGCGGAACGGGGTGTCGAGGCTCATGCCGGCACCCCCTGTTCCGAGGCCTGATCCAGCCGCGCCAAGCGCAGCTTGCGCAGGAACTGGCCGGCGTTGACCACATAGGTTGCGTAGGCCGCAAGGGTGATGAACATCAAGGCATGCGGGGTGAACGCGCCGGTCCAGAGGCCGTAAATATACAGCGTATGCAAGGCGATGACGGCAAAGCTGAACACGTCTTCCCAGAAAAAGGCGGGGGCGAACAGGTACTGGCCGAAGACCACCTTTTCCCAGATCGCGCCGGTGACCATGATGACGTAAAGGAACCCGGTCTTCACCAGGATCGAAACGGTGGCGGCCATGTAGCCCTCCCCCGTCCAGAGGAAGCGCAGCACAAGCACCAGCGATACAGCGAAGGCCAGGAATTGTGCCGGGGCCAAGACGCCCTGAACGATCGTCCATGGCGTGGCGTCACGGCGGGCACGCTCTTCCGCCGTGTAAAGGCGCGATCTGGTGCCAGAACTGGAGCCGGTGGTCTGTGTCATCTGCATGAAGCTGAAGGTCTTCCCCGAAGTGTTGTCGTGACCGTGTCGCCTTGACCCAAGACTAGACGGGCCAGCGTAAGTGTCAACCAAAACTTACACACTGCTGCACAGTCTCGACCGGCTCAGATTTCAGCGTATTCGCCAATCAAGACCCATATTTGCTTCGTTTTTCAGCGGTATCGGCAAGGAACGGCGTAGTGTCGCATGGCGTTTGGCGAAAAGTGTCAATTTGCTTTGACAATGCTTTCCCCATGGCGGACAGTAAGGAAAACGCTGCGCTGGACCTTGTGCGCGCAGTCCCGGACCGAGCACCGGCAATCACGCCGGATGCGGACGGGTTGGAGTGGCGGAATGCGCGACAGCCAGTATGGCGTGCCAATCGAGCGTTGCGGAGACGAATTGTCGACGCTGGCGCGGACCGTTGTTGCGCGTCTGGCGGCGCGTAGCGGTCGGGCGTTGCAGCAGATCGACCCTGATCTTGTCTTTGCGATGGCGCGCGCGGTCGCATCGGTTGACCCTGCGCTTTATGACGCGCTGCGCCCCGAGATTCGCCGTGCCCGCATCAGCGATATCGATCTTGTTGACAGCTATTTTCCCGCCGTTGCGCGCCTGCTTGGCTGCGACTGGGCTGAGGACCGGGCCGGCTGGGCCGAAGTCACCATCGGCCTTGCGCGGTTGCAGTCGCTGGTCCATCAGATCGGCCTTGGCTGGGATGGCAGTACGGCGGTTGACGGCGCGTCGGTGTTGATCGTGCTGCCCGAGGGGGAACAGCACAGCTTTGGCGCGCAGGTGCTTGCCGGACAGTTGCGGCGTCAGGGCATTTCGGTGCATCTACAGATCGGCACGCGGTTGGCCGTGCTGCGGACTCTGGTGCAAGAGCGCCAGTATGATTGCGCGATGGTGTCTGTGGGATGCGAAACCAAGCTTGAACTGGGCCGGAAGATCGTGAAGGCGTTGAAGGAAGCGTCAGGCGGGCGGCTCTGGGTGGCCGTGGGTGGTGCGGTGCTGGATCGGGTGTCCAACGCGGCACAGCTGACGGGGGCCGATATTGCCACGAGCGACCCGGGTCAGGCGCTTGCCGGCGCGCAACTGGGCACGGCTGGAGCGGCGTGGAAAGTCTCTGCCATCACGGAGGCGGCCGACCGACGGTTGGTTGCTCCGTGACCACCGACGGCCGCCATCTGTTGAATTCCGGCAAGCTGCCGATGATTCCGCCCGATCTCATGACCGAGATTCTGGCGACGGCTGCGGACATCACGCTGCTTGTCGCGCCAAGCCTGCGGGTGGTGGCCGTGCTGGTCAACCCGTCGCACCGGTCCTTTGGTCAGCTGACCGACTGGGAAGGCATGCAGCTTCCCGACATCCTGACCGAGGAAAGCCAGCGCAAGCTGGCCTTGCGGCTGGCCGATCTTGAAGGCGCCCGGCGCAGCCAGACGATCGAGTTGAACCACGCCACGCAGCAAAGCTGGGATTTCCCGGTCCGCTATTCGATGCACCGGATGGGGCCGGATGGGTCCATCCTGATGCTGGGCCGCGACCTGCGCCCGCTGGCCGAAGTGCAGCAGCAGCTGGTCACGGCGCAACTGGCGCTGGAACGCGATTATGAGGCGCAGCGCGAGCTGGATACGCGCTACCGCGTGCTGATGGAAATGACGCGCGATCCGGTGATGCTGGTCTCCATGTCCTCAGGCCGGATCACGGACCTGAACCCGGCGGCGGCAGTGCTGCTGGGTGGCGCGCGGCCCGAACTCATCGGCACTGCCGTCGCGCAGGAATTCGATGGCCGGAGGCGGGGCGAGTTTCTGGAAGCGCTGGCCAACATCGCCACGGTCGATGCTGCGACCCCGGTTGAGGTCACAGCGCGTCGGTCGCAGCGCCGGGTGCTTGTGACGCCGAAACTGTTCCGTGCCGCGGGTGAGCGGATCCTGCTCTGCCTGATTGATCCTGCGGAACGGGCATCTCTTGCCTCGGACGAGCTGGGCGAGAATCTGCAGCGGCTTTATCATGAAGGCGTGGATGGCATCGTCTTTGCCGACGCCGATGGCGTGATCCGTGCTGCGAACGAGGCGTTCCTGAACCTGACCGATGCCAGCGGCATTGCCGCCGTGCGCGGCCGGTCCATCGCCGATTATCTGGTGCGGGGCCAGGTGGACCTGCGGGTGCTTCTGGACAACGTCAAGCGCACCGGGCAACTTCGGCTGTATGCCACGCGTCTGACCACCGATTTCTCTGGTCAGATCGCGGTGGAACTGTCGGCCAGCTGGCTGAACGACCGGCCGAACCCGGTGCTGGTTCTGGTGATCCGCGATGCCAGCCGGGCCGAGACGATGCGCCGTGCCAACGGCGGGTTGCCCGACGAAGGCTCACGGTCGGTGATGGAACTGGTGGGGTCATCGACGCTTAAGGACATCGTGGCGGAAACCACCGATGTCATCGAAAAGATGTGTATCGAAACTGCGCTGGAGCTGACCCGTAACAACCGGGTGGCCGCGGCTGACATGCTGGGCCTGTCGCGGCAGTCGCTGTATGTGAAGCTGCGCAAGTATGGCATCCTGAACCGCGACGGCGAATAGCCCGGTTTCGACCCGTTTGACCTAAATCAATGAAAGCTGCCCTCCCGCCTGTCAACATAAGTTGACACAAGGGAGAGCCGCCATGCGCATCGTCTTCGTCCATCCCAACTACCACTCTGGCGGAGCCGAGATTGCCGGGAACTGGCCGCCAGCCTGGGTTGCCTATCTGGCCGGGGCGCTGAAGGCCAAGGGGTTTGATGACATCCACTTCATCGACGCGATGACGATGCATGTCAGCGGCGAAGACCTGCGGGCGCGGCTGGTGGAACTGCAGCCCGATATCATCGGCGTCACCTCGATCACCCCGTCGATCTATGCGGCGGAAGAGGTGTTGAAGCTGGCGGCGGACGCGATCCCGACGGCAGTGCGGGTGCTGGGCGGCGTGCATGCCACCTTCATGTTCCGTCAGGTCCTGACCGAAGCGCCTTGGGTTGACGTGATCGTGCGGGGGGAAGGTGAAGAGATCATGCTCGCCCTTGCCGAAGCGGTGCGGGATGGCCAATGGCCCGCGACCCGCCGCCAGATCAAGGGCCTCGCCTTCCTTGACGGGGATGAGATCGTGGCGACCCAAGCTGCGCCGACCGTCAAGGATCTTGACAGCATCCGCCCCGACTGGACGCTGATCGACTGGCCGCATTACATCTACATCCCGCTTGGCGTGAAGGTCGCCATCCCCAACATGGCGCGGGGGTGTCCCTTCACCTGCAGCTTCTGCAGCCAGTGGAAATTCTGGCGCGACTACCGTGTGCGCGACCCCAAGAAAGTGGCGGATGAGATCGAAGATCTGGTGACAAACCACGGCGTCGGCTTCTTCATCCTGGCGGACGAGGAACCCACGATCAACAAGAAGAAATTCGTCGAATTCTGTCAGGAACTGATCGACCGCGGCCTGAACGACCGGGTGAAATGGGGCATCAACACCCGCGTCACGGACATCTACCGCGACCGTGACCTGCTGAAATTCTATCGCAAGGCGGGGCTGGTGCATGTGTCGCTTGGCACCGAAGCGGCAGCGCAGTTGAAGCTGGATCTCTTCAACAAGGAGACCAAAGTCGAGGAAAACAAGGAAGCCATCCGCCTGCTGCGGGAAGCGGATATATTCACCGAGGCGCAGTTCATCGTCGGTCTCGACAACGAGACGCCGGAGACTTTGGAGGAGACCTTCAAAATGGCATGGGACTGGCAGCCCGACCTTGCCAACTGGTCGATGTACACTCCTTGGCCTTTCACGCCCCTCTTCCAAGAGATCAAGGATCAGGTCGAAGTCTTTGATTTTTCGAAGTATAACTTCGTCACCCCCATCATGAAGCCCGCCGCGATGACGCGGGGGAACTCCTTGACGGGGTGATGAAGAACTACCGCCGGTTCTACATGCGCAAGGCCCTGTTCCACTACCCTTGGCGCGGGACGGGGTTCCGGCGGCGCTATCTGCTGGGGTGTCTCAAGGCCTTCATCAAGGCCGGGGTCGGGCGCACCTTCTACGATCTTGGCAAGGCCGGTTACTGGGGCCCGCAGACCAAGGGGCAGGTCGATTTCCACTTTGACGAAACCCGCACGATTGCCGAAGCACAAGTCGCCGATTGGGAAGCCAGCGCCGAACGCAGCCGCAAGCACAAGGAGCGGCAAGAGGCGGTGCGCGCCCAGATGAAGGAACGCGCCAAGGACCGGGCGGTGCCCGACCTTGGGCCGATGGCCTGCGGCGGCGGGCGTGAACAGATGCAGGAACCGGCAGAGTAGCCATGGATGGCGGCTCGCCCTTCATCGAGGATGGCGCGCGGATCGGGCCGAACGCCATCCTGCAACTGGTGGCTGTACTGGACCAAGAAGTTGGCCGTGCCGCGCGTGACCGGGTGATGCAATCGGCGGGGCAGGTGGTGCCGCCGGAAGGTGCCGGGATGTGGCCCGAAGCTGCCTGCCGCGCGGTGCATCTGACCGTCTACCGCGATCTGCCCGACCGGGCCGAAGCGCTGATGGCCAAGGCGGGTGCGGCGACCGCCGACTACATCCTTGCCAACCGCATCCCTGGCCCGGCCAAGGCGCTGATCCGGGCGCTGCCATCCCCGCTGGGGGCTAGGCTTCTGACCGGCGCCATCACGCGCCACGCCTGGACCTTCGCAGGGTCCGGGCAGTTTCGTGTGACGGGCCACAGACCCCTGACCGTCGAGATCGAGAACAACCCCCTGACCCCCGGTGCCGGGCGGCCCTGCCACTGGCACGCGGCCGTCTTCACGCGGCTTTATCAGGCGCTGGTCTGGCCCGCCGCCCGGGTCGAAAGCACAGAGACGCCTTCGGCCAGCCGCTTTACCCTGCACCAAAGGTAGCGGGACCGCGCAAGCCCGGGCGGGTGGTCGGCTGAAACCATCTGCCCTGTACCTGCCCGCGACAATTCTGTGCTTGCCTGACTCCTCAGTGTAAGGTTTAATTGACACATGACTGTCAGCTCCATCATCCCCGCCCGCCAATATCCCGAACCGCGCGCCATGCTGCGGCTGATCAAGCCGATCACATGGTTCCCGCCGATCTGGGCCTTTCTGTGCGGCGCGGTGTCCTCGGGCATCCCGCTTGGCGCGAACTGGCAGACCGTGGTTCTGGGCATGGTCCTTGCCGGCCCCATCGTCTGCGGGATGAGCCAGGCCGCGAATGACTGGTGCGACCGCCACGTCGATGCGGTGAACGAACCGGATCGCCCGATCCCCTCGGGCCGGATTCCCGGGCGCTGGGGCCTTTGGATCGCGCTGGCGATGACGGGGCTGTCCTTGGCTGTGGGCTGGTTGCTTGGCCCCTGGGGCTTTGGGGCGACCGTGGTTGGCGTCATCGCCGCCTGGGCCTACAGCGCCGAACCGATCCGGCTGAAGCGGTCGGGCTGGTGGGGGCCGGGGCTGGTGGGTCTTTCGTATGAGGGCCTGCCATGGTTCACCGGCGCTGCCGTGCTTCTGAACGCCGCCCCGCGGTTTGAGGTGGTCATGATGGCCGCCCTGTACGCCTTTGGGGCGCATGGCATCATGACGCTGAACGATTTCAAGGCATTGGAGGGTGACCGCCAGCATGGCGTACGGTCGCTGCCTGTGGTGCTTGGCCCGGAGGTTGCAGCCAAGATCGCCTGCACGGTGATGGGCATGGCGCAGCTTCTGGTGATCTGCTTCCTTCTGGTCATGGGCGCGCCGTGGCATGCGCTGGCCGTCACCGCGCTTCTGGCGGCGCAACTGGCCGCGATGCGGGTCATGCTGCGCGATCCGAAGGCCAAGGCGCCATGGTATAACGGCACCGGAGTCGTCCTTTACGTCAGTGGCATGATGGTCACCGCCTTTGCGCTGCGGGGGCTGGCATGACGCTCAGCTGGACCCAGATTGTCCGGCTTGGTCTGGTACAACTGTGCCTTGGCGCGGTGGTGGTGTTGACCACATCGACGCTGAACCGGCTGATGGTGGTGGAACTGGCGCTGCCGGCGATGCTGTCGGGCGCGCTGGTGGCGCTGCATTCCTTCGTGCAGATCACCCGGCCCAGCTGGGGCTTCTGGTCTGACGCGCAAGGCAACCGGACGCGGTTCATCATCGGCGGCATGGCGATTCTGTCGTCGGGTGCGTTCCTTGCGTCGCTGATGGTGGCGATGGGGATTGCCGGGCAGGGCTGGGGGCTGGCGGTGTCGGTGCTGGCCTATGTGCTGATCGGGCTTGGGGCAGGGGCCTCGGGCACCTCGCTTCTGGCGCTGTTGGCCTCGGGCTGCGCGCCTGACCGGCGGGCGGCGGCGGCGACGATTACCTGGCTGCTGATGATCTTCGGGATTGCCGTCACCTCTGGGGTGATCGGGGCCCTGCTTGACCCCTACTCGCCCCAACGTCTGATGGTCATTGTCGCCATCGTCACCCTTGGCGCGGTGGCCCTGACCGCCGCCGCCATCTGGGGGATCGAGCGCCGCGTCATCCCCACCCGCCTGCCGGACGATACCCCGCTCCTGAAAGGCCTGGCCGAGGTCTGGTCCGAAACCCGCACCCGCGTGTTCACGCTGTTCATCTTCCTGTCGATGACCGCCTTCTTCCTGCAGGAACTGATCCTTGAGCCCTATGCGGGCCTTGTCTTCGCCTATTCCCCCGGCCAATCGACCAGCCTGTCCGGCGCGCAGCACGGCGGCATGTTTGTCGGCATGCTGGCCGTTGGCATCGCGGTGTCGTTCCTGAAGACCGGCACCCTGCGGGTCTGGGTCACCACCGGCTGTGTCGGGTCGGCGGTCATGCTGCTGCTGATTGCCTCGCTGGGGCAGCTGGGCATCGGGTTCCTGACCCCGGCGGTCACCGTGCTCGGCGTGTTCTCCGGCATGTTCGCCATCGCCTCGATCGGGGCGATGATGCAGCTGGCCGGGCAGGGCAGGTCCGGGCGTGAAGGCACGCGGATGGGCGTCTGGGGGGCGTCGCAGGCCATCGCGCAAGGGCTTGGCGGGTTTGCCGGGGCGGCGCTGGTCGATGTCTTGCGCCTGTCGGGCGATACGGCGGACGCCTTCGGCCTTGTGTTCCTGATCGAAGCCGCACTTTTCCTCGCCGCGGGCCTGATGGCCTGGCGGATCATCGACGGCGGCCGCTTGCGCGCGCCCACCCCTCACCTTGTTCCGGGAGAATGACATGACCTATGACGTCTTCGTTGTGGGCGGCGGGCCTTCCGGGGCAACGGCTGCCGAAGACCTTGCCCGCGCAGGCAAACGCGTGGCGATGCTGGACCGTGATGGCCGGATCAAGCCGTGTGGCGGCGCAATCCCGCCGCGCGCGATCAAGGATTTCGCGATTCCCGAAGACATGATCGTGGCGAAGGTCGATGTCGCCCGCATGATCTCGCCCTCTGGTCGGTCGGTCGATATCCATATCGAGAACGGCTATGTCGGCATGGTGGACCGCGAACATTTCGACGAATTCCTGCGGGTCCGTGCGGCCAAGGCCGGGGCCGAGCGGTTGACCGGCACCTATCTGCGGATCGAGCGGGACAGCGCGGGCACCCATGTCGTCTGGCGCGACAAGGCCAGCGGAGAGGAACGCCGCAGCCTGACGAAACTCATCATCGGGGCAGATGGCGCGCGGTCGGTCGTGGCCCGGGATGAGGTGCCGGGTGGTGACACGATCCCCTACGTCATCGCCTATCATGAGATCATCAAGGCCCCCGCCGCGAACAAGGACTATGACCCCAAACGCTGCGACGTCATCTATGACGGGCGGATTTCCCCGGATTTCTACGGCTGGGTCTTTCCGCATGGCGATCAGGCCAGTGTCGGCATGGGCACCGGGGTCGATGGGGTCAACCTGAAAGAGGCGACTGCGGCGCTGCGCGCGTCCTCTGGCCTTACGGGGTGCGAAACCATCCGCAAGGAAGGCGCGCCGATCCCGCTCAAGCCCTTGGACAAATGGGACAATGGCCGCGATGTGGTGCTGGCTGGCGATGCCGCCGGTGTGGTCGCCCCCAGTTCGGGCGAGGGGATCTACTATGCCATGCTGGGCGGGCGGGTCGCGGCGACTGCGGCGCAGGCCTGCCTTGCCTCGGGCAAGGCCAAGGACCTCAAACTGGCCCGCAAGCTGTTCATGAAGGACAACAAGACCGTGTTCAAAGTCTTGCGGTCGATGCAGGACGCCTACTACAAATCCGACGACCGCCGCGAACGCTTTGTCAGCCTGTGCCATGACGTTGATGTGCAGAAGCTGACGTTTGAGGCTTACATGAACAAGAAACTGGTCGCCGCGCGACCCTTGGCCCATCTGAAGATCGGTGTGAAGAATGTGGCACATCTGATGGGCTGGGTGAAACCAAGCTGGACCTGATAATGGACGGAAGTCTGGAAGAAATGATCCCCGCCTGGGTGGGTGGCCGCTTGCAACCCCTTGGCAAGCTTGAGGTTCATCAGCGCGGCCTGCGGCACAAGGCGGTGTCGGTCTTTGTGCTGGACGGGCCGCGCGTCCTGATCCAGCAGCGCGCGGCGGGCAAGTATCACACGCCGGGGCTTTGGGCGAACACCTGCTGCACCCACCCCCGCTGGGAGGAAGACCCCGCCACCTGCGCCGTGCGTCGGCTGCGTGAGGAATTGGGGATTGCCGGCCTGTACCCCGCCTTCGCCGGGCGCGTGGAATACCGCGCAGATGTCGGCAGCGGTCTGATCGAACATGAGCTGGTCGATATCTTCGTGGCCGAGGCACCGTCCGACCTGCGCATCCAGCCGAACCCGTCCGAAGTGCAGGCGGTCCGCTGGGTTGACCTTTACGACCTGTCGGCCGAGGTTTTGCGGACACCCGACCAGTTCACCCCCTGGCTGCGCATCTACCTGACCGAACACATGGACCGCATCTTCGGCGCCATGTCCGCCTCCCTGCGCTAGGGCGCGCGGGGCTAAATTCCTTCGAAGGAATTTGCAAATCTTTTCGAAAAGATTTGCGCCAGGCCCGCCCGTTCAGCGCGCCAGCCAGCCGGTGATCGCCTGCGCCACCGCGCTTGCGTCTTCCTCATGCGCCAGATGGCCAAGGCCCGGCAGCTCCAGCACATCCGCCCGCGGCAGCATCCCTGCCGCCTGACGAGACACCCGTGGCGGCACGATCCTGTCACCCGCCGTGGCCAGAAGCAGCGACCGCACCGTCATCTGCGGCGCCCGCGCCATCAGCCGGTCGATCCGCCACTGCGCCATCATGCCCAGCGTGCCATCGACATGGGCCGCCTTCTTCACCAGCGTCAGGTATTGCGCCACCCCTGCGGGGTCGAGGGGCGAGCCGGTATTGTCCAAGAGGCTGCGGATCTTGCCCTCGGTCCCCCACAACCGGCTGATGACCGAAGGCACGAAGGGCGTCACCGACAAGGCCCGCGCCAGCAGCGGAAACAGAAATCCGGCAGCGCCTTCGAACTGGCCCAGGGCGGCGTTGATCCCCACGACGGCGCGCAGCGGGATCAGCGTTGACAGTTGCAGCGCCAGCGCCGCACCGGCGGAATGGCCAATCACCACCTCGGGCTGCCAGCCTTGCTGTGCCAGCAGCGTGGCAAGGTCTTCGGCCATCGGTTCGATCCCGAAGCGCGTGCGCGACCCGGCGCGGGTGAAGCCCTGACCCGGCAGGTCAGGGACGATGCAGCGCCAGCCATCCAGCGCCGGGATCAGATGGCGGAACGAATGGCCCGAGGCGCCCGCGCCATGCAACAGGAGCGCCGTGGGACCAGCGCCATGGTCGATCACGCACCAGTCATGGGGGCGGGCACGGACTTGCCGCGCATCGCCGCGAAACGGCCAGTCGGGGGGAAGGGTGTTTGGCATCTCAGCCAGCTTGCAACGGCGTCAGCGCCGCCTCAAGGGCCGATGACAGACGTTCCGCCGTGGCGCGCGGCAAGGGCAGGTAGGCCGCGCCGAGGGTGGCAGACAGCGCACGAAGCCCGTCCTGAGGCCGGGCGGCCGTGTCGATTACCACGCCCGCGAACCCCGCCCGTCGCCAGGCCTTCGCCGCCACCACCGCCTCAGCCTCGGCCCGCGCACGGCCCGGGGTGCCATCCAGCGCCACATTCGCCCGCCCATCGGTCAGCAGCGCCAAGACCGGCGTCAGCCCCTTGGCCCGCGCCCGAACTGCCGTGTCCTGCGCCATCTGCAGGGCCGCCGCCAAAGGCGTGCCCCCGCCGCCCGGCAACCCCGCCAACCGCCGTTTTGTCTGCACCAAAGACCGCGTCGGCGGCAGGATCAGCTCCGCCCCCGCCCCGCGAAAGGCGATCAGCGCCACATGGTCGCGCCGCGCATAGGCCCGGGCGAGGAGGAGTTCAACCGCCCCCTTCGCCTCGGCCAGCCGGGCAAGGGCGGCGGAACCTGAGGCATCGACGGCAAAGATCAGCACACGCTCATTGCGTTCCTGATAGCGTTTGATCCGCAGGTCAGAAGGGCGGATATGGACCAGCCGGTCCTGCAGCGCCGTCTTCCGCCGCATCCCTTGCCACGGGGCTGCCGCGCGCAAAGTCGCGATCAGGTCCAGCCGCAGGCCTGCCGAGGGACGGCCCGGCCGCGCCGACAGGGGCCGCCCATGGCTGTGGCCCGGCCGCGCCTCGCCTGATCCGGTGGCACCCCCGGTCGCACGGGCAGCGCGGGCGATGGCCAGCTGGTCAAGCAGGGCTTCGGGCAGGGCGGCGCGGACGGCTTCCAGCACCAACTCCTCGGGAATGTCGCCGGGGTCGGGGCGGTTTTCACCATCGCTGTCGCCCTCGTTTTCAGTGTCGGGGGCAGGGGGCGGGGGCTGGTCCTCTGCCGCCTCTGGCCAGCGCGTGGCGCGGTGAGCGAAGACCAGTTCCGCTGCCGTAGTCACATCCTCGGCCCGCACCCCGGCATGACCGCGCAAGGCCGCCAGCACCCGCGCCAGCCGCAAGGCCAGCAGCGGCGCGCGCAGCGATGTGATGCCAAGGCTGGCCGCCACCCCCGTCAGCGTGACGGCCGCGCGGGGCGGCACCCGCAGCTTCAGGAACCGCGCCCGGGCCTTGGCGATCTGTTCGAGGTCCAGTGCCAGCGGCACCGCCTCGGCCAAGGGGATATCGTCCAAGGACAGAAACAGTGCCAGTCGGTCGGCCAAAGCGCCTGGCAAAGCCTCCTCCGCCTCGGCGCCTTCGTCGAGCGCGACAAGGCAATGCCTTGGATGGTCCAAAGCCTGCGCCAGCCGCGCGGCCAACCCGGCGGGGCAGCGTTCCGCCATGGTCAGCACCAAAGCCGAGGGTTGTGCCAGCAGGCCTTCGGTCCGCACTTGCCGCCCTTCGGCCAGCGTCGCCGTCAGGTCCAGCCCGCCAAACAGCGCCTCATCGCCAAGCGACGGATGCAGCCGCCGGACCGGCAAGGGCAGCGCTGTCAGCGCCCCGGTCACCGCATCCCTGACTGGCCCGGACCTTGCCCGCAGCCACAGGCCGCCCAGACCTGCAGGGTCCACCGCCAAAGCCATCAAGGCCAGCCGCACCCGCGCCCAGGCCGGAGAGAGCTCCGGCAGGGCCGTCACGGGGTCGGGGATGGCAGTCATGTCGGTCAGGGCAGAACCTCCGCCAGCGTCCGGCCCACGCGGGCGGCCGAACCCGCCTCATCCAGCGGGTCGCGACGCAGGCGGTGGGACAGTGCCATGGGGGCCACCCGGCGCAAATGGGTGCGGCGCACGGCGGTGTCGCCTTCGAAGGCGGCCAGCGCGCGGGCGGCGCGCAACAGCGTCAGCTCGCCCCGCAGCCCGTCAGACCCTAGGGCAAGGCACAGGGCCGCGCAGTCGTGCAAGACCACGCCGGGCGTCTTCAGCTTCGGCAAAGCCTCCCGCGCGGCAAGGATCTGGTTGCGCAGACCCGCATCCATCACCCGCCATGTTTTCATGAACTTGTCATACTGGTTTTCATAGGCATCGCGGCGGCGGATCACCTCGACCCGCGTTTCGATGTCGCGCGGGCTGGTCACCTCCACCGACAGACCGAACCGGTCCAGCAGCTGCGGCCGCAACTCGCCCTCCTCGGGGTTGCCCGATCCCACCAGCACGAATCGCGCCGGGTGGCGGATCGAAAGCCCCTCCCGCTCCACCACGTTCTCGCCCGACTGGGCCACGTCGAGGAGGAGGTCAACGATGTGGTCCTCCAGCAGGTTGACCTCATCAATGTAAAGATACCCCCGGTTCGCCCGCGCCAGCAAGCCAGGCTCAAACGCCTTTTCCCCCCGCGTCAGCGCGCGTTCGATGTCCAGCGCACCCACCACCCGGTCCTCGGTCACGCCCAGCGGCAGATCAACCACGGGCGTTGGCTTGGTCACCATCCGGTCCGTCACCCCTTGCGCCCAAGGCGGGCACAGATCGCGGCGCGGGGCGTTGATCGGGCAACCCTCCACCGCCTCGATCGGCGGCAAGAGGGCGGCCAGCGCCCGGACGGCGGTGGATTTTCCGGTGCCCCGGTCGCCAAAGACAAGGACGCCGCCAATGCCGGGATCAATGGCCGTCAGGGTCATCGCGGACTTCATGTCCTCTTGCCCGACGATGGCCGAGAAGGGGAAAGGCTGGCGGGGCGTGTGGGTCTTGGTCATCTGAGCCTCATTCGGCAGGGGTCGAGGTCGGGGGTGACCATGGGCATCGTACAGTATCGGTCTGGACACCCTGCGGCGCAACTGCCAAGGCGGCGGCAAGGCTGTCACTTCCCTCCCCCCTCGTGGGGGAGGGAGAGGGTGGGGGGGCACCCGCAAGGCCGCCGCGGGACAGCAATTCCGCGCCGTTCCAGCGCCCCTCAACCCCCAGAACGCGGAAGCGGGCGTAAAGCTCATCCGTAAACCAGCCCTCGGCGCGCACGGCGGCGATGGCCCGGCCATGCGGTCCGTCCCCCCGTGCAAAATGGGTCATGCTGACGGCATCGGGCCAGATCGAAAAGGTGATCTGGTGCAACAGCGGCACTTCGCCAATGCCGATTTTGAACAGCACATTCGGGTCTTGCCCGATCACTGCCGAAATGTCGGGAACCCGCCGCCAGAACCGCAGCGCGCGGCCCGGCTTGACGCTGGCCCGGGTCAGCACGGCCAAGGGGCCTTTGGGATCGACCGGGTGGGATTCGGGGACAAACGGGTTCACTCCGGCCCATGACCCCCGCGCCGACAGCGGTGACATGGTGATCGTGCAGGCCTCGGTCGCATGGGCCCGCCAGCGCCGCCAGACCGGGCTTTGCGCCATGCCGGCCTGCGCCGTTGCCGCGTCGGGCCAAGCGGCAAGGATGGCCCAGACACCCCAGTTCGGCTTTGGCGTGAAGCCTTCGCCCGTGCCCGAGCCACAGAGTTTCCAGAACATCAGATGCGGTTCGCGCCGCAAGGCCAGACGCGCCGCTGCCATCTGGCTGATGACCCACAGCTTCGGGCCAAGGCCCTCAAATCGAAACAAGCTTAGGGTGGCGATCGGCATCTGCGGTCCAGTGTAACGTTATACTTACACTCTACCGCAAAATACCCCTACGGGAAGGGGCTGTTTTGCCGCATGATCTGCACAGTTGTAAATCTGGCTAGACACTCTATCATCCTTTCCCATGACCACAGCGCATCCCATCAGACCCCGCCCCGACACCCCCTCCGGCCAAGGTGAGGCGCTGGTGATCGGCGCCGGGCTTGGCGGGCTTGCCACCGCCATGCGACTGGGCGCCAAGGGCTGGCGGGTCACCGTGGTCGACCGGCTGGACCGCCCCGGCGGCCGTGGGTCCTCCATCACCAAGGACGGGTACCGCTTCGATCTTGGCCCGACGATCGTCACCGTGCCGCAGATCCTGCGCGACCTCTGGGCCACCTGCGGCCGCGATTTCCATAAGGACGTGGATCTGCGCCCGATGGACCCGTTTTACGAGATCCGGTTCGACGACGGCGAACGCTTCACCATGCGGACCGGCGCCGCCGCGATGGAGGCTGAGGTTGCCCGCGTGTCGCCCACCGACTTGCCCGGCTACCAGCGCTTCCTGACCGATGCGAAGGCCCGCTACAGCTTTGGCTTCGAAGATCTGGGTCGCCGCCCGATGCACAAGCTGATGGACCTGATCAAGGTCCTGCCCAAGTTCGTCTGGTACCGCGCCGACAAATCCGTTCATTCCCACGCCGCAGCCCGGGTCAAGGACCCGCACCTGCGCTTTGCGCTGTCGTTCCACCCGCTGTTCATCGGGGGCGATCCGTTCCGCGTCACCAGCATGTATTCGCTGGTCAGCCATCTGGAGGCATCCTTTGGCGTCCACTACGCCATGGGCGGGGTGCAGGCGATTGCCGATGCCATGGTCGCCGTGATCGAAGGGCAGGGCGGTCGCGTCCTTCTGGGGCAAGAGGTGGATGAAATCACCGTCACCAATGGCCGCGCCTCGGGGGCCACACTGAAAGACGGGCGCAGGCTGGACGCCGAAGTGGTCGTCTCGAACGCCGATCCGGGCTTTACCTACGGCCAGCTGCTGCGCAACCATGCAAAGCGCCGCTGGACCGACAAGCGCATGGCCCGCGCCCGCTGGTCGATGGGGCTGTTCGTCTGGTATTTCGGCACCAAGGGCACGCGTGACATGTGGCCCGATGCCGGCCACCACACCATCGTCGTCGGCCCCCGCTACAAGGACCACATCCGCGACATTTTCCGCGCAGGGCGGCTTGCCAAGGACATGAGCCTTTATGTCCACCGCCCCACGGTGACAGACCCCTCTGCCGCCCCGGCGGGCGATGACACCTTCTACGTCCTCAGCCCGGTCCCCCACTTGGGCCACAATGCCGCCGACTGGGCGACTGAGACTGAGACCTACCGCAACCGCATGGCCGACGTGCTGGAAAAGCGCCTGATCCCCGGCTTCCGCGACAAGATCAGCGCTGAGGTCACCTTCACCCCCGAAACCTTCCGCGACCGCTATCTGTCGCCCTTCGGCGCGGGCTTTTCGCTGGAACCCCGCATCCTGCAATCGGCCTACTTCCGGCCCCATAACGTGTCCGAGGAAGTGCCGGGCCTTTACCTTTGCGGTGCGGGCACCCACCCCGGCGCGGGTGTCCCCGGCGTGATCGGCACGGCCGAAGTCACTGCAGGGCTGATCCCGGCGCCAAGCGTGCGGGTTGCCGACCTGCCCCTGCCCATGGCCGCCGAATGACCAAAAGCAACATCGCCCCAGCCGATCTGGATGCCTGCCGCGCCGCCATTCGGACGGGGTCGCTGTCGTTCCACGCCGCCTCGCGCCTGCTGCCGGCCCGTGTCCGGGATCCGGCCTTGGCGCTTTACGCCTTCTGTCGCCTTGCCGACGATGCCGTGGATGAAGGCCATGACAAGACCGCCGCCGTCCTGCGGCTGCGGGATCGTCTGGACCGTGTCTATGCTGGCCGGCCGGTGAACTCGCCCGCCGACCGCGCCTTTGCGGCTGTGGTGGAAGACTTCCAGATGCCCCGCGCGCTGCCTGACGCTTTGCTTGAAGGCATGGCATGGGATGCGGTCGGCCGCCGCTATGATGACCTGTCCGGCGTCCTTGCCTATTCCGCCCGTGTCGCGGCTGCCGTGGGGGCGATGATGTGCGTCCTGATGCGGGTGCGCGACAGTGACGCGCTTGCCCGGGCCTGCGATCTTGGCCTTGCGATGCAACTGACCAACATCGCCCGCGATGTGGGCGAAGACGCGCGGGCAGGCCGCCTGTACCTGCCGGTTGACTGGCTGACCGCCGCCGGGGTCGATCCTGAGGATTGGCTTGCCAACCCCGCCGCAACCCCAGCCATCCGCCTTGCCACAGCGCGACTGCTGACCGAAGCCGACCGCCTTTACGCAAGGTCCGAGGCTGGCGTCTCGGCCCTGCCGCTTGGCTGCCGCCCCGGCATCATCGCCGCCCGGATGATCTATGCCGGGATCGGCAGCGCCGTGCGCCGCCAGAACCATGACAGCATCACGGCCCGCGCCCGGACTGGACGTGCCCGAAAGCTTGGCTGGCTTGGGCTTGCCACGCTCAAGGCCGGCACCACGGCCATCCTGCCGCGCCCGCCCGTCCTGCATGCCCCGCCGGTGGAGGAGGTTGCCTTCCTTGTGCGCGCGGCCGCCCAGCAATCGCCCTCGAAAGGCAGAAGTGACGCCCTTCTCAGCGTTCTGGCCCAGCTTGAGGCCCGCGACCGGGGTCTTTCCGCCTAAGCGGTTGTGACACGGGCCGATCCGGCCTATCTCCCTTGGAAAAGGGGTGCCGCGCATGGATTACGGGTTGTTCTTCGTCTACCTCACCGCCTGCGGTGCCGCTGCGGCGACCGGGGCGCTGTTTCCCACCGGGCCTTGGTATGTGGCGCTGAAAAAGCCCAGCTGGACGCCGCCGAACTGGGTGTTCCCGGTGGCGTGGATGTCCCTCTACCTGCTGATGTCCGCCGCTGCCGCCCGTGCCGCGACGTTTGAGGGGGCGAGCCTTGGGCTGGCGCTGTGGTCGGTGCAGATTGCCTTCAACACCCTGTGGACCCCGGTGTTCTTCGGGCTGAAGCGGATGCGGGCGGCCTTGGTGCCGATGGCGGGGCTGTGGCTGTCGGTGACGGCGACTTGTGTCGTGTTCTTCACGATCGACTTTTGGGCCGGGTTGATGTTCGTGCCCTATGTGATCTGGGTCAGCATCGCCGGGGCGCTTAACTTCGAGATGGTCCGCCTGAACCCGGTTGAGGCGCGGGGGCCGGTGGGGGGCTGAGGCGGGTGTCCCGGGCGGGGACACCCTCTCAAGCGCCATAAATCAAGGCCTTAAGGGGTGACCTTCATCCTTCGTTAATCCTTGAAGTCCCATCCCGGCCGGCGAGGCACGCGCATGGCGATCATGGGTTTAAGCCAGGGTTGGCGGTAGCGCACGAGGTCCAGCGCCTCATGCACGCCGGTTGTCACTTCGCCGTCGATCTTCGTTTCCACCAGCGACCGCGAATAGAACGGCGCGTCCAGAAGGCTCATCTTCTGGGACGGGTGAAACCCCGGGTCGGCCCGCGTGTTGCGCCGGACTGCCCAGAGGCTGCGCCGAAACGGGCTGACGGGTGGTAACGCGATCTCTTGCACCGTCCCGTCGCGCAGGACCTCGACCCCAAGGGCCAGGGATGACCCGTCGCTGCGGGTGGCGTCGTAGAAGCAGACGGTGCGGTCCTTTAGCGGAAAACGGCCCCAGGTCCAGAACCGGAAATCCGCCTCCAGCGCCGCCGTCCCAAAATTCGCGTCCCAGTAGCCGTGGCCTTCCCAGGAGTGGCCTTGGCTTAGGTCTACCTTGATCCGGGCGATGGGCGCGAAGGGGCGCCAGGTGTGGCTGGCGTCGGGCGTAAGCCGGGCCTCGACCCCGGTCAGGGCCGCGGGCGTCAGAGTGATGGTGCCCTGCACGCGGCTGACCAGCGGCAGAGAGGAAATCTCGTTCACCTCAACCACCAGTTCGCGCCCGGTCCAGTGCATCGACGATGGCCCGATCTGGAGCCGGTCGGGCGACTGGCGCAGGGCGGCGCGGCCACGATCCGTCATCGTGAAGCGACCGCCGGTGCCGTAGGTCGCGACGTTCAGGCAGACGTGGTTCTGCGGAGATTTCCGGCCCGACCAGCGGTACCAGGGCGAAAACACCGACCCGATGAAGCCGATCACCGAGACGGCGCGCGTGCCGTCGTCTGAGACCCCGTCAAGGTACCACCAGGCATAGCCGTCTGGGGCAACATGGACCGAGAAGTCAGGTCCCCCATTTTCAGGTCCGCCATGACCGCCGCCGCCGCGTGCTTGCCGGAGAGCGCCGCCATCGGCACCCCAGCCCCCGGATGCGCCCCGCCCCCCGCCAGATAGAGGCCCGGCAGCGCCGTCCGCGCCTGCGGTCGCGCGAAGGCGGCGAAGGTGCCCTCCGGGCTCCTGCCGTAGATCGACCCGTCCGATCCCGGAAAAAGCCGGTCCAGCATGGCGGGTGTGGTCAGCCCCGCCGGACCCGGCTCGGGCGTGAAGGTCAGGCCCATCTGGCGCAGGCGTTGAAAGGTTCGGGCGTGGCATCGGGCGAAATCCTCTGGGTGGTCGGGGCGGCCCGGGGGGGCGTTGATGATGATCTCGAACCGTTCGGGGCCGGTTGGAACGGCCCCCGCAGCGCGATCCTCGGCGCAGATGTAAAGCGTGGGGGCTAAGGGCATGTCACCCTTGGCAAGGGGGCCGAACTCGGCCTTCGGGTCAGACGAGAAGAATACATTGTGGTGGATGAGATCGGCGGCAAGTGGCCCTTCGACACGGGCGGCGAAAGACCAGACCCATGCCGACAGGCTGCGGGGGGTGGTGCTGCGCGCTGGAACGGCCGCCCCCAGCCCCTCGCCCAGATGCCCCGCAGCCAGTGCTGCAGGGTCACCGGCAAAGACGCAAGCCGCGCAGGGCAGGGTGATCCCGTCCTGCAGCTGCACCCCCGTGACCCGCCCGCCCTGACGCACGATCCGCCGGGCAGGTGTGGACAGGCGGAGGGTGACGCCCAGCCGTTTTGCAAGGTCCGCCAGCGCCAGCGCAAGGCGGTGCATCCCGCCCTCAACCGCCCAGACGCCAGCCGCCTCGGCCCGCCAGATCAGCGCAAGGACCCCGGGAGCATGGGTGGGCCTGCCGCCGACATAGGTGGCGTAGCGGGCGAAAAGCTGGACAAGGCGCGGGTCGCGGAACTGGCGGCGCAGAAGCCCCGCCAAGGACAGGCCGGGCAGAAGAGCGGGCCACAGCGCGGGGCGGGCAAGGGTGGCGCGGAGGATCGCGGCAAGCTGTGGCCCCGGAGCCTGCATCACTGGCGCGTCGAAGGCCTGGTGCAGGCCCTGCGCCAGCCGGTCAAAGCGGCGGAAGGCGGCGCCCTCGCGGTCGCCGGCGAAGGTGGCGATGGCGGCAGCGTCGATTGCGGGATCGCCGGTGAGATCAAGGCGGCTGCCACCCTCCCACCAGTGCCGGGCGAGAACGGTTTGCGGCAAGAGGGTCAGGTGATCCTCCAGCCGCTCACCGGCCAGCGCGAAGAGATCGTCGAACACTTGCCGCAGGGTCAGCACGGTGGGCCCGGCATCGACTGGCCCAGCGGGCGAGGGCAGAGTGCGCATCTTGCCACCGGGGGTGGCCGCCGCTTCGACAAGCGTGACGGCAGAGCCTGCGGCGGCAAGCCGGATCGCAGCCGCCAGACCGCCCATTCCGGCGCCGATGACGATGACGTTTGGTGAGTGGCTGTCCATTCGGGCAGTCTAGCCGAGGGCAGAGCGTTGTAAACCTTTGCGAACACCCGACTGTAAGTTTTAGTTTACATCATGCCGCGCTGGTGCAAGACTTGGGCCATGGTGCCGTGTTTGGCCCGCTGGCCCACGGTTCCGGCCCTGTTCGAGGTGCACGATGCAGCTATCTGTCCGAATCGAGGCGGCAGTCACCGAAGCCATTCAGCTGGCCAGCGGCGGCTTTGCGGGGTCTGAGCGGGTGCCGCAGCGGCTGGCGGCCGCGCTGGACCATGCCACGATGTCGGGCGGTGCCCGGATCCGGCCCACGATCCTGCTGTCGGTGGCGAAGGCCTGCGGCGATGACCGTCCGGCCCTGTCAGATGCGGCGGCGGCGGCGCTGGAGCTGATCCATTGCGCGAGCCTTGTGCATGACGACCTGCCCGCGTTCGACAATGCCGATACCCGGCGGGGCCGCCCATCCGTCCACCGCGCGCATGGTGAGCCTTTGGCGATTCTGGCGGGTGACAGTCTGATTGTCCTTGGGTTCGAAGTGCTGGCGCGGGCGGCGGGGGATCAACCCTTGCGCGCGTTGCGTCTGGTGCAGGCTTTGGCGCAGCGCACCGGGATGCCGGGCGGTATCTGCGCCGGGCAGGGTTGGGAATCCGAAGCTCAGGTCAATCTGTCGGCCTATCATCAGGCCAAGACGGGGGCCTTGTTCATTGCCGCCACCCAGATGGGGGCCATCGCGGCGGGGCAGGAGCCGGAGCAGTGGGAAGAGCTTGGCGCGCGGATCGGTGAGGCGTTTCAGGTGGCCGATGACCTGAAGGACGCGCTTTTGACGGCGGATGAGATTGGCAAGCCCGCCGGGCAGGATGCCGCGCTTGGCCGCCCGAATGCCGTGCATCTGATGGGGGTTTCGGGCGCGGTGCGGCATTTGAAGGATATTCTGGGGGGGGCGATAGCCTCGATCCCGTCCTGCCCGGGTGAGGCGCAGCTGGCCGGCATGGTCCGGGCCTATGCCGAGCGGATGACCCCGGTCGATCTTGGGGCGCAGCGGGCGCGGGCGACGGGCGCGAAATGACCGAGACGGGCCTTGGCTCTGGGGTTCCGCGTTCGGTCGCGGGGCCGGGCTGGGCTGCGAAACTGGCGCTGCAACCCTGGTTCCACCGCTTTTGTTCCCGCGTTCCGGGCCTGCGCGGCATTGCGCGGGCCGAGGGTGAGGCGCTGTTCGAGGTTGTGTCGGGGTTTGTCCGCAGCCAGTGCCTGCTGGCGCTGGTGGAGTTGCGGGTGTTGCACCGGCTGGCTGAGGCGCCGGAAACCACGGCGCGGCTTGCGGCGCTGAGCGCGGTTCCGGTCGATCGGATGGCCGTGCTTTGCCAAGCCGGGGCGGCGCTGAAGCTGATGCGCCGGAAGGGTGACATTTGGCGGCTGACCCCGCGCGGGGCGGCGTTCCTGACCGTGCCGGGGCTTGAGGCGATGGTGCGCCATCACCCGGTGCTTTACCGCGATCTTGCGGATCCCGCAGCATTTTTCCGCGGCAAGACCGACCCGGAGCTGGCCGGGTTCTGGCCCTATGTCTTTGGCGCGGGCGGGGCGGCTGATCCCGACCTTGCCGCGCGCTATTCGGATCTGATGGCCGACAGCCAAGGATTGGTGGCCGAAGATACGCTGCGGCTCGTGGATTTCCGGGGCATCACGCATCTGATGGATGTGGGCGGCGGCACCGGGGCCTTTCTGGCGGCGGTCGGGAAAGCCCATCCCCAGCTGACGCGCACCCTGTTTGATCTGCCCGCCGTTGTGGCTGGGGCGCGGGCGCGGCTTGGGGCTGATGTCACGATCATCCCGGGCAGCTTTCGCGACGATGACCTGCCGCTTGGGGCCGATGCGATCAGCCTGATCCGGGTGCTTTACGACCATGCCGATGCCACGGTGACCGCACTTCTGGCCAATGTCCGGCAGGCGCTACCCCCGGGGGGGCGGCTGATCATCTCGGAGCCGATGTCTGGCGGGGCGCGGCCTGATCCGGCGACGGATGTGTACTTTACAGTTTACACCCTTGCGATGCAGACGGGCCGCACCCGATCAGAGGCCGAAATCGCCGGACTGCTGCAAAAGGCGGGCTTTGATGCGATTACCCCGGCAAAAAGCCTGCGGCCCTTCGTGACGACGGCCCTTTCTGCCATGACCCCTGCAGAATCCCTCTCGAAACTGTCTAATTAAATTGACAGTCACGATTGTAAGGCTAAACTTACAACAAGGGCGCCGATGAACCGAAGGGTTCGGGTGCTGTGCCCAGGGGGATCGAAACAGTGCAGACGACGGCAGTAATCCTGCAAGGCGCACGGGAACTGGGGTTGGAGTCCCTTGGACTGGTTGCGCCCGGGTCGGAAGACCTGGTTGTCGAGGTTCGGCACTCGGGCATCTCCACCGGGACGGAAAAACTGTTCTGGTCCGGCACGATGCCACCCTTTCCCGGCATGGGGTATCCGTTGGTTCCCGGCTATGAAGCCGCGGGCGAAGTAGTTGAAGCGGGTGCCGATACGGGGTTCCGGGTTGGCGAAACAGTGTTCGTGCCCGGTGCCAACTGCTTTACCGGCAACGTGAAGGGCCTGTTCGGCGGTGCTTCGCGGCATCTGGTCACCAAAGCCTCGCGGGTTGCGCGGATTGATGGGGGCATGGGGGCCGAGGGCGCGCTCTTGGCGCTTGCCGCGACGGCCCGTCATGCGCTGGCCGGGTTCAACACCGCTTTGCCGGATCTGATCGTGGGCCACGGCACGCTGGGCCGACTGCTGGCCCGGCTGACCCTGGCTGCTGGTGCGCCTGCGCCGACGGTCTGGGAAACCAATCCCGACCGCCGCGATGGCGCTGTCGGCTATCAAGTCATCGCGCCGGAAGACGACCCGCGCCGCAACTATCGGGCCATCTATGATGCAAGCGGGGCCAAGGGCCTGCTGGATCAGCTGGTGATGCGCCTGCAAAAGGGTGGCGAGATTGTTCTGGCCGGGTTCTACACTGAACCCGTCGCCTTCGCCTTCCCGCCCGCCTTCATGAAAGAGGCGCGCATCCGCATCGCTGCGGAATGGGCCGCTGAAGACCTGACAGCCACCCGGTCGCTGATCGAAAGCGGCGCGCTGTCACTGTCCAACCTGATTACGCACCGCCGCCCGGCCGCCGAGGCGCGGGAGGCTTACGAAACGGCCTTCACCGATGCGGGCTGCCTGAAAATGATTCTCGACTGGAAGGGCCACGCATGAACGACGTTCCGAACCTGAAGACCTTCGACGCCCGTCTGCGCGAAGAGGCCCATGAAGAGCCAACGCTGGAAATCCCGCAGGATCCGCCGTCGAAGAAAACCCAGATCATCGCGATCTATGGCAAGGGCGGGATCGGGAAATCCTTCACGCTGGCCAACCTTTCCCACATGATGGCCGAGATGGGCAAGCGCGTGCTCCTCATCGGCTGTGACCCGAAATCTGACACGACCTCGCTGCTGTTCGGTGGCAAGGCTTGCCCCACGATCATCGAAACCTCGACCCGCAAGAAGCTTGCCGGGGAGGAGGTGAAGATCGGCGATGTCTGCTTCAAGCGCGGCGGCGTCTTCGCGATGGAGCTTGGCGGGCCGGAAGTTGGCCGGGGCTGCGGCGGGCGCGGGATCATCCATGGCTTTGAGCTTCTGGAAAAGCTTGGGTTTCATGACTGGGACTTCGACTATGTGCTGCTCGACTTCCTGGGCGACGTCGTCTGCGGCGGGTTCGGTCTGCCGATCGCCCGCGACATGGCGCAGAAGGTGATCCTGGTTGCCTCGAACGACCTGCAGTCGCTGTATGTGGCCAACAACGTCTGCTCGGCGGTGGAATACTTCCGCAAACTGGGTGGCAATGTCGGCATCGCGGGGCTTGTGATCAACAAGGATGACGGCACGGGCGAGGCTGCGGCCTTCGCCGAGGTTGTCGGCATCCCGGTACTGGCCGCGATCCCGCAGGATGACGACCTGCGGAAGAAATCGGCGAATTATCAGATCGTTGGCAGCTACGAGTCGCAGTGGGGCCCGATGTTTGAACAGCTTGGCATCGCCGTGGCCGAAGCGCCGCCGGTCAAGCCGAAGCCGCTGACGCAGGACGGTCTGCTGAGCCTGTTCAGTGCCGAGGCGACGGGGGCCGATTTCGTCCTGACCCCGGCAACGGACGCGGACATGCGTGGCAAGAACGCCCTCGTGAAGCCCTCGCTGGAAGTGGTGTATGACAATGTGTGATCTGGACGCCCTTGCCGCCCTTGAAGCCGCGCTGAAGGCTTTGGAAGCCCGGAAGGCCGGCAAATGACCGAAGGCCTTCGCCATATCGTCGCGGCCCCGGGGGGCGACAGCCTGCCCGCCGCGCCGACGGATGGCATGGGATGTCATGCCGGGGCGACCAAGATGGAAGCGGCTGCGCGGGCGGCGGGGAACTCTGAACTCCTCGACGGATTTGCGAAGGATTACCCGCAAGGCCCGCATGACAAACCACAATCCATGTGCCCGGCCTTTGGCTCGCTGCGTGTCGGCCTGCGGATGCGGCGGGTGGCGACGGTTCTTTCGGGATCGGCCTGCTGCGTCTATGGCCTGACCTTCGTTTCGCATTTTTACGGGGCCCGCCGGTCTGTGGGTTATGTGCCCTTCAACTCGGAAAGCCTGGTGACCGGCAAGCTGTTCGAGGACATTCGCGACGCCGTGCATGAGCTGGCCGACCCGGACCGCTATGATGCGGTGGTGGTGACGAACCTTTGCGTGCCAACGGCTTCTGGCGTGCCGTTGAAGTTGCTGCCAAGCGAGATCAACGGCGTGCGCATCGTCGGGATCGACGTGCCGGGGTTCGGTGTGCCGACCCATGCCGAGGCCAAGGACGTGCTGGCCGGTGCGATGCTGAAATACGCCCGCGCCGAGATTGAGGCTGGCCCGGTCCAGGCGCCCGAGCGTGGGCGGTCAGACCGTCCCGCCGTGGCCCTGCTGGGCGAGATGTTCCCCGCCGACCCGATGATGATCGGCGCGATGCTGGCCCCCATGGGTCTGGCGGCCGGTCCAGTGGTTCCCTGCCGTGAGTGGCGGGAGCTTTATGCGGCGCTGGATTGCGGTGTCGTCGCGGCGATCCACCCGTTCTACACCGCCTCCATCCGCGAGTTTCAGGCGGCTGGGCGTGCGGTGGTGGGCAGTGCCCCCGTTGGGTATGACGGCACGATGGGCTGGTTGAAGGCCATCGGCGAAGCCTATGGGATTGATGCGGAAAAGGTGGCTGCAGCGCAGAACGCCTTTGGCCCGGCGATCAAGGCGGCACTGGCGGCGACGCCGATCAAGGGCCGGATCACGCTGAGCGGGTATGAGGGGTCAGAACTTCTGGTCGCACGCCTGCTGATCGAAAGCGGCGCGGATGTGCCTTATGTGGGCACCGCCTGTGCGCGCAACGAATGGTCGGCGGCGGATCGTGACTGGCTGGAGGCCAAGGGCGTCGCAATCAAGTTCCGCGCGAGCCTTGAGGATGATCTTGCGGCGATGGAGGGCTTCAAGCCTGACCTTGCCATCGGGACAACGCCGCTGGTGCAGAAGGCAAAAGCCCTAGCTATTCCATCGCTTTACTTCACGAACCTCATCTCTGCCCGGCCCCTGATGGGGCCTGCGGGCGCGGGGTCGCTGGCGCAGGTGGTGAATGCCGCCATCGCGGGCAAGACCCGGATGGAAGGGATGAAGGAGTTCTTTGAGGGCGTCGGCACTGGCGATACGGCGGGCATCTGGGAAGGCGCGCCGAACCTGCGGCCAGATTATCGCGCGCTGCATCAGAAGAAGCTCGACAAGGCCGCGAAAGCCGCCAAGGCCGAGGAGATGATCTGATGCTGATCCAGGATCATGACCGGGCAGGCGGCTACTGGGGGGCGATCTATGCCTTCTGTGCCGTGAAGGGCCTGCAGGTTGTCATCGACGGGCCAGTGGGTTGTGAAAACCTGCCAGTGACCAGCGTGTTGCACTACACCGATGCGCTGCCGCCGCATGAACTGCCGATTGTCGTGACGGGGCTTGGCGAGGATGAGATGACCTCGGGCACCGAAGCGTCGATGGCGCGGGCCTGGAAGACTTTGGACCCAGCCCTTCCCGCCGTCGTCGTGACCGGGTCGATTGCCGAGATGATCGGTGGCGGGGTCACCCCGCAGGGCACCAACATCCAGCGGTTTCTGCCGCGCACGATTGACGAAGACCAGTGGCAGTGTGCGGACCGCGCGATGACCTGGATCTTCACCGAATTCGGGATGACCAAAGGCCGGATGCCGCCGGAAAAGCCGCGTGAGCCGCAGGACAAGCCGCGCGTCAATATTCTGGGGCCGATGTACGGCACCTTCAACATGGCGTCCGACCTGCATGAGATCCGCCGTCTGGTCGAAGGGATCGGGGCCGAGATCAACATGGTGATGCCGCTTGGCGCCCATTTGGCTGAGATGCGGAATCTGGTGAATGCAGATGCCAACGTGGTGATGTACCGCGAGTTTGGCCGGGGTCTGGCCGAATGTCTGGGCAAGCCGTATCTGCAAGCGCCGATTGGCCTTGAATCGACGACCAAGTTCCTGCGCCAGTTGGGCGAGATGCTGGGTCTGGACCCGGAGCCGTTCATCGCCAAGGAAAAACATTCGACGCTGAAGCCCCTGTGGGACCTGTGGCGTTCGGTGACGCAGGATTTCTTCGCGACCGCCAGCTTCGCCATTGTCGCGAATGAGACCTATACCCGCGGTATCCGCAACTATCTGGAAACCGACCTTGGCCTGCCTTGTGCACTGGCTGTCGCTCGGGTGGCCGGGACCAAGACGAACAACGAAGCCGTGCGCGCGGGTTTGCGCCAGCATCGGCCGCTGATCGTCATGGGGTCGATCAACGAAAAGATGTATCTGGCGGAACTGAAGGGCGGGCATGGCCCCGCGCCCAGTTTCATTCCGGCAAGTTTCCCTGGTGCTGCGATCCGCCGCGCCACGGGCACGCCTTTCATGGGCTACGCCGGCGCGGTCTATCTTTTGCAAGAGGTCTGCAACGGCCTCTTTGACGCGCTGTTCCACATCCTGCCCTTGGGCACCGAGATGGACAGCACGGCGGCAACCCCGACCACGCTGCGCCGCGACTTCCCCTGGGATGTCGATGCGCAGGCCGAGCTGGACCGGATCGTGTCCGAGCACCCCATCCTGACGCGGATTTCCGCGGCCCGGACCCTGCGCGATGCGGCGGAGAAATCCGCGCTCGACCAAGGGGCCGAACGGGTGGTCTTCGAATTCGTCGCCGCCCTGAGCCCCACGCGCAGCGCAGCGGCCCAAAAGACAAACAAGGGAGAGGTCCAATGAGTGATCACACTGCAGGCGGACACGATGACAGCCATGGCGCCAGCCACGGCCACCGCACGCCGCGGGCCGAATTCTATGTCTACTTTTCGCTGATCTTCATGGTGGCGATCCCGGTGGCAGCAATCGCCTGGGCCATCGCCCTGGTCCGCGACCGCCATCTGCCGGTGCATGGCCCCCTGGCCCGCGCCTGGCGGGAAGCCGGGGCGATCACCCCGGCGATCTTCCGGCCGTAAGGCCGCCGAATTCCGCTTTCCGCCCCTTCGGGCGCGGGGAGTGCACTCTGCCGGACCCGGTACCCGGCAGCTCGATCCTCCGGTGGCATGTGCGCCCACGACCATCGGAATTGCCATTCACCGCAGCCTTTCGGGGGTGCGGAGAAACTCGGGAAGGCATGACGCCAACCCGTGAACCCAGCCGCAGGGTATGCGGCGTCAGTCAACCCCTTCGGAGGATAACATGGCTGATAAATCCGACCTGAGTTTCACAGGTCTTACCGACGAGCAGGCGCAAGAGTTGCACTCCGTCTACATGAGCGGGCTTATGCTTTTCACGGCCGTGGCCGTGATCGCTCATCTGGCGGTGTACATCTGGCGTCCGTGGCTTTGAGGAGATAGAAAAATGTCCAAGTTCTACAAAATCTGGCTGATCTTCGATCCCCGCAGAGTCTTCGTTGCACAGGGCGTCTTCCTGTTCCTGCTGGCAGCAATGATCCACCTCGTTCTGCTTTCCACACCCGGCTACAACTGGCTTGAAGAAGCCGGTGCCCGTGCGTTGGCGGAACAAGGTGTTGTTGCGACCCAGTAGGCCCATGGCCATCGTTGTGGGCGGCGGACTGACCGCCGCCGCCCGCGACACCTAAAGGGACAGTCACATTCCGGCTGGCAGCGCGTCTCGCGCCCGATGCAAGCCCCCGGACTTAGCGGAGAAAGAAGCATGGCACTGCTCAGCTTCGAACGAAAATACCGCGTGCCGGGTGGCACGCTGGTCGGAGGGAACCTGTTCGACTTCTGGGTGGGTCCCTTTTACGTCGGCTTCTTTGGCGTAACGACCTTCTTCTTTGCCGCCCTCGGTACGATCCTGATCTTTTACGGGACGGCGCTTGAGGGGGTCTGGAACCCCTGGCTGATCTCGATCGATCCGCCGGCCGTGGAATACGGGCTGTCTTTTGCGCCGTTGCGCGAAGGCGGTCTTTGGCAGCTGGTCACGATCTGCGCCATCGGCGCATTCGTCAGCTGGATGATGCGAGAGGTGGAAATCTGCCGCAAGCTGGGGATGGGATACCATGTGCCCTTCGCGTTCGGGGTGGCGATCTTCGCCTACATCACCCTGACCGTGATCCGGCCGATGCTGATGGGGGCCTGGGGCTATGCCTTCCCTTATGGCATCTGGACCCACCTCGATTGGGTGTCAAACACCGGCTACCAATATGGCAACTTCCACTACAACCCGGCGCATATGATCGCGGTGAGCTTCTTTTTCACCAACGCTCTGGCGCTTGCCTTGCATGGCGCGCTGATCCTGTCGGCAGCCAACCCTGAAAAGGGCAAGGAAATGCGGACGCCGGACCATGAAGACACTTTCTTCCGCGACTTCATCGGCTACTCGGTCGGGACCCTTGGCATTCACCGCCTTGGCCTGCTCTTGGCGCTGAACGCGGGCTTCTGGAGCGCGGTCTGTATCGTGATCTCTGGCACGGTCTGGTTCGACCAGTGGGTCGTCTGGTGGGATTGGTGGCTGCAGCTGCCGTGGTGGGCCGACATTCCGGGAGGCGTAAATGGCTGAGTATCAGAACATCTTTACCCAGGTGCAGGTTCGCGGCGCCCCTGAAATGGGGTTGGTCGAGGGCGTGGATCTGGCAAACCGGACCCGGGGCGCCACCTTCTCGACGCTGGCGGGCTGGTTCGGAAACGCCCAGCTTGGCCCGGTCTACCTTGGCACCATGGGCACGATCTCGCTCTTTGCCGGGGCGGTGTGGTTCTTCATGGTCGGGGCCTGGTTCTGGGATCAGGCCGGCTACAACCCGGCCGTCTTCCTGCGTGACCTGTTCTGGCTGTCGCTGGACCCGCCATCGCCGGAATATGGCCTGCGCTTCCCGCCGATGGCGGAAGGTGGGTACTTCCTGATCGCTTCGTTCTTCCTTCTGGTCAGCGTGCTGGCCTGGTGGGTGCGCAGCTATCTTCGGGCGCAAGCCCTTGGCATGGGCAAGCATGTGTGCTGGGCCTTTGCATCGGCCATCTGGCTGTTCCTGGTTCTGGGCCTCTTCCGTCCCATCCTGATGGGATCGTGGAGCGAGGCGGTGCCCTACGGCATCTTCACGCACCTCGACTGGACCAACAACTTCAGCCTGACCTACGGCAACCTGTTCTATAACCCCTTCCACGCGCTGAGCATCGCCTTCCTCTACGGATCGGCCCTGCTGTTTGCGATGCATGGGGCGACGATCCTGGCCGTCAGCCGCTTTGGTGGCGACCGGGAACTTGAGCAGATCGCCGACCGGGGCACTGCCTCGGAACGTGCCGCTTTGTTCTGGCGCTGGACCATGGGGTTCAACGCCACGATGGAGGGGATTCACCGCTGGGCCTGGTGGTTCGCGATCCTGGTGACGCTGACTGGCGGCATTGGTATCCTGTTGACCGGCACTGTTGTGGACAACTGGTATGTCTGGGCACAGGAACACGGCTACGCGCCGCTGAACTGAGGGAAAAGCGATGTCTGATAAACTCTACTTCCACGAGCCGAACCATATCATCCACCTGCGGGTCTGGGCCCTTGGGCAGATGGTCTGGGGGGCGTTCCTTGCAGGACTGTTCCTGCTGGCGATCGCGATCTTTGCCGGCGTGCTTTACGGGATCAGCCTGTTCCTGCCGGAAGACAGCAAGACCGCGCCTGACCCGAACACCTGGAGCAATCTTGTCCAGGTCGAAGTGACGGCCAAGGTCTGACACGACACGTCGGGGGGCGGGGTGCTGCCCTCCGACTTTCCATCCGGGCAAATGCCAGCCCGGTTCCGGGGCGCGACCATGAGCCCGGTTCCCTTCCTGTTGGCGACAGGGACCTGGTGCCGTGTGGGTCACCTCCGCACGGCACTTTTTTCGTTTAGCAGGAGGCGACGATGACCCCCGACAGCCGCACCCCCACCCTTGACCGCGTGGCTTGCCCCGCCGATCTGAAACGCCTGAACGATGCCGAGTTGACGCTTCTGGCCGATGAGTTGCGGCACGAGACGATCGAGACGGTCAGCCGTACCGGCGGGCATCTGGGGTCCTCCCTCGGGGTTGTCGAACTGACGGTGGCGATCCATTCCGTCTTCACCACGCCGTTTGACAAGCTGATCTGGGACGTGGGGCACCAGTGCTATCCGCACAAGATCCTGACCGGGCGGCGCGAGCAGATGGGGACCTTGCGGCAGAAGGGGGGCCTCAGCGGTTTCACCAAACGGTCCGAAAGCGACTACGACGCCTTTGGCGCGGCGCATAGCTCTACCTCGATCTCGGCGGCCTTGGGCTTTGCCATGGGGCGGCAGATGGGGATGCCGGTGGGGGATACGATTGCCGTCATCGGCGACGGGGCGATCACGGCGGGCATGGCCTATGAGGCGATGAACCATGCCGGGCACCTGAAGGAGCGGCTGTTTGTCATCCTGAATGATAATGACATGTCGATTGCCCCTCCGGTGGGCGCGATGTCGGCCTATCTGAACGGAATTGCGGAAAAAGGCCCGCTGGCTGTGCTGCGCGCGGCTGCCGAGGGGATTGAGGCGGCGCTTCCCGGCCCGGTGCGCGATGGCGCGCGGCGGGCGCGGGCGCTGGTGACCGGCATGCCCGGCGGCGGCACGCTGTTCGAGCAGTTCGGCTTTGAATACATCGGCCCGATTGACGGCCATGACATGGGCCAGCTTCTGGCAACGCTGCGGGCGGCCAAGGCGCGGGCCTCGGGGCCGGTGCTCATTCACTGTGTCACGGTCAAGGGCAAGGGCTATGCCCCCGCCGAAGGGGCGGATGACAAGTATCACGGTGTGGCAAAGTTCGACGTGGCGACGGGCGCGCAGGTGAAGTCAAAGTCGAATGCGCCCAGCTATACTCAGGTGTTCGGGGATCGGTTGACGGCGATGGCCGCGCGCGACCCGAAGATCGTGGCGATCACTGCCGCGATGCCGGGTGGCACGGGGCTGGACGTGATGGCCCGCCGGTTCCCGGCGCGGGTGTTTGACGTAGGCATTGCCGAACAGCATGGCGTGACCTTTGCCGCGGGCCTTGCCGCATCGGGGATGCGACCGTTCTGCGCGATCTATTCCAGCTTCCTGCAGCGCGGCTATGACCAGATCGTGCATGATGTGGCCTTGCAGAACCTGCCGGTCCGCTTTGCCATCGACCGGGCGGGGCTGGTGGGGCAGGACGGGGCAACGCATGCCGGGGCCTTCGACATCGGGTTCTTGGCCAGCCTGCCAAACATGACCGTGATGGCTGCCGGGGATGAGGCGGAGCTTGTCCACATGATGGCCACTGCCGCCGCGCATGACCAAGGGCCAATCGCGTTCCGCTATCCGCGTGGGGAAGGCGTGGGGGTCGAGATCCCGGCCGAAGGGCAGGTGCTGGAGATTGGCAAGGGCCGCGTCGTCCGCGAGGGCGAGGCGCTGGCGATCCTGTCGTTCGGCGCGCATCTGTCCGAAGCGCTGCTGGCGGCTGACCTTCTGGCCGAGGAGGGGATCATGGTCACCGTGGCCGATGCCCGCTTTGCCAAGCCGCTGGACACCGCGCTGATCGACCGGCTGATCGCCGACCATGGCGCGCTGGTCACGCTGGAACAGGGGGCTGTCGGCGGGTTTGGCGCGCAGGTGCTGCAGTATCTGGCCGGGTCGGGCGGGCTTGACCGCGGGCGGCTGATCCGCACGATGACCCTGCCGGACAAGTTCATCGATCAGGCCAGCCCGGCGCAAATGTATGCCGAGGCGGGGCTGACGGCTGCCGACATTGCCGCCACCCTGCGTGGCCTTGCGGCAAAGCTGGAGCATCGGCCCCTACCGCTGGCGCGTCCGCGGCTGATCTGACGCTTGATTTTCCACGGTACTGCCGTCAGGTTGCCCTTGGGTGACTTGGGATATTGGTATGTGGGATTTCAGCGTTTTCAAGGCTTTGGGGCTGATGGCGCGGACTGCGCCTTTCGTGATCTTTCGCGCGGTCGTCTATTTCGGGATCACCGCGGCCCTCATCATCGTGACCGGCACGGGCGCTGGTGTCGGCTACGGGGTGGGGCTGTTTGGCGACGCCGATTTCCAGACCACCAGCACGTTCTGGGGTGGGGCTGTGGGCTTTGGCCTGACGGTCGGGGTGATCTCCTTTTTCCGCGATTACCTGCTTTATCTTGTGAAGGCCGGCCACATCGCCGTGATGGTGGAACTGCTGGACGGCAGGCCCGTGCCGGGCGGGCAGGGCCAGATCGCCTATGCCAAGGCCGTGGTGACCGAACGCTTTGGCCAGACCTCGGCCCTGTTTGCGCTGGATCAGTTGATCAAGGGGGTGATCAACGTGATCACCGGCCTGCTGGAAGGGTTGATGTCGATCCTGCCCATTCCGGGGCTGGACCGGGTCATGGGGGCGTTCCGGGCCTATCTGCGGCTTGCCGTCGGGCTGGTCGATGAGGTGATCCTGGGCCACGCGATCCGCACCCGGTCGGAAAACGCGTGGGAGGCGGCGCATGACGGTCTGGTGCTTTATGCGCAGAACGCGCGGCCGATGCTGGTCAACGCGGCCTGGCTGACGTTGATCAGCTGGCTTTTGGCAGCGGTGGTCTTTCTGGTGATGCTGGCCCCCGCAGCGGCGGTGGTCTGGCTGTTGCCGGGGGAAAGCAGCGCGGGAATGTTCGTCTTTGCCATCGTCTTCGCATGGGCCGTCAAGGCCGCGCTGATCGAGCCTTTTGCCCTTGCCTGCATGCTGCAGGTCTTCTTCAAGGTGACGGAAGGGCAGGTGCCGAATGCCGAATGGCGCGGGCGGTTGACGCAAGCGTCGGACAAGTTCCGCAAGCTGGGCGAAAAGGCCGTGGGGTGGCGCCCCGGCCCCGCCGCCGACCCCGCTGACGAGGTTTGAGGCAACCACCCGCCCAACTGCAGCCAAATCCATGCATTTGGCTTGATCGCCCGTTGCGACGGTTTCGGTTCTGTGGCAAGACAATCAAAGAGCCAAGCAGACCGATGAGTTCAGAATGAGTGACTTTGCCAGCCGCCGCGTGATGATGGTGGACACGCAAGTCCGCCCCTCCGACGTCACCAAGTTCCCGATCATCGATGCGATGCTGTCGGTCCCGCGTGAGCTTTACGTTCCCAGTGACCGGCGTGAGGCGGCTTATGTCGGCGAAAATCTGGACATTGGTCCCGGGCGTGTCGTGCTTGAGGCGCGGACGCTGGCCAAGCTGCTGGACGCGCTGGACATTCAACCGGATGAACTGGTTCTGGATCTGGGCTGCGGACTTGGCTATTCGGCCGCCGTCATCGCGCGGCTGGCGGATACCGTCGTTGCGGTCGAGGAAGATGCGACACAGGCGGCGGATGCACAGCGCCTGCTGTCGGAAGAAGGCGTGGACAACGCGCTTGTGATTGCCGGGCCGCTGGTCAACGGCGCGGCAAAACATGCACCCTATGACGTGATGACCGTGCAAGGTGGGGTGGAAACCATTCCGCAACCGCTGCTGGACCAGCTGAAGGACGGCGGTCGCGTGGGCGCCGTGTTCATGGACGGGGTTCTTGGCACCGCGATGGTTGGGTTCAAGGCCGATGGCCACATCAGCTGGCGCCCGGTCTTCAACGCGACGGCCCCGGTGCTTGACGGCTTTCGCAAGGCGCGCGGCTTTACCCTTTAGGGGCAGCGCACCCTGTCCGACCCGGGCCTGTGACCCGTCCGGACCTCTGGTGAATGGAACGCCCGTGCTGTGCGCGCGGGTCTTGGAAAGGCAGATGGCATGCGTAGTTGGTGTCGGGCGATGGTGGTGATGGTGGCGGGCGTCCTTGCCGCGCCGATGGCCGGGGCTGAGACCCTGACCGATGCCCTGATTGCCGCCTATCGGAATTCCAACCTGCTGGATCAGAACCGCGCAGTGCTGCGCGCCGCGGATGAGGATGTGGCCCTTGCCGTGTCAAGCCTGCGGCCGGTCGTGGCGTTTTCCGGCCAGGCGGGTTGGCGGCGGGCTGAGGTGGATACGCTTGCCGGTCCGTCGGTGTCCGAGGGGCTGAGTTCATCCCTGTCGCTGAGCGCCGATCTGACCTTGCTTGACTTCGGGCGCAATCGTCTTGGGATCGAGATTGCCCGGGAAAGCGTGCTGGCAACCCGGCAGGCGTTGATTGACGTGGAACAGCAAGTGCTTCTGGGCGCGGTGTCGGCCTATGTCGACGTCCGGCTGGCGCAAGAGGTTGTGGCGCTGCGGCAAAGCAACCTTCGGCTGATCACTCAGGAACTGCGCGCTGCCGAAGCCCGCTTTGAGGTGGGCGAGACGACGCGCACGGATGTGGCAATTGCCCAGGCACGGCTGGCCGCGTCACGTTCGGCGCTGGCGGCGGCTGAAGGGGACCTGTTGATCGCGCGTGAGTCCTACAAGGCCGCGACCGGGGCCTATCCGGGCCGTCTGGCACCCTTGCCACGGTCTCCGGCCCTGCCGCGCACTCTGGAAGAGGCCCAAAGCGTAGCGCGCGCGACGCACCCGCTGATCCTGCAGGGTCAGCGTCTGGTCACCATTGCCGACCTGCAGCTGCAGCTGGCCGAGGCTGCGACCAAACCCACGGTCGGCGTTGGTGCAACCCTTGGGCTGGATCAGGATGGCAACGATTCACAATCCTTTGGTCTGACGCTGAACCAGACGATCTATGCCGGTGGCCGGTTGTCGGCGCTGCTGCGGCAGGCCATTGCCGGTAAGGACCGGTCGAGGGCGGCTCTGCAGCAGACTGCAGTCGGCATCTTGCAGAACGTCGGTGTGGCATGGGCGAACCTGGCGGTGTCGGCGGCGTCGATCCAGGCGTCGGACGAACAGATCCGCGCCGCGCAGACCGCGTTTGACGGCGTGCGTGAAGAGGCGGCTGCCGGTGCGCGGACCACCTTGGACGTCCTTGACGCCGAACAGGAACTGCTGGACGCGCGCAATGCCCGCCTGCAGGCCGAAGCGCAGCGCTATGTCGGTGTCTATCAGGTGCTGTCGACCATGGGCCTGTTGACCGTGGACCATCTGCAACTGGGCATCGCGACCTATGATCCGGAAGCCTATTTCGACGCGGTAAAGACCGCCCCGTCGCATTCCGTTCAGGGCAAGAAGCTTGACCGCATTCTGGAAAAGATCGGCAACTAAAGCTTCCCGACGGTGGATTTCAAGAAATTCGTTGCTCTGCATGGGGTTGGCGGGTTAAGCTGATCCATGGGGAATGCGCGGACGATAACGGAAGGCGCAGATGGCAGAGCCTTTAAGCACCGATGACATCGAGGATGTGGTCTCCTCGGTCCGCAGGCTTGTCTCGCCGGATGCCCGCCCGCGGACTGTGTCGCGCGATCTTGGCATGGAAAAGCTGCTGCTGACCCCCGCCCTGCGCGTGATGCCGGAGGCGGAGATAAAGCCCGACACGCTTGTTCTGACCCAGTTTGTGGCCGAGACCGCCCCTGAGGTTGAAGACGTGTTGGCCGACGTCCTGACAGACCCGATGCCTGCCGAAGCCGCCGAGGTGATCGCGGATGTCCAGGCAGAGGCACCGCTGCATGTGGTGGAGGGCGAGTGGGAAGATGCCTTCTGGAGCGAGCCTGAGCCGGACCTTGCAGAACTGGCGCTGGAGGTGGAGGAGGCGGAACTCGTTGCGCCTCAGGTCGGTACGGAAGTCCCGGCTGATGTCATGGTCGAGGCTGCGCCCGAGGCTGCCGCGGTAGTGATTCCTGATCTTGCCGAAGATGCCCTTGAAGGCCTGCACACAGCCGCCGCGCCAGAGCCTGAACCCGAGCTTGCCCCTGAGGCTGCGCCAGATGTGGCGGCTGAGGCGGATACAGATGCACCTGCGGATGCTGCACCTTGGGAGCAGGATGCAGAGAACTGGCCTGACGGGGATATGGACACGGCCCCGGAAGAGGCAGCGATCCTGCCGTTCCCGAAAGCGGTGTCGACGGGCGTTCCGGATGGTCTTGCAAGCTTGACCGACGCGGATGGCAACCCGGTGACTGTGCTGGACGAGGCGGCCTTGAACGAGATTGTCCGCAACCTGATCCGTGAGGAATTGCAGGGTGTTCTGGGCGAGCGGATCACGCATAACGTCCGCAAACTGGTGCGGGCCGAGATCAACCGCGCCCTGACGGCACGGTCTTTGGACTGACCCGGTCGCAACCCTTTGCCCGGAAATGACAACGCGCCCCGGTGGGGCGCGTTTTTCATAACGGTGAGGCGCCGGTTCAGGCGGCTTCGGCGGTCTCAGCCTCAAGCGCGTGACGGCGTTCGGATTCTTCGCGGCTGAGGGCGACCGAGGTGCGCACGCCTTTCGAGACGAACTCCATCAGCCCCTTCACGACCCGTTCGTTCGGATCGATGCCAGCGCAGGACAGCACTTCGCGCCCGTCGCGCGACCGGGCCCAACGGGCGATCTGGTCAGGGCCGTTGCCGTATTTCTTGTCATCTGCGATCGCATCATCCAGCGCAGCCAGAACCACGGCGGCAAAAAGTTTGCGCGCGCGCTGTCCTTGCTCGAAGTTGAAGGCGGTGCTGTCGATGGTATCCAGCATCGGACGTTCCTTTATTCTTGCTCTTGTCTTTCGCGGTGTTCGAGCGTTGTAACGATTTGAACACGATTCGGGGGTTCAGCTTTCGAATAACCGCTATGCACTGGGCGCATGGCTGAACGCATCCCCTACCGTATCTAGTCGTCTTGCTGACCCTACACTGGCAAGATATAGGACCCGTTAAGGCCAATTCAACCATTTTACGAAGGTTCCGCGCGCGCCATGCCAAAGATCAACGGAAACGAAATCCGCCCCGGGACGATCGTCGAACATGACGGGGGGCTTTGGGCCTCGGTCAAGGTGAACCACGTCAAGCCCGGCAAGGGGGGCGCATTTGCGCAGGTGGAGTTGAAGAACCTGCGCGACGGCAGGAAGCTGAACGAACGCTTCCGGTCGGAAGACAAGGTGGAGCAGGTCGAGCTTGAGATGAAGGATCAGCAGTTTCTTTATGAAACCGACGGGCGGCTGGTGTTCATGGACAACGAGACCTACGAGCAGATCGAACTGGACGCCGAATTGCTGGGCGATCGTCGGCCGTTCCTGCAGGATGGGATGACCGTGTCAGTCCAGTATTTCGGCGATGAGCCGTTGAACGTGACCATCCCGCAGAAGGTGACCTGCAAGGTGGTCGAGACGGAGCCGGTGCAGAACGGCCAGACCGCCAGCAAATCCTACAAGCCTGCGGTGCTGGACAATGGCGTGCGCATCATGGTGCCGCCGTTCATCAACGTCGATGAGATGATCATCGTCCACACCGAGTTGATGGAATACAGCGAGCGGGCCTGAGCGTTCGCGCCGACGAATTTTCTGCGAAAATTCTTAGGTTTCGGTGGTCGGGCTGACGGTCGCCGTGCCTGCCTGCATGATCGGGGTGACCCAGTCATGCCGCAGGTAGGCGATGCCAAAGCCGTTGCTTTGGGTGTAAAGGCGGCCCACGGTTCTTTCCCCGGCGGTGATTTCGGTTCCCACCGGTGCGCTGCCCTGAACGCTGACCCGGGCAAGGCCCTTGCGCAATTCGGTCTTGTGTTTCATCCGGGCGGTGACTTCCTGACCGACATAGCAGCCCTTGCGGAAGTCGACGCCGTGCAGCGGCTCAAAGCCCATTTCAAGGATGTAGCTGTCATCCGGCACCAGCTCGACCCCGCTTTCGGGGATCAGATGCGCCACGCGGATCGCGTCCCAGTCGACCGTTGGGGATGCGCCTTCGCTGTCCGTCCAGGCCCGCCAACCAAGGGCTGGGTGGCGCGAGTCGGGCAGGGCGCCTTGCGGCGGAACCCCTAGGCCGCGCTGGACCTGCAGCGGCGAGGGGGCGATCTGCACAGCCGCGCGCAGCCGGTACATGGTCAGGCGGCGTAGGGTGGCGGGGGCGAGTGCGGTGGCGATGTCGATCAGGAGGGCGTTGTCCGGCAGGGCCTCAGGCGGGCGGACCACGAAGAAATCGGCCAGATACTTGCCTTGCGGGGTCAGGAGCGCGCACCAGACGATACCCGGCGCGGTTTCCAATGGGCGCAGGTCGTTGGAGACAAGGCCCTGCAGAAAGGTCAGTGCGTCGGGGCCAGTCACGGCCCAGACGGTGCGGTCGGGTGCTGCTTCGCCATGGATGTTCATCTGCGGGACCTTATGGCGCATCCGGGGCGGGGAAAAGATCAGTCACGCAACTGTGCCTGATGGAGTTGCGCGTATAGCCCGGCTTTGGCCAGCAGCGCGTCATGCGTGCCCTCTTCCACGACCCTTCCCTGATCGAGGACGAGGATTTTGTCTGCGCCCTTCACCGTGGACAGCCGGTGCGCGATGACCAGCGTCGTGCGTCCAGCCTGCGCGCGGGCGAGGGCAGCCGACACTGCGGCCTCGGTCCGTGTGTCGAGCGCCGAGGTCGCCTCGTCCAACAGGAGGACCGGCGCGTCGGCCAGCAGGGCGCGGGCGATGGCGATGCGCTGGCGCTGGCCGCCGGACAGGGCCGATCCGCGCGGCCCGGCCGGGGTTTCCAGACCCTGTGGCAGCGATGCGATGAAGCCCGACACCTCGGCATCGGACAGGGCTGTGGCAAGGCGCGCCTCGCCCAGATTGGTGCGCCCGAGCAGCAGGTTTTCCCGGAGGGTTTCATCAAAGAGCGCTGCGTCCTGCGACACCGAGGCCAGAAGCGCGCGCTGGTCGAACAGGCTCATTTCAGACACATCGACGCCGCCGATCAGGATGCGGCCCGCCTGCGGCTCGATCAGGGCGGAGATCAGCTGGAACACCGTCGACTTTCCGGCGCCGGAACTGCCGACGAGTGCCGTCACCTTGCCCGCCTCGGCCGTGAAGGTCAGGCCGTTCAGCACCGGGCGGTCGGGATAGCTGAAGTGGACATCGGCAAAGCGCACCTCTGGCGCCCCAGCGGCCGGGCGGGCATGGCTGACAGCGGGGCGCGACCCGGTTGGGCGGGTGTCGAACAGGATGAAGATCCGTTCAAGGCTGGCCTCGGCCACCTGCCACAGGCCCGCAAGATCGCCCAGACGGCGGATCGGCTGAAAGGTCAGCGCCATTGCGGTGAAGAACGCCATGAATTCGCCGGTTGTGCGGGTGCCTTCGGCCACTTCGCGGCCGCCCAGCATCAGGACGGCGAAGAAGCCAACGCCGGTGACCACATCGACCAGCCCCGGCATGGCGGCGCGGCCAAGGGCGGATTTCACCTCGGCCCGGATGATGCGCTGGATGATCGTCTGGAAGCGTTTGGCCTGGTAGTCTTCCATCTGGTTCAGCTTGACGGCCTGAATCCCGTGAAAGATCTCATCCAGCCGCGTGGCGCGCAGCCCGGCCTGTTCGCGCATGTGCATCGACTTGCGCCGGATGTAGCGCCGCAGCGTCAGGGCGGGCAGAAGGAGGACGGGCGTGCCGACAAGGGCGGCGATGGTCCAGACCGGGTCAATAAAGATCGCCACGGTGAAAAGGCCGACGAGCGACACGAGGTCGCGCCCGACACCACCGATGACGAGCGTGGCAGCCCCCTGTGCCGCCTGGGTGTCGCCCTGAACCCGCTCGATCAGTTGTCCGGGCGAATTGGTCTGGAAGAACCCGGCATCAAGGGTCAGGAGATGGCGAACAAGATCGGCCTGCATCGCCCCGGCGGCGTTCTGGTTGACCCGGGCCAGCAGCCAGCGCCCGGCGATCGAGGTGATCGCCCGCAACAGGAACAGCCCAAGGATCGCACCGCCGACCCAGACCAGCATACCCGTGCCGCCGGTCGCGAAGACCTTGTCGAAGAGCGGCTGAATCATGTAGGCCAGAAGGCCCAGCGTGGACCCCTCCAGCGCCATAAGCCCGAAGGCCAGCAGCATCAGGGGCAAGTGTGGCCGCAAGTAGCTGCGAAAGAAGCGCAGGAACAGTTCGCGTGATGGATAGGGACGGGGCGGCTGCAAGGAGATAAGGCCTTTCGGGCAGGTCTGCAGCGCGTTTAGCCGGAAAGTGGCCCTGCCTCAAGCAGGCCGCGCATTGACGCTGGCGCCCGGCAAGCCTAGCCATTGCGCAACAGCGATGGAGAGACGCATGAGCCTTGCCCACGGCCGCCCCTATCTGGCCATTCCCGGCCCCTCGGTCATCCCCGACCGGGTGTTGCGCGCGATGCATCAGGGTTCGCCCAACATCTATGAGGGTCACCTGATCGAGATGGTCGCGGGGCTGTTCCCCGATCTGCGGGTGGTGGCGGGGACCACGGGCCATGTCGCGATGTATATCGGCAACGGCCACGCGGGCTGGGAGGCGGCGAATGCCAACCTTTTCAGCCGCGGCGACAAGGCGCTGGTGCTGGCGGTGGGCCAATTCGGCCTGAGCTGGGCCAACAGCGCCCGCGCCATGGGGATCGAGGTCGAGGTGCTGGATTTCGGCAAATCCACCCCGGCGGACATGGGGCAGGTCGAGGCGGCGTTGCGGGCTGACACGGGCCACAAGATCAAGGCGGTGCTGACCACGCATGTCGATACCGCGAGTTCGATCAAGACCGACATCCCGGCCCTGCGCAAGGCGATGGATGCGGCGGGGCATCCCGCACTTCTGGCGGTGGATTGCATCGCCAGCCTTGGCTGCGATGAATACCGGATGGACGATTGGGGTGTCGATGTCACGGTGGCCGCCTGCCAGAAGGGGCTGATGACACCGCCCGGCATGGCCTTTGTCTGGTTCTCGGAAGCTGCGCGCCAGCGCTGTGCCGGGTCTGACCTTGCCAGCCCCTACTGGGCTTGGGGGCCAAGGGCCGAACCGACTGAGTTCTGGCAGATCTGGGACGGCACTGCGCCCACCAGCCATCTCTACGGGTTGCGGGCAGCGCTGGACATGATCCGTGAAGAAGGTCTGCCGCAGGTCTGGGCCCGCCACCGGGTGCTGGCCGGCGCCGTCTGGGCGGCTTTTGACGCGTGGGGCGCGGGCAATCCTGCCATCGGGATGAACGTGGCCGATCCGGCGCACCGGGGCTGGTCGGTCACCGCTGCCCGGCTGGGCGCGCCCCACGCCACACGCTTGCGCGAATGGTGCGAGACGAAGGCGGGCGTGACGCTGGGGATCGGCCTTGGCATGGCGCCGTCAACGGACCCGGCCTATCACGGCTTTCTTCGCGTAGCACACATGGGGCATGTGAACGCGCATATGACCTTGGGCGCGCTTGCGGTGATGGAGGCGGGGATGGTCGCTTTGGAGATCCCGCATGGGCCGGGGGCGCTGGCGGCGGCGACGCAGGTTGTGGCCAAAGGCGCCTGATGGGCTGGTTCCAGACGCGTGAGGTCGCGCCCGGCGTTTTCGTAACGCTTGAGCCTGCCGTGGCCGAGATGTTTCGCGCCGCGATGGTTACCGTCCGGGGCAGGGATCGCGACCTGCAGTTCGATTTCGGCTGTGGCTTGGTGGCCTTGCGGCCCTGTCTGCCTTTGTCGGGTGGCCCGGTGCTTGCCGTGGCCAGCCATGCCCATGTCGACCATATCGGCGGGCTTCACGAATTCACCGACCGAATGGGCCATGCCGCCGAAGCTGCGGGCTTCGCGGGCCTGCCGGGGGTGGAGACCTTCGCCGAGGAATTTCGGGACTGGCCTGACCTCGTCGCAAAGGACCCCGCGCCGGGGTGGCTGCCTGCTGACTGGCAACTGCGCCCGGCGCTCCTGACCGGCACTTTGGATGAGGGGGACCGGATTGACCTTGGTGACCGCCAGTTCACCGTGTTGCACCTGCCAGGCCATTCCCCCGGCGGGATCGGCCTGCTGGATGAAGCGAGCGGGCTGTTTCTGTCCGGTGACGCGATCTATGACGACGATATTCTCGACGATCTTCCGGGCGCCTCGATCCCTGATTACGTGGCAACGATGGACCGCCTGCGCCATCTGGACTGCCGGCTGGTCATCGGGGGGCATGGGCCAGAGATGGACCGCCCCCGCATGGTGGCGATTGCCGAGGCCTACCTGAGGAAACGTGGCTGATCGTTGATCGCTGGGTGAAGGCCCGCCATTTCGGCCTGAGCCTGCCCGTCTTCCGGGCATTGTGCAGCGGTGAAGCCGGGTTGTGCGCGTCGGCAAGGCCCAAGGGCTTTGCGCCGGAGCGGATGCGGCGCTATGGTAGGGCCGGAATATTGCACAGGTGGACAGGTGGACGGTGCAGGAAATCGGGGCAGACGCCCCGTCGTGGGGATCATCGGCAACAGCTTTCTGCTGAATGACCATTACCCGGTGCATTCCGGCGGCACGATGAATTCTGCCGCCGTGGCCGAGGTTGCGGGCTGCTTGCCCCTGATCATTCCCACCGACCCAAGACTGGTGTCGGTGCAGGATTTGCTTGATCTGTGTGACGGGTTCCTGCTGACCGGCGGCCGCCCCAACGTCCACCCCAGCGAGTATGGCGAGGATGAGACGCCTGCGCATGGCTGCTTTGACCGCTGCCGTGATGCGATCACGCTGCCCCTGATCCGCGCCTGCGTTGACCGGGGCCAGCCGTTCCTTGGCATCTGCCGTGGCTTTCAAGAGGTGAACGTGGCCCTTGGCGGCACGCTATACCCCGAAATCCGCGATCTGCCGGGCCGGATGAACCACCGCATGCCGCCCGATGGCACGCTTGAGGAAAAGTTTGCCCTGCGCCACCCGGTGACCTTCACCGAAGACGGGCCGTTCCACCGCCTGCTGGGCGCGCGCGAAGTGATGACGAACACGCTGCATGGCCAAGGCATTGCGCGGGCTGCGGCGCAAGTGGTGATCGACGGCCACGCGCCCGATGGCACGCCCGAGGCGATCTACGTCAAGGACGCGCCGGGCTTTACCCTGTCGGTGCAGTGGCACCCTGAATGGAACGCGGCGAACGACCCCGTGTCGCGCCCGTTGTTCCAGGCCTTCGGTGCTGCCGTCGCCGCTTGGGCCGACCAGCGCTATGCAAGCGCCACCCCGCACCTGACGGCCTGAGGCTTTCTTTCTGCCCAAATATCCCCCCGCGGAGCGGACGGAGCCAAGCGGGCCCCGGCCCGCGCCGGCGACCTGAAAAACTTGCGGCGCAAGCCGCTCAATTTGATAGGGCCTAAAGCGGGCGCAGTTTCAATCGGGTGATCCGGTTTTCGCGGCGAGAAACGACCTCGAAGCGGAAGCCGTGGAAACTGAAGACCTGGCCTTCGTTCGGGATCATCTGCGCTTCGTGGATCACAAGGCCTGCGACCGTGTTCGCTTCTTCGTCCGGCAGACGCCAGTCGGTGGCGCGGTTCAGGTCACGGATCGTCATTGCGCCGTCGATCAGATAGGCCCCGTCCTCGCTGCGGCTCAGGCCGGAATCCTTTAGGACAACGTCGAATTCATCGGTGATGTCGCCCACGATTTCCTCAAGGATGTCTTCAAGCGTGATCAACCCCTGCAAGGTGCCATATTCGTCCACGACCAGCGCAAAATGGGTGCGCCGGGTCAGAAACTCGCGCATCTGTTCGTCAAGGCTGGTGGTGTCGGGGATGAAATACGGCTTCATCGCCACTTTCACGATATCCAGCTTCTGGATCCCCTCGACGGATCCTTCCTCGCCCCGGACCAGGCGGTCCACCTCGCGCAGCAGGTCCTTGGCATGGACAACGCCCAGAATGTTGTCATCGCTGTCGCGATAGATCGGCAACCGGGTGTGGGGCGAGGCCAGGACGCGGGTGATGATCTCACCTGGGTCAAGGTCGGCATCGATCATCTCGATCTGGCGGCGATGGCGCATGATCTCGTCCACCGTGCGGTGCGACAGGTCAAGCGCGCCCAGCAGACGGTCGCGATCTTCTTTCTCCACCGCGCCTTCGGAATGGCCAAGGGCGATGGCCCCGGCGATTTCTTCACGCAGGGCCAGCATTTCGCCCCCCGGGTTCGGGCGCACACCGCAGAGGTAGAGGAGGCCGCGTACAAGGGTGCGGACCAAGGACACCACCGGGGTGAACAGCACGATCAGCACTCGGATGATCGGGGCCACGCGGGTGGCCACCGCTTCGGGATAGGTGATGGCAAGCGTCTTTGGCATGACTTCGCCGAACACCAGAACCAGCGCGGTCATTGCAAGCGTTGCCAGTGCCACCCCGCTGTCCCCGAACATCCGCGTCAAGAGGGCGGTGGCCAAGGACGCAGACAGGATGTTGACGATGTTGTTGCCCAGCAAAAGCGCGCCGATCATACGCTCGCGGTCTTCGGTCACGTTCATCGCGCTTGCCGCCCCGCGTGAGCCCTTGTCGGCCTGCGCCTTCAGTTTTGACCGCGACGAGGCGGTCAGCGCCGTTTCGGAGCCAGAGAAGAAGGCCGACATGACCAAGAGCGCCAGAATGGCGGCGACGGTCAGCCAGAAGACGGTATCAAGTGCGGCAGAAGGGTCAGCGTCCATTGGGTGTCTTTGGTCCTTCGGGAATCAGGCCTTCTTGGCCAGCGGATGATGGGTCAGAACCAGATGCTTCAGATGGTCGTCAAGCACATGGGTATAAATCTCGGTCGTGGCGACATCGGCATGGCCCAGGAGCGTCTGGATCACCCGCAGATCGGCCCCGCCCGCCAGCAGATGCGTGGCAAAGGCATGGCGCAGCACATGCGGTGTCACCCGCGCCGGGGACAGGCCCGCAAGCACGGCAATATCCTTCAGCATCAGGTGAAAATGCTGCCGTGTCATGTGGCCGTCGCGCCCGTCGCCGGGAAAGAGGAAGCGGGACGGCGGCCGTCCGCTTTTGCGGGCGAGGTCATCGTCGGCATCGCGGCAGGCCAGCCAGTCCGACAGCGCCGCGCGGGCGGGGCCTGACATGGGCACCATCCGTTCCTTGTCGCCCTTGCCGCGCACCAGAACCATCCTTGGGTTGCCGCGCACGGCGGCGATGGGCAGGCCCACCAGCTCGCTCACGCGCATTCCGGTGGCGTATACCAGTTCCAGCAAGGCCGTGTTGCGCATCCGGTCAGAGGCGCTGCGGCCCTTGGTGCGTGCCGCGTCGATCAGGCGGACGATTTCTTCCCGGGTCAGGGTCTTTGGCAGGTTTTGCGCCTTGCCGGGGCCCGAGATCCGCAGGGCCGGATTGTCGCTGCGCCAGCCTTCGTCGAAGGCAAAGCGGAACAGCTGGCGAATTGCCGACAGCCGACGAGCGCGGGTGGCTTTTGACAGGCCCTGGGCGTCACAGTGGATCAGGTAATCCTCGACCGCGTCACGCCCGGCGGTGGCAAGGCTGCCGCCCCGTGCAGTCAGCCAGTCGGTGAAGTCCAGCAGATCGCGGGCATAGGCAAGCTGGGTGTTGCGCGCGGCCCCAGCTTCTGCGCTGCGCGCGTCAAGGAAGGTTGAAATCCAGCGCCTTGGGTCTGCGTCAGGCATCCCCTTAGCCCCTGCGTTCCAGGATCATCAACTCCAGCGCGGTGCGGCGGGCCATGCCATCCAGCCCCACCTTCCGCAGGAGCGACAGGCCTTCAGTCACGCCGCGCAGATCGCCCTGCACGCCGCGGCCGATGTTTTCGATGGCGACCACGATCGCCTCACCCTGCCGGTTGCCGTCAAGCAGGGCCTGCGCTTCGACCGACGGGGCCGGGTCGCGGAACGCAGTGGCAATGGCGCGGCCCAGACTGTCGGGTGGCACCAGCCCGGTCAGATCGCCCTTGGCCAGCCCGGCCAGAAACGCCTCTTCTACGTCGGCGGGCGTGTGGCGGCGCGCGGCAAGGTCGAGATAGGGCGACAACAGCGCCACGCGAAAGGCGATGGCGCGGGCTTCGCCGGTAAGCTGTCTATCCATCAGCGATTTGCCGAAGAGTACGGCAAAGGGCACCTCAAGCTCGGCCTCCTGCATCCGGGTCCAGACTTCCGGCAGGGCCTGCCCGATCCGGGCTGCATCGCCAGAGGTCAGCGCCGATTCGAACCGCTGGAAGGCGGCGGCGCGGTCCCAGACCCCACCCGAGGCGGCGGGATTGCGTTCGGTGTAAAGCCCAAGGATCACGTTGGGCGGGATGGTCCCGCCGCGCGTCAACCGCTCGGCTGCCTCGATCTGCGCCTTCCATCCGGCTTTCGGGCCGATTTCGGCATAAGAAAACGCCACCGGCAGGCCTTCGGTTGGCAAAGGCTCACCGATGGCTTCGAACATCTTCCAGTCAAGCGGTGTGACCGGGCTGGGGGCAGGGGGCGGCGGTTCGCCTTCGAACAGATCGGGGTCAAGGAAACGGGCCAGCAAGGCGGCCTGATCTGCGGTGATCTGGCCTAGGGCTTCCGAGGTGTGCAGCGTCAGCGCGGCGGTGTCCCAGTCGCCGGATCGCGCCTGACAGAAGATCCGGGCAGGAACGGTCGGCGCAAGATGCGGAGTGGCGGCCATCGCGTCACAGGCACGGTCTTCGGCCCCTGTCAGCAGGGCCACGTCGAAAGCTCGGCGGAACATCTCGGGCGTCGTCGCCCCGGCCGCGTCGATCAGCGCGGCGGCTTGTTCCAATGCGCCAAGGGCCAGCAATTTGTCGATGCGAACCTGCAGCAGGTCGCCGCGCCCTGCGGCATCATCCGGGGCTTCGACTTCGGCCAGAAGGATCGTCAGGAACAATTGCCGCAACGCAGGCAAGGCGTCGTCGCTATGCCCGACCAGACGGGTTGCAATTTCGGCCGTCAGTCCGACGCCCCACAGATCACGGGGCAGGCCCGACACGGCGGGAGGGATCAGACCCACGGCGTCAGGCGACGGGCCGTCCAGCGCCGTGGTCGCCACGGGTTCGGGCAGTGCGCCGCCCTGACCGGTCACCGGGGGTTCGTCGATCGCGACAGGAAGGCCGCCCGTATCCTGCATCGCCGGCGTGGCCACCGATTGCGACAGCCAGTCAATGGCGGAAAGCGGGCTGGCCCCGTCTTGCGCGGCAAGCGGGCCCGACCCGACAAGAAGCACGAGAAGACCCGCCGTCTTAATCCGCATTCAGCACCACAGGCTTTGTCACTTCGCCCTGTTCGGGCGTCAGATCGCCAAGATAGGCATAGCCAGACAGACCGATGAATCCCAAGATCACCAGCAGAACCAAAGCTTTGATGATCCGACCCATAGCGTTGCCCTTCCTCGATATTGCGTCGTGCGGCTTGATCCGCCCGACTTTTCTTGCCGCTGTGACAGGCGATTGGCCCCCCACGGCGGGTGTGATGCACAATCTATATAGCATTCCGGAAAACTTCACGCCATTCAGGGGGGAATATTTCCCGCTTGTTCCGGAAAGGTCATGCGGGCCCGGACAGATGGACGCAATGGCACAGTTGACGAAAACCGTGGTCATGGTCGGGATGATGGGGGCGGGCAAAACCGCCGTCGGCACCGCGCTTGCGCGGCTTCTGGGGGTGGAATTCCGCGATTCAGACGAGGAAATCACCCGCGCCGCCAACCGCAGCATCGCCGAAATCTTCGAGCGGGACGGAGAGGCGTTCTTTCGCGCGCGGGAGACCGAGGTGATCTCTCGCCTGCTTCGCGGCAACCCTTGCGTGCTGTCCACCGGCGGTGGGGCCTTCCTGTCGGCGGCGAATCGCAGCCTGATCCATGATGTCGGCGTGTCCGTCTGGTTGCGGGCCGACCTTGATCTTTTGTGGCAGCGCGTCCGCCACAAGACCACCCGCCCGCTTTTGCGCACCCCGAACCCTCGGGAGACCCTGCGCACGCTTTACGAAGCCCGGCTTCCCTTTTATGCCGAGGCGGATCTGGCCGTGGACAGTGCCGCTGACCTTTCGGTCGACGACATGGCCCTGCGCGTGCGCGAAGCCTTGCGCACCCGGCCGGATGTGCTGGAGGGATAATTGTGAACATTGTGGCTGTCGACCTTGGGGCCCGCTCCTACGAGGTACGGATCGGTGGTGACCTGATCGCCCGCGCCGGGACGGAGATTGCGCCCCTGCTGCGCCGCAAGCGTGTGGCCATCGTCACCGATGAAACCGTGGCTGCAGCCCATCTGCCCGCCCTGACCGCAGCCCTTGAGGCCGAAGGGATTGCCACCGCTGCGCTGGCCCTGCCGGCGGGTGAGGGAACCAAGGGATGGGAAAACCTTGCCCGCTGTACGGAATGGCTGCTGGAGCAGAAGGTTGAACGGCGCGACGTGGTGGTCGCCTTCGGCGGTGGGGTGATCGGCGACCTTGTGGGGTTTTCCGCCGCCATCCTGCGGCGTGGCGTGCGGTTCGTGCAGTTGCCGACCACGCTTCTGGCGCAGGTCGACAGTTCCGTGGGCGGCAAGACCGGGATCAACACCGCGCAGGGCAAGAATCTTGTCGGTGCGTTCCACCAGCCCAGCCTTGTGCTGGCCGATATCGATGTGCTTGGCACGTTGCCCGACCGCGACCTGCTGTCGGGCTATGGCGAGGTGGTGAAGTACGGACTTCTCGGCGATGCCGCCTTCTTCGACTGGCTGGAAGATCACGGACCGGCCCTGCGCCAGGGCGATGCCGACGCGCGCCTGCGGGCGGTGACCCGGTCGGTCGAGATGAAGGCAGGCATCGTGTCGCGCGATGAGACTGAAGAGGGTGAGCGCGCGCTGCTGAACCTTGGCCACACCTTCTGCCATGCGCTTGAAAAGGCAACGGGATATTCCGACCGTCTGCTGCATGGCGAAGGCGTTGCCATCGGCTGCGCGCTTGCGTTTGAACTGTCGTCGCGGATGGGGCTTTGTTCGCAGGAAGACCCCAGCCGCGTGCGCGCCCATCTGCGCAGCATGGGGATGAAGGTCGATCTGGCCGACATCCACGGCGATCTTCCGGGGGCCGAGGCCCTTGTCACGCTGATGGGGCAGGACAAGAAGGTGATCGACGGCCGCCTTCGCTTTATCCTTGCTCGCGGGATCGGTCAGGCCTTCGTTGCCGAAGATGTGCCGGGCGATGCGGTCCTGAGGCTGTTGCAGGACGCATTGGCCGGGCGCTAGTCCAGAAACTCCAGCACCGGGGCGAGGCTTTCGTCGGGCGCCTCTTCCTGTGGCACATGGCCAACGCCCGGCAGGGTCACCAGCCGGGCATCGGGCAGTTCGGCCAGATAGTCCTGTGCGTTGGCGACGGGGATCATCGCATCCTCTTGCCCCCACAGCAGCAGGACCGGGACCGTGATGCCGCGCAAGAATGGCTCTGGCGGGACAAGTACGGTCTGGCGCATCCGGTCCAGCATCGCCGCCCGGTTGCCGGGTGCCAGAAGCAGGGCGTGATACCGCTCCAGCACCGCGTCGGTCAGCCTTGCGGGGTCGGCATAGGCGGCGGCGATGTTTGGCCGCAGCGCCCATTTCGGCAGGGCAAAGCGCATGGCCTCCAGCACCGCCGGGACAGCGGGCGGTTTGCCATAGTCGAAGCCGGGACTGGCATAACCATCGGGCGCAATCAGGATCAGGCCCTCCACCCGGTCAGGATGCGCTGCGGCAAAGCGCCAGGCCAGCCGCCCACCGATGGAATTGCCCGCCAAAGTGGCACGAGCGACCCCAAGGTGATCGAGAACCGCCAGCAGTTGTGCGACCGCACGCTCATCGCTGTAAAGGGCCTCTGGGTCCGGCCCGGAGAGGCCCGCCCCCGGCAGATCGTAGCGGATCACCCGGTAGCGCGGGACCAGACCCTTGGCCCAGTCATCAAACGTGTGCAGGCTTGACCCGATGCCGTGCAGCAACACGACAGCGCGCGCGGTCTTTGGTCCTTCATCGCGCAGATGCAGCCGGACGCCCGCCACGTCGACCAGATCAGCGGGCGCGCGCAGATAGGCCGCCTCCAGCGCCGCGCGGGGGCGGTCGGGCGTGTAAAGCCACAGGGCCAGCGCGGCCAGCCCAAGGACAAGGATCGCAAGGCCCCACATCATCATCCGTTTCACGCTCGGCCCCCTGCCCATGCCAGCGCCTCACCGGCCCGGGCACCATGCAGGACGGGCAGGGGCTGCGGCAAGGGCCAGACCGGAGCATCGCAGCCAAAAGACGGCCGACACCGAGGTGTTGACAGAAATTGTCCCACGACGGCAACAATTGCCCCTTGAAACAATCGCATGCGTCAATGACACTCTGACTGTAAGGTTACTCGCAGTGGCGACCTGATCTGCCTCGGGGCCTTCCGACGGTCGGCGCTTTCGCGCAATCCCGTGGGACACGAACAGGAACCAAGGAGACGATGCGAGACATGCCAAGCCCCCTGAGTATCAGCTTCGTGGTGCCTGTGTACTCGGGAGAGGACTACCTCGAACGCCTTGTCATGTCCGTCGAAAGCATTCGTGACGACTGGGAACGGGAAGGGGCGCCGGTTAGGCTTAGTGAACTGCTTTTGGTGGATGACGCTGCGATTGACGGTTCGCCCGCCAAGATCGACGATCTGGCGGCAGCAAGGCCTTGGATCGTGGCGCTTCATCTGTCGCGGAACTACGGGCAGCACGCGGCCACCATCGGCGGGATACTGCATTCATCCGGTGACTGGGTGGTGACGCTGGATGAAGACCTGCAGCACCCACCGGAGCGGGTTGAGGAGTTGCTGCTTCACGCAGTGCGGCACCAATGCGATGTCGTCTACGCACGCCCGATCGCAGGCAAGGTGCACGGAAAACGCTGGCGAGACGGCTCGTCGCGTCAGGTCAAACGGCTGACGGAATGGCTGACAGGCACCCCCACGCTGCATCTGGTGAACAGCTTCCGGTTGATCCGGGGGCCAATTGCCCGGGCGACGGCGAGCGTCTGTACGCACAACACCTATTTCGACATCGCGCTGACCTGGTTTACGCAACGCGTCTCTGGGATTGAGATGAACCTTTCCGACAAACGGTTCATGCAGACGGGGAGAAGCGGGTACAACCTCAAGAAACTGGTCGTCCATGCACAAAAGATGCTGTTTTCAGGTCAGCTGCGCTTTTTGCCGCTTGGTCTGTGGATCGGGGCCGCCCTGTTCCTGTTTTCGGTGATTGCCGGCATTTACGTCTTCATGCTGCGCCTGTTCATGCCGGAAACGATCAGCGTCGAAGGCTGGACATCGCTGTTTGTGGCAGTGTGCATGTCCACCGGCCTCATCTCGATCATGATGGGGATCTGTCTTCAATATCTGTCCACCCTTGTCCTGAAGGCGCATGGCCATCCCACCTTCTTCACGATCGACAGGTCAGGGGACCGCCAGATTGTCGATTGGCTTGAAAACCGCACTGCAATTGCGGAGAGGCCGGTCGCCGAGATTCCGCACATCAGCGACCTTGCAATGGCAGAGAGGAGCGGGGTTGCATGATCGTTCTGGACTGGGGCCGAACGCCCACTGCTGCTCCGGAAGTCGTGCTGCTTTTCGGTTCGGGCCTGATTGGGGGCGCGATCGCAAGCGTGGTGCAGCGCGTTGGCGTGGGGGTGGTCGCGCGACGGTTCGACTGGAGCTGGCCACGCCCTGATCCTGCCCAGGTGCGGGCCGTTGAGGCCGCCGTGACGACAACACTAGCGGCGAGCGAGGGCGCGGGTGTCACGGTGATATGGGCGGCAGGCCGCAGCGGATTCGGATCGGGTCCGGACGACATGGCGGGGGAATTCGTTGCCCTGGAACACGTCTTACAGACCGCAAGGCGGGTTGGGGCGACGCTGCCTGTCGATCAAAGAGCCTTCGTCCATGTCAGCTCTGCCGGCGGTCTGTTCGAGGGGCAGGTAGCCTGCGGTCTTGACACAGAGCCTGTACCGCTGCGCCCCTACGGCCATGGCAAGCTCGCTCAGGAAGACCGTGTCAGGGCGGATGAGGACCTTGGGCGGCGCCTTATTCTGCGCCCCAGCAGTGTCTACGGATACACGCCGGGTGCCCGGCGCGGTCTGGTTGCGGCTTTCGTCACTGCGGCAGTCCAGCAGCGCCACGCGACGATTTTTGGCTCGCTCACGACCCTCCGCGACTATGTTTACGCGCCTGACGTTGGGCACTTTGTTGCAACGCGCCTGCTGCGGCCAGCGAACGACAGGTCTGGCGTCTCGACCGAAACCTGCTTTCTTGCCTCGGCTCGGCCGGCTTCGATCTTCGAGATCGTCCGCCTTGTCGAGGGGTGTCTTGGCAAGACACTCACTTTAAGAATTGACCCGCGTCCGGACAATGCGCGCAACACGTCCTTCCTGCCCTCGGTCTTGCCGGAAGGCTTTCGGCCGACGCGTCTGCAAGAGGGCGTGGCGCTGACGGCGGGCACGATCATTCGGGAGCATTTGATGGGGGTCGCATCGTGAGCGGCTTTGCCCTTCGCGCTATCGTGCTGGTGGTCTGGCTGCCGATGATGGTGGTGCTTGCGCTTCTCTACATGACCCTTTCCCCCTCGCCGGACCAGTCCCAGTTCGACTGGATGGCCTTCATTGCGACCCAAGGTCAGCCCTATTACGCCGGAAGTTTCGATATGAACTGGCCAGGCGCGATGTGGCTGCACGAGGCTGGGATCCGGCTTTTCGGCGTGCATGCCTGGACATGGCGGCTTACCGACTTCCTTATGCTGGCCGGGTACACCGCCGCGGGTGCGGCCTTCCTGTTCCGCGCTGGCTGGCGGACGGCCCCGATCGTCTTTCTGTTTCTCTATCCGCCGCTTTATGTGACGGCTGGGGGGTGGATGGCGGGCCAGCGTGACATGTACGCGGCCGGTTTTCTGCTGGTTGCCTGCGCCCTGGCAATGCCCGGTCGGCGGTGGGAGTTCAGTGCGGTCTTCGCTGCCGGTGTTTTCGTGGCAGCCGCTGTGCTTGTAAGGCCCACGTTTCTTACCTTCATCGCGGGTTTGATCCTGCTTGAGGCTCTGCCGCTGAAAGTGCCACACCCACGCAGCCTGAGCCGCATTGGGCGGGCCATAGGCTTTGCGCTTGGCCTTGCGGCGGGCATTGGGGCGGCGGTGATGGCTGGGCTGATGCTGGGAATTCTTGACGACTGGTATCAGCAAAGCATCGAGTTTTCCCTGTTGGTCTACTTCGGCGAACCACCGCAGGACTGGCGCGTGACCCTCGACACGCTTTTTGTTCGGTCATGGCACTGGATTTGCTTTCTCGCCCTCATCGGGTTCGGCTTCTGGGCTTGGCGCGATCGGTTCGGTTACGCCCTTGTTCTAACGGTCGGTTTGGCGGCGACTTCGGCAGTATCCTTCGCCGTGCAGAACAAGGGTTTTGGCTATCACCTTGCTGGTGTGCTGCCCGTTCTGGTGCTTTTCGCGGCGGTCGCCTTCGACGGCCTTGACCAGTGGCGCCGCACGTCGGGGTCCCGCGCCGGTTCAAGGGCAGCCGTCGCGGCCCTTGCGCTGATCGGGCTGCTCGCCTTCGCTGGAACCGCGAAAAAGCTGATGACGTTCGAGACGGGATTACGGCTGCTGTTGTCCGGCACGATCGGGCCGGCGGCAGACCATGGCCTTACGGAAGCGGAACGCCGCGAGATCGTCGACACGATCAAAGCTGGTAGCAGCCCTGACGAAACTGTCGTCGTCTATGGAACGAATTTTGACCTTGCCTACCGCGCTGAACGGCTGCCTAGCCACCGGTTCACGAATATCGTGATTGACCAAGCCGACGCCAGTTTCCCTTACTATGACGCGTGGATGGCCGAGATCGACGCCTCGCTTGCGAAAACTCCGCCGGCATACATGATTTTCGACAGGAGTTTTCTGGCCGGACCGACCGAGAGGCCCAGCCCGGCTTTGCAGAAAAGGCCTGTTCTCAACCGGTTGGTCGACCTCATCGCAGATGGCTATGTGCCGGTGTTCAGCAATGAGACTGTCGTCGTTTACGGGAAAACCGGGTAGCTCGGCTGGGGCTGCGCGATCCCTATCGTTTGAACGCCCAGATCCGGCAGAAAAAGAAGAACGAAACCGTATAGGTCAGCATTCCTGCGATCTGCAGCAGATAGGGCGAAATTTCCGTCAACTGCAAACCCGTCCAGACGACCGAGATGTTCAGAAGCCACGATGCGAGGAAAGCAGCGGCGAAGCGGGTCATGTCCGACAGGACGGTGGGCGCGCCCTCTTGCCCGTCATCGCGGCGAAACGTCCAGTTGCGATTGAGGCTGAATGAAACGACAAGACCGATTGCATAGCCGATGGCGTTGCTTAGGATTGGGGAGATGCCGACCCACATCGCAAGCCAGATCGCGCCAAGGCCTATGCCGGTGTTCAGCACGCCAACTGCGCCGAAGCGCAGCGCCTGTCGTGCAATGCCGTTCATGCAGAGCCGACAGCCCGGTATTGCGCGCCGAGCGGGAGCCATTCCAGCCAGCGCTCTACGGGTCTGATGGCGCGCAAAGCCCCGGGGACGAAGATCCGCCAAGCCACGTCCACCTTTGCAAAACCGGCGTTCTTCATTCTGCGGCGGAGTTCCGGGCCGGTGATCAGAACGGCGTTCTCGTCAAACGGGCAGTTGTCCACCACTTTGCGGGTGAGAGGATTCCAGGGGTTATGTTCAAAAATGAAGAACAATCCCTTTGGTTTTAGCACCCGGCGGATCTCGGCCATTAGTGCGATGTGTTCGGTTTCGGGGATATGGTGAAACACACAGGCCGCAATGACCGCATCGAAGTGATTGTCCGGCAAGGGTAGCCGCTTGCCGTCGAAATGCAGGATGCTGACCCGCGGAATCTCGCGCCGCGCTGCGTATTCCAGGCTGCGACGCGACACATCCGCAAGCGTGATATCGGCCTGGGGAAAATATTCCGACAGATAGGGAAGCGACGCGCCGACACCACCGCCGAAATCCAGAACGCTGGTGACGCTCAGGTCGGGGCTCTGACGACTGAAGACGTCCGCCATGTCCTTGACCTTGTAGCGCGCGAAATATTCCGGGCCCTCACCCGATGCACCAATGCTGTCTCGAAGCAGCGCATCGTATTCTTGGGCAAACTGGTCGAACTCCTGCTCGTCCATCTACTTGGTCAACTCCTTTGCGGAACCGGAACAGAAGGCTGGCAAAAGCCTCATGGGGTGCTCTACAACTCCCTACAGGCGTTCGGCCAAATATTCAACTTTCTGTGGCGAATGCTTTGAAACCAGAGCGGACGGCTAATCTTCGTTGGCTGGGAGAAGAGGTGACTAGCATTAGGACGAAGGTTCAGTGCAACCAGCATTGTGCAGCAACACGGACTTGCGGATGCCATTCACCAGAATTGAATTCTGTGTGGAAACATACTGTGTCTTTTCCCGGGCATTTTCGTGTCGACCGTTCATCCCCGGTTTATCGAATATGTGCTTACCCTTGGGGACACTTTTGGTGGGAGGGAAAAGATGATTTTCAGGAATATCGGGCTGATGATTTCAGCGTTTGCCGTGTCGCTTTCGGCAGCTTCGGCCGTCTTCGCAGAAGATGATGGCGGAGAGCCGCCGTCGGAATGTCTTTGCGAACCACCGGAGCCGGACCCGGAGCCGACCAAAGGCAACAATGGCTGGGGCAATGGCATAGACGGCGTGAACCCTGGTACTGAAAAGGGTGGCACGAAAGAAACCAAGGCAAATCGTGAAGGTTGGCCGGGCAGCCCGAGCGACAAGTTCGACGGTCGGTAACAGGATCGGCTAGAGTAACTCATTCTGACCGAGTCTGGCGATCAGCCCATGCTGGTCGCCATTCTTGTTCTTGAAATCAAGTCTCAGAACAACAGCCTGTGCTCGTTCCCATTGGTATCCGTCGCGTGCCCTGTGCCGCTGGCGGTGCCGTCCGCTGCCCAAAACTCAACGCTATGCAATCGTCGATGGTCGTATTCTGGTGCTGGACCGAGAGTCATTTAGAATGCAGCAAATCATTCGGCTGCTGACAGCGCTTGGTTGAAGAAGGGCTCAGGTCGCAAGCCGTTGACCGCTGCAAAAGACCCCCCTCTCCGCCGTCGCACGCGCCGGATTAACCTGTCCTCGGTTTGGGGACTAATGGGCCCAGACCTTGGCTTACTGGCTACCTGGTGGTGAGGTGAGAAGATCCCACGTCTCCAAATGATCGTGTCCCAAGCTGCCCGAGCGCGCGGACCAGTTCGAGTTTGAGAATTGCAAAGGCGCGGTCGGCGCCTTGAGCCCCACCGGCACCAACGCCATATGCCAAGGCCCGACCCGCGAAAGCGAAATCGGCACCAAGTGCTTTCGCACGGATCAGATCCGCGCCTCGGCGGATGCCGCTATCGAGGATGATCTTCATCCGATCGCGTACCGCTGCGGCGATTGGTGGCAAGGCTTCAATCGTGGGCGGACCGAAGGCCACCTGACGCCCGCCGTGGTTCGATACGACGATTGCGTCGCAGCCGATGTCCGCGCAGCGCAGCGCATCATCGGGATGCAGGACGCCCTTCACCAACAGGTGGCCTTTCCAGCGCTCGCGCAGGCGTTTGAGATCATCCCATGTAAACCCGGGGGTAATGAGGGTCTTTTGGACATCGGCGTAGGATGTCGCGCCTTTCAGAAGATCGGCATAGTTCGCGATGTTCGGCTTTCCGTGCCGAAGACTTGCCAGCGACCATGTCGGGTTGGCGATCAGCTGAAGCAGGACGTCCGGGGTGAATCGGAACGGCACGCTGAGTTGGTTGCGGATGTCGCGGTCGCGCTTGCCTGCAGCTGGAACATCCGCCGTTACCAGCAACACGTCGTAGCCAGCCTTTTCGGCGCGCGAGATCAGGCTTTCGGTGACGCTGGTGTCACTGGAGACATAAAGCTGGAACCACCCATTCCCGTCGGCAGCCTCTGCAAGGCGTTCAAGCGTCGTCGAGGCCGCGGAACTGGCCACATAGGGAATGTTCTCGCGCTTGCACATCCGGGCCAGTATAAGGTCGGCATTTGGCCAGAACGCGTTCAGCATGCCGATTGGGGCCGCTCCGAAAGGCTGATCGTAGGTCTGACCGAAAAGCATGGCGCACGTGTCGATCTGTGAGACATCGACCATGTAGCGCGGTGTCAGTTCCACCTCTTCGAAGGCTTCGACATTGCGCCGCATGTTCCGTTCGGATTCCGCCCCGCCATCGACAAGGTCGAAGGCGAAACGGGGAACCCGGCGCTTGGCCATGGCGCGCAGATCATCGATGGAGGCCGCACGGTCCAGGCGCATCAGATCGACCAGCCGCCGTCGATAGCGAAGGTTTGCCCGGTCGTAAACGCCGCTAGATCGTCCGCCAGATAGCAGACCATCGCGGCGATTTCCTCGGGCATTCCAAGGCGACCCATCGGCTGACGGGCCCTGAAATCGGACAGTGCCTTGTCAAAATCACCCGTGGCTGCAAGCCTTTGCCTAAGCGACGGGCTTTCCACTGTTCCCGGACAGATGGCGTTGCAGCGGATGCCATCCTTCACGAAATCGGCGGCAATGGATTTGGTCATGCCGATGATCGCCGCCTTTGACGCGCCATAGGCGAAGCGTCGCGGCGCTCCCTTCAGGCTGGAGACGATGGACGCGATGTTGATGATCGTGCCCGACTTTCGTTCCAGCATCGCGGGCAGAACCGCCTTGGTCAGCCGGAACATCGCCTTGGCGTTCAGGTCAAACGACCGATCCCATGCCGCGTCGTCGCAATCGAGGATCGAGCCGTCATGTACCCAGCCCGCGCAGTTCACAAGAATGTCGACCGAGGGGCTGCCACTGACCATCGCGGCAACGGCTGCCGCATCCAGCACATCCAGCGGCAGGGCTGTGATCCGGTCGGTTCCGGCGGCAACGGCGCTGGCCGCCGCACCGTCGATATCGGTGGCAATGACCATGGCGCCCCGCCGGGCCAGAGCCTCGGCCGAAGCGCGACCGATGCCGTTGCCGGCGGCGGTCACAAGGGCGGTTTTTCCGTGAAGCGGGTGTTCCATGATGTCCTTTCAGCGGGCAAGCCAACCGCCATCCACCGTCACGACGCTGCCGTGGCAATAGGCGGATGCGTCAGAGGCGAGGAAGACGGCGGCACCCGCAATCTCATGCGGTTCGGCGAAGCGACCGGCCGGGATGCGTTCAAGCAGGGCCTTTGATCGTTCCTGATCGTCCCGCAAGGCTTGTGTGTTGTCGGTAGCGGTGTAACCGGGGGCGATCGCGTTCACGTTCACGCCGTGGGGTGCCCATTCGTTGCAGAGCGCGCGGGTCAGGCCGATCACGCCATGCTTGCTGGAGGCATAGGCGGGCACGCGCAGACCGCCTTGGGTGCCCAGAACCGAAGTCACGATGACGATCTTGCCCGATCCTTGCGCGACCATGCGCTTTCCAGCCGCCTGTGACAGCAGCCAGACGGAGTCGAGGTTCACCGCCATCACGTGCCGCCAGTCGGCCAGAGGCATGTCCACCGATGCCTCGCGGTGGATGATGCCCGCGTTGTTGACGAGGATATCCAGCCCCCCCAGGGCCTTGGCGGCAAAACCAATCACCCGCTCAGCCGCTGCTTCGTCCATCCCGGCGAAGTCGGCTTTCACCGCGGCGCCCCTGCGCCCCATTGCCTCGATCTTCGCAATGGTTTCGTCGGGCTGATGGCTGCGATAGGTCAGCGCCACATCGGCCCCGGCTTGGGCAAGGGCAAGGGCGATGCCTTCGCCAATGCCGGTTGCACCGCCGGTGACGAGGGCCTTGCGGCCTGTCAGGTCGAACGGATTGCCCATTGTCAGTACCGGTTCGCGATGGGCAGCTCTTCTGCCGGAAAGAGGCTGATCACCTCACAGCCGGTTTCCGTCACGACCACCTCTTCCTCGATCCGGGCGGCGGAATAGCCGTCCGTCGCCGGGCAATAGGTTTCCAGCGCAAAAACCATGCCGGTCTTGATCTCCATCGGGTGGTCCATGCTGATCGCCCGGCTGATGATCGGGCGTTCGTGCAGGGCAAGGCCAAGACCGTGCCCGAACTGAAGCCCGAAGGCCTGATCTTCGTTCGCGAATCCAAGGCTTTCTGCAGTCGGCCAGACAGCGGCCACCTTGTCCGTGGTCACGCCCGGTTTGATCATGGCGATGGAAGCGTCGATCCATTCGCGCGCCTTCACATAGGCGTCGTTCTGCGACGGGGTCGCCCGGCCCACGTTGAACGTGCGGTAGTAGCAGGTGCGATAGCCCTGATAGGATTGCAGAATGTCGAAAAACGCCTGATCGCCGGGCCGGATCAGCCTGTCGGTAAAGTTGTGCGGATGCGGATTGCAGCGTTCGCCGGAAATGGCATTGATCGCCTCGACGTCGTCCGAGCCCATTTCGTAGAGCATCTTGTTCGAGAGGGCGACGATGTCGTTCTCGCGCACGCCCGGTTTCAGCTCTTCATAGATCATGTGGTAAACGCCATCGACCATGGCTGCCGCCTGGGTCAGCAACTGGATTTCGTCCCAATTCTTGATCTCGCGCGCGGCCAGCATGATCTGCTGCCCATCGACGACATTGATGCCTTCTTCCCGCAGCGCGTGGAACATCGCCGTTTCGGCATAGTCCACACCGACCGGCATGCCAGCCATTCCAGCATCGCGGATCAGGCCGGCGATCTGCTTGGCGTATTTCTGCATCAAGCCGAATTCGGGGGGGATCGTGCCGCGCATGCCGACGACACCGGCAAGGCAGTGATCGGGTTCCAGCCAGTCCGCATGCCGCTTGTGATGCATCGCAGCCGACCCGAAGTCCCAGACATAGGGGCTGTCATCGCCGGTCAGCAGACAGAACCGGCACATCTTGTCCCGTTCCCATTCACCGATCTTGGTGGACGACACATAGCGGATGTTGTTCACATCAAAGAGCAGCAGCGTGCCTGCGTTGGACGCCTGCAAGGCCTGTCTGGTCCGCGCCAGACGATAGCGGCGCAAACGGTCGTGATCGATGCGGCGTTCGAAATCCACCGTCGTATGGCCCCAGGCTGGAAGACGTTCCCGCCATTCCCAATTGGGTTCCAGATCCTGAGGCGTCAGCAGGTTTGGCATGAGTGCGCGAGACATTGGATTCTCCTTCGGAGGCGCGAAACGCTCCCGTCAAGTGTTTGAATTTATTGGAAGGCGGCGCTTTACTGGATGCACCAGCCGCCGTCGATGTGGACCATCTGGCCGGTCATGTAGTCACTGTCGTCGCTGGCCAGGAAAGACGCCGTGCCAACGATGTCCTTGGGATAGGACACGCGCTTGATCTGCAGTGCGTCGCGGACGATGTCGTCATAGGCCTGACCCTCGCGCTGCTTGAAACCGATGTCGACGAGGTCCTTGTCGAGCTGCTGCCACAAGGGGGTGACGACCACGCCGGGTGCGTAGCCATTGACGGTTATGTTGTGCTGGGCCAGTCCGATCGCGCCACAATGGGTCAGCGCAAGGCAGCCATATTTCGACGTGCAATAGACGGTCACGTCCACCAAGGGCTTGCGCGATGCGATGCTGCCCACATTGATCAGCTTGTAGGGATGATCCGCCATCGGACCCTGGGCGATCATCTGGCGGGCAGTTTCCTGCATGCCCAGCCACATCGCCTTGGTGTTGACGTTCATGATCATGTCCCAGTTGTCTTCATCGATATCCATGAAGAACCGGGGCTTGTTCAGCCCGGCATTGAAGACCCCCACGTTGATCGATCCGAACGCCTTGGTCGTGGCAGCCACGGCGGCGGCGTTGTCTTCGCGCTTGGTGACGTCCATCCGGACCGCGATGGCCTTGCCATTTCCGGCAGCGTTGATCCGGTCGGCTGTCTTCTGGGCCTCGTCAAGATCAAGGTCACCAAGGCACACATTGGCACCCTGCGCTGCAAAGGCTTCGGCATTGGCCGCACCCATGCCGCGAGCGGCACCGGTGATCAGGATGTTCTTACCTTTCAGACGATTGGGGTGCATTGTGTTCTCCTCCTCAGATCACGTTTGTCCTGGATTGTCGGATCAGCGCATCGGCCCGGTCCTGAGCCTGGCTCAACGCTTCGCGCGGGGTCACGATGCCGCGCAGCATGTCGTGGAATTCCTCGCCGCAGATCTGGATGATGTCGCAAATCTCGGGCACTGGCGGCCTAGGCCAGAACTGCAGTTCGTCGCGCCATGCCATCCCATCCACCGCCTCGAAGATCGATGAGGTGCGGCGCACTTCCGGGTCAGAACTGACCGAGTAGCGAGGGTTGGTCCGGCTGCCATTCTGCACGAAAAGCTTCTGCGCTTCGGGCGAGGTGAAAACGGTCAAGGCCTCGACCGCTGCAGGTATCCGATCCGGCGCCAGATTTGCCGGTATGCCCATGACATAGCCACCAACCGGCGCGACAGGGCTGCCGCCCGGACCGGCGGGGTGGGGCAGGTAGCCGGTCTGACCGTAGGCGGGCGAGCTTTCATCCAGTTCGAAATACGGGGCCAGCAGCGTATAGCCGTATGCCATCGCGATCGTCCCGGCGGCATAGGGGCGAACCCGTTCGTACCAGGACATCGACAGGATGTCGGGGGGGGAATACTTCAGCAGCTCCATCAGGAATTCGGCCGCCTGCAGGCCCGCTTCGGTATCGATGGTCGCGCGATAATCGCCTTCGGCCAGATGATCCGTATCAAATCCGCCCGCGATCCTGGGCAGGTTCAGGATCGGTTGCCCGAAATCCGCGAGGGTCATCAGCACGGTGTGGCCAAGCGCGGTTCCCCGCGCGGCATTCCAGCCAATGCCATAGCGTCCGCGGCGCGGGTCATGCAGCGTTCTTGCCGCGTGAAGCAGCGCATCGGTTGTGGCAGGCGGTTCCAGCCCGGCCTCGGCAAAGAGATCGCGGCGGTAGAACAACAGCTCGGGCGTGGTTTGAGCCGGCACGCCAAAAGCGCGACCACCCCAATGGCCGCCTTTCCAACCCGCAGTGTGGAAATCGGAAGGGTCAAGCCGCGACAGATCCATGACCTGTTCAAGCGGCATCAGAATGCCCTTTTCGGCAAACTCGCCAATCCACGGCAGGTCAACCGCGATGATGTCATAGCGGCTGCGATCACGCTTGGCGTTCCGCAATGCCTCTTCCCGCAGACGGTCGATCGAGAAGGCGCGCTGGCTGATGTCCGAGCCGATGACCTGCTCGAACTGGCGCTTGAGGTTGTCCATGACCATGAAAGTCGGGTCGCCGTGTACAAGAACACGAATGCCGCCCGGCACCTTCAGAGGTTCGGGGAGCACGCGCAGCGGCGGAATCGACTGGGCAGCCGCGTAGCTGCCGCCAAAGTAGTAGTCTCGACTGTCCTGGGTTTCCGGCTGGCCACCGAACCGCGACGCGGCAAGGCGGCGCAGACGTCCGGACAGCTGCATCCATTGCGCCAGAAGCTTTTCGCTTGGATGCATCGAAAAGCTTTTGCCCGTCCGGGTTCTGGCCCGCATCTCGATCAGGCCATCGTCGATCATCTCTTTCATGCGGCGGTTCGCTGTTGCATAGGGCACGCGACTTGCGCTGATCAGCGAGGTCGGTGTCACGGTCTTGGCTGCGAAATTGCCCTGCAGCAGGTGCAGCACCATACGGAGGTGCGCATTGGGTGCGAGAATGTCCAAGGCATCTTCCAGCTCGTCGCTGAACTCATCCAGAAAGGACAGAATCTCAAGCGTATCGGTCTGCGCCTGGGGCGAGACGAGGTTGCCTTGATTATGTCGTCCCACGGCGTTCATTGTGGCTGTGTGCCTTTTGGTTGGGTGGCGCTTGTCAGGCCCTGCGGGATTGTCTGAATTGGAGGAAATGGGTTCGCTCACTGGGCTCACTCCCGAAGATGTTCAGATTGATGTTCGAAACATATCGGGAAAATATCCATTATGGTTGAAAAAATATCCGAAATGGATGTATTTGCTGCAGTCCGGGGCTGGGCAAATCGGCAGACTGCTGGTCAATCGTTCGGTGAGCCGAGTGATGCGTAGGCGTCCAGGCGGGGCGTCTTGGAATTCGAGGAGAACCGCCATCAATCGGGAGGAGACCCAAATGAAAGTCCGCAACCTGCTCGCAGCATCCACGGCCGTTCTGGCACTGGCCGGAACCGCTTCAGCCGAGACGATGAAAATCGGCATCACGCAGAACAATGTCGGTGTCGACAGCTATCAGACGACTTATGAAAAGGCGTTCATCGCAGCAGCAGAAGCCAATGCCGACGTCGAGGCCGTCGTGTTGGACGCGGGTGGAGATGTGGCGCGCCAGATCGCGCAGGTCGAAGATCTGATCCAGCAGGATGTCGACGCCATCATCATCTGGCCGACCAACGGCGAGGCGGTCATTCCCGCCGTCCGCAAGGCGCATGGGGCGGGCATTCCGGTCATCGTGACCAACTCGAACATCGCGGAAGCGGGCTTTGACTTCGTCAAGTCGTTTTCGGGGCCTGACAACATCACCCAAGGCGCCCGTGCGGCCGAGATCATGTGTGACAAGTTCATCGCCATGGGCATCGAGAACGAGGCCAAGGTTGTCCACATCACGGGCCAGCCGGGCTACACCACCGCCATCGAGCGCGCCAAGGGTTTCGAGGACCGTCTTCCCGAAGTCTGCCCCAATGTGACCGTGGTCGATACCCAACCCGGCGACTGGAACCGCGAGAAGTCACAGCAGGTCATGGAAGCCTTCCTCGTCAAGTATGACGACATCGACGGCGTCTATGCCGGGGACGACAACATGGGCGTGGGCGCGCTGAATGCCGCCAAAGCGGCAGGGCGCGAAGGGATCATCTTCGTTGGTGCTACGAACTTTGCCGTCGGATACGAGGCGATGGCTGCCGGTGAATACTGGGGTTCGATCTACCAGTCGCCGGTGGACGATGCGGAAGCGGCGCTGAAAACGGCAATTGACGTTCTCAGCGGGAAGGAAGTGCCGTTCCTGAACTACTTCGACACGCCGAAGATCACCCAGGACAACATGGGCGATTACACCAAACCGGTGTTCTAAGACACGCCCATCCAGCGGGGTGCGCCACGGGTGCATCCCGCATGTCCTTGTTTCAGGCAATTTGCAGAATGGGGTGGAGAATGGGTCGTGTTTCTGACCGCGTCTGCATTGTGACAGGCGCAGCCCAAGGCATCGGGCGCGCCATTGGCGAGGCGCTGTTGGATGAAGGTGCAATGGTCTGTTTTGCCGACATAAACGGTGCGAAAGTGGCCGAAGTCGCCGAGGCCAACCTTCGCCGTCTGAATGGCCCCCGCGATGCCGTCACCTCGGTGCAGGTCGATGTCACTGATCGGGAACAGGTGCGCGCCATGATTGCCCACACCGTCGCAACGTTCGGCCGTCTGGACGTGAAGTTCAACAACGCCGGCGTGAACAAGCCGATGAACTTCATGGACGTGACCGAGGCGAACTGGAATTTCATCATGGGCGTGAACGGGCTGGGCTGCCTGATCGGCATGCAGGAAGCCGCGCGCCAGATGATCGCGCAGGGCACGGGCGGCAAGATCATCAACACGGCCTCGATCGCCAGTCGGCAGGGATTTGACAATGTGGCACCCTATTGCGCTTCGAAATTCGCCGTTGTGTCGTTGACGCAATCGGGTGCGCGCGATCTGGCCAAGCATGATATCACGGTAACTGGTTTCGCGCCCGGTGTGGTGGCCACCGAAATGTGGGATCAGGTCGATCAGGATCTGCTCGCCATCGGGGCGTCCCAAAGACCGGGTCAGGCGATGGAAGAGTTTTCCGCTGAGATCCTGAAAGGCCGCGTTGCAACGCCACAGGACATCACGGGAACGACGACATTCCTTGCCTCACGGGACAGCGACTACATGACCGGCCAGATTGTCATGATCGACGGAGGCATGACCTTGGTCTGACCTTCAGCGCAGGGGAGGAGCACCGGAGCACACGCCAAGAAACGCCAGCGGCCTTAGGGAGGGGATCATGGCTACATTGACCAAACAACAGATCGGCAGCGTTCTGGCCAAACAAGGCATCCTGATCGCCTTTGCGGTCTTCATGATTGCCTTCACCGTTGCCAACCCAAAGTTCCTTTCGGTCGATAACGTCTCCAGCGTTGTGCGATCATCGGCCATCCTGGGGGTCATGGCATTGGGTGTGACCTTCGTCGTCATCAGCGGCAATCTGGACCTTTCGGTCGGTTCCATGATGTCTTTCTCGACCATCGTGGTGCTGGACCTGCATGACCGTATTGGCCCGTTTCTCGCCATTCCCGCGATGTTTGTCATGACGCTTTGCCTGGGGGCGTTCATCGGGTTTCTGGTCGGCTACCTCCGGCTCAATTCCCTGATCGTGACACTTGGGATGCTTTCAGCGATCCACGGGCTGACGCTGACTTATTCGGGCGGCAAGAACATGGACATTGCCGACAAGGAAGGCACTTGGTTCAGCGTGTTCGGTCAGGGCACTGCGTTTGGTATCCCGTTGCCAATCCTGATTCTGGGGGCACTGGCGACCTTCCTTGGGATCGTTCTTTCCAAAACCGCATTTGGGCGCAAGGTCTATGCGGTGGGTGGAAACGGAACCGCAGCGACCTTTTCAGGCATTCCGCGGGCGAGGACGGTTTTCACCTGCTACCTCATCTCCTCGGCCTGCGTGGCGACTGCGGGATTGATCCAGGCCAGCCGTTCGCTTGGATCACAGAATACCGTCGGCCAAGGGCTGGAACTTGGGGTTCTGGCCGCCGTCATCCTTGGTGGTGCGTCGCTATTGGGCGGGTCTGGCACAATCTTCAAGACCTTTGTCGGCGTGCTGATCCTTGGGTTCATCCAGAACGGCCTGCTGCTGGTAGGAATGCAATTCTACGTCCAGTTCGTGGTGACCTGGGTCATCATCATCCTTGCTGTCTGGCTCGATATCGCAGCCAAACGCGGCAAGCTCTGGTCACCTTTGGCTTGAGGGAGGGGTGGCCTTGCAATCAGGTAGAGTGTCAAACGCACTGAAGAACGGCGCGATTTGGGGATTCATCGTCCTTGAGCTGGTCTTCTTCTCCGTCGCGGGCGAGTTTCTGTCGCTTTCCGACAAGGCATTCATGGATAGCGAAAACATGCTGCTGCTGCTCAAGCAGTCGGCCCCGATCGGGATCATCGCTATGGGCATGACCCTTGTGATGGTGAACGGCAACATCGACCTTTCCGTCGGCGCCAGCTTTGCCATCGCGGCGTTCATCCTGCTGGACAGCATGACCTGGCCGATCTTCGCGGGTTTGGGTGACTGGGTGATCCCGGTGGCGTGGCTCTTGTCGCTGTTGGCTGGCACTTTTCTTGGTGCGCTCAACGGGCTGATCGTGTGGAAAACCGGCGTTGATGCCTTCATTGTCACATTGGGATCCATGCTTGGGTTCCGCGGCATCGTCTTCATGTTCAATGGCGAGAACCCGACAAGCCATCTGAATTGGACGCTCGTCGATATCGCCGAATCCGAATTTCTGGGCCTTGCCACAGCGTCCTGGGTCTTTCTGATCGTGACTCTGGTCATCTGGTTCGTCATGGCCAAGACGGTGCATGGCCGCAACGCTTATGCCATTGGCGACAACCGCGAGGCGGCCGTCAACGCAGGGATCCGGGTCGGTCCCCACATGATGATCAATTTCGCGATCATCGGCTTTCTGGCGGCGCTGTCTGCGGTGGTGTTCTATTCCGAAAGCGGTTCCGTGAATCCCAATGACGGCCGGCTTTACGAATTGTGGGTGATCACCGCCGTCGTGCTGGGCGGCACCAAGATCACCGGTGGGGCGGGCAACGTGATCGGGACCTTTGGCGGCGTGATCGCGATCCAGCTTCTGCGCAAGGGGCTGGGCCATATCGGCGCGGACACGTCGACGGTCAACCTTGTCATCGGTCTGATCCTGATCGCCGTTCTCATCCTGGACCGCCAGCTGAACGCTAAGGGCAAAGAGGAGTTGAAGGTATGACTGAACCGGTTCTGCGGCTCGACAATATCGTCAAGACCTTCCCTGGCGTGCGCGCCCTTGATGGAGTGTCACTTTCGGTGATGCCCGGAGAAGTCCACGCCCTGATGGGCGAAAATGGCGCCGGGAAATCCACGTTGATGAAGGTGCTGGGCGGAATACACCAACCGGACAGTGGCAACATCTTCATGGGTACCAAGAGGGTTACCATGTCCGGCCCGCTGGAAGCCAAGGGCATGGGGATCGTGTTCATTCATCAGGAACTGTCGCTGGCCGAAGAGCTGAGCGTCGCCGAAAACATCTATCTTGGCGAGCTGCCCCGCAAGAGTTTCGGCCGCGTTGACTGGGCCAGATTGGACGAACAGACCAGCGCTATTCTGAAAAAACTGAATGTCGGTTTTGATGCCAAGACGCGGGTGGGCGACCTTTCGATTGCGAACCAGCAGATGGTGGAAATCGCCCGCGCCCTGACGGTGGATGCAAAGGCGGTGATCTTCGATGAACCGACCGCGTCCCTGACCGACGCGGAAAAGGTGGTCCTGTTCGACGTGATCGCCGATCTGAAGGCCGATGGCGTCGGGATCATCTACATCTCGCACCGCATGGAAGAGATCTTCAAGATCACCGACCGCATCACCATCCTGCGCGACGGGCAGTATCAGGGCACGCTTGCAACCGCCGAGACGAACGAGGAAGCCGTCACCCAGATGATGATCGGCCGAAAACTCGACCTCAGCCGCAACGCCGTGCATCACGAACTGGGCGATGTCGCACTGGAAGTGCGCGGCCTGAGCTGTGGGAAGCTTTATCAGGACGTAAGTTTCCAGGTTCGCCGGGGCGAGGTCGTTGGCTTCTACGGCCTAGTCGGGGCCGGTAGAACCGAGATTGCCGAGACGCTATTTGGTCTGCGCGACCCTTCCTCCGGTCAAATCCTGCTGGATGGCGAGGTGATCCGTATCCATTCCCCCGCGGACGCCATTGCCCGCGGAGTCAGTCTTGTGCCCGAAGACCGCAAGGGTCAGGGCCTTATCCTGGGCATGAGTTGCCGTGACAACATGACCCTGCCGCAGGTGGATGATCTGAAAGCCGGCCCTTTCGTCGCCGAGGGTGCGGAAATCGCGATCTTCGACAAGTATCGCGACCGTCTTGATATTCGGACGCCCAGTTGGAAGACCCGGGTGGGCAACCTGTCTGGTGGAAACCAACAGAAGATCGTCATCGGCAAATGGCTGTCGATGCACCCGAAGGTCCTAATCGTGGACGAACCAACGCGTGGCATTGACGTGGGCAGCAAGTCAGAGATCCACAAACTGCTGCGCGAGCTTGCGGCGCAGGGCTATGCGGTGATGGTCATAAGTTCGGAAATGCCCGAGGTATTGCATGTCTCGGACAGGATCATAGCCATGTATTCGGGCCGCATCATGCGCACGTTCACGTCTGAGGAAGTGACCGAAGACAACCTCATTCAGGCCATTTCCGGGATCAAGTCCGGCAAGGCAGCCTGACGCGCGGCCATTCGCTGATCCCCGGCGGATGGCTGCGCCAGAGTCATGCAGCGCATCATGAAAGCCGGGGTTTTGTCCCCAACACATTTCCAATGATAGGACGATCTGATGAACTGCTTCGGTACGGTGCGCCATCGCGGGTCTTGGTGAAAAATCCAGTGTCGTTCTGCCAGCCCCGAGGATGTGAACGGCAAGATGCGCATTCCGTCTCAGGGCATGAAGTACTGAATTTGTGCAGTGAGAGGGTGCCCACCATGCAGCTTCATGAAAGCATCCCAACCCTCGCGTGTCCCTGCAAGTCGGGCCGCGTCAAAAGCGCGGACCACGTCTGCATCCGTGTAAGCCACCGCTTCGGTGACCTGACTACTGTCCGGCGCCCGACGTGCGGCCAAGAGCTGCCGTGCTTCAGTTGCTTGCTTCGCTTCGGGATTGCGCGCAAGGAACATGATGAGGGCTGCGCTGCTGCCTGCGGCGACGGCTTGCTCAAAGGCAAGCTGGTCAGACATTTCAGGCGTTAAAAAGTATGGCGGCGACGCTGCGGGTTGGTCGCCTTGATTCTGAGCCACCTCGGGGTTTTCCTCGACTGTTGCCGCCTTGGCAGTGGACGCAAATCCAGCCACGGCGGACAATGCCAAACCGGCAGACAGGGTCAGCAAAGGCAAGTTGACGAACCTGACCGACATCTGGAATCCCGCCCGCTGCATCGTTGGGTGGGATAATGCCGGTCGTGGGCACAATCGGCAAGCCGATTGCCGGACCAGCAACACGAGAATCGTGGTCTTGTTCGGGTTCAAGTCATCGCCAGAAGCTGCTCGGGGTGCGACTGCCTTTTTTCATAGCGTCGCGCAGGCTGGGCAAGTCCGACTGCTTCGGCATCGGTTTGGCCCCCTGCGGGGCCGCCAAAATCTGGCAGATCAAGCCGAATTTCGCAGGTCTGTAGACAATTGCGAGACAATGCGCGTAGTGCCAGACCCAACCGGCTTTAACTTTCCAATTGCCAAACTTTCTGGCTGCAAATAACGATAGGTAACGGCAAGCAGTAGTGCAAAGTGAACAGGCATTATGTCAAACAGTTACAGCGAATGTTTCCAGCAATTTCCGTTTGATGAAAGCCTGCCAGAACACCCTGCAAGTACAGGGTAATCCCTTCTGAAAGACAACAACAGTCCTGCCGGCTTCAAGCTGGGAATTAATGGTGAGCCATGTCGAAGCACTTCTCCGCTACCCGCAACAATATCGCCGTGCCGATGCCCGTCCTTGAGACCTGGACATTGCCGGCAGCCTTGGATGACCCAGGGCTTACCATGGCCGACTTCGGGCCTGTCGCCGCGCCCAGCGTCACTGTAGAGGCAACCTTCGCCACTTCCCCCGGCTGCGGCTGCGTTGGCTGCTCGATCGGGACGACAACTGAAACCAGCTCCTCCGATACCAGCGGTTACGCCGAGAATGGCAGCCTGGCGACTACCACCTCGGTCGGGCTGTCGGGTAACGCAGGCATCGACGCGCTGCTCTCCGGCATCCGCTGGGCTTCGACGATCAGCTACAGCGATCCGGACAGCAGGTTCGATTATCAGTCCGGATATTACGTGGACTCCAACGGCAATGGGTCCAGCGCGCAGTCCGAAGGCTTCTCGCAGATCAGCCCCGCAATGCTTGCCGCGCTGCGATTTGCACTTGATGCCGACGCAGGCGTAAGCGCCGCTCGGGGCTTTGCGATCGAAGGCTTCACAAACATCAAGATCGACTACGCGGGCTCGGGTTCGGGTGCAGGAACGATCCGGGTCGCAAACTCGTCAGATGCGCCGACCGCCTATGCATTTTATCCGGACGGGTCGATGTATGGCGGTGATTCATTTTTTGGAACCTTCGCACGCAGCCCGACGGCGGCCGGCAACTACAGCTGGCATACGATGCTTCACGAGATGGGCCATTCGCTTGGCCTGAAGCATGGGCATGAGTTTTCCTTCGGAGGCGCGCTGCCCGCAAACATCGACTCGAACGAATATTCGGTGATGACCTACCGCAGTTTCGTCGGTGGCACGACCCAATACGCGACGTGGGAAACCTGGGGCGCGCCTCAGACCTACATGATGTATGACATTGCAGCGCTTCAGCACATGTATGGCGCCGATTTCTCGACCAACTCTGGCAATACAACCTACACGTGGAACCCGACCAACGGGCAAACCTTGATCAATGGTGCCGTGGCGATCAACCCCGGCGCAAACCGGATCTTCGCGACAATCTGGGACGGTGGTGGGATCGACACCTACAACCTGTCGAATTACAGCACCAACCTGCTCATTGACCTCACTCCCGGCGGGCATTCGGTCTTTTCCAGCGCACAGCTGGCAGACCTCAATGATACAAACTGGATCGGGCTTGGGCCGCAGTATGCCCGCGGCAATATCTTCAACGCGCTGCAGTTCAATGGGGATTCCCGGTCGTTGATCGAGAACGCGAACGGCGGATCGGGGAACGACATGCTGCTTGGCAATACTGCCAACAACCTGCTGAACGGGGGTGCAGGGAACGATACGCTGGTGGGCGGAGCAGGCAACGACACCTACGTTGTCTCCTCGGGCGGTGACCAGGTGTTTGAGACGACGACGACCACGAGCACCACCGACGCGGGCGGCATCGACACGGTGCAAAGCTCGATCAGTTTCAGGCTGGACACCACTGACGGGATCCGCTTCGTCGAGAATCTGACACTGACCGGGTCCGGCAACCTCAGCGGCACCGGCAACTCGCTTGCCAACATCCTGACCGGCAATGCTGGCAACAACACCCTATTCGGCGGGCTTGGCAATGACACGCTGAACGGCGGTGCGGGCAACGACACGCTGAACGGCGGTGAAGACGGCGATACGATGGTTGGCGGCGCAGGCAACGACCTTTACGTGGTCAGTTCCACTGGCGACCTAGTATTCGAGACGACGACGACCACCAGCACCACCGACGCGGGTGGCATCGACACGGTGGAAAGTTCGGTCAGCTTCAACCTGAACGCCAATGCCGGGGTCCGCTTTGTCGAGAATCTGACGCTGACCGGGACTAGCGCCGTTGAGGGCACCGGCAATTCCCGCGCCAACATCCTGACCGGCAACTCAGGGGACAATATACTGCGCGGCGCTGCAGGAAACGACACGCTGTACGGCCTTGACGGTAACGACACGCTGAACGGTGGCGCCGACAGCGATACGATGGTCGGTGGGGCGGGCAATGACTACTATTTGGTCAACTCGACCGGTGACCGGGTATTCGAAACCACGACGACCACCAGCACGATCAACGCGGGCGGCATCGACACGGTGCAAAGCTCGGTCACTTTCAGCCTGAACACCAATGCCGGGGTACGCTTTGTCGAGAATCTGACGCTGTCCGGGGCTAGCGCAGTCAACGGCACCGGCAATTCGCTTGCCAATACGATCACCGGGAACACGGGGGCGAACCAGCTGAATGGCGGGCTTGGCAGCGATATACTGACGGGTGGCCGTGGAGCGGACAGCTTTGTCTTCAACACTGCGCTCGGTTCCGGAAATGTTGACAGGATCACCGACTTCGACGTTCTGGCCGACTCGATCCGGCTGGAGAATGCGATCTTCATCGGTTTGTCCGGCGGAACCCTTGCCGCATCGGCTTTCGCTGCCAACATGACAGGCGATGCGACGGATGCGAGAGACCGGATCATCTATGAAAGCGATACCGGGAATCTCTACTTTGATAGCGACGGAACCGGTTCGGCAGCGAAGGTGCACTTTGCAACTGTGGACACGCGTGTTGCACTGACAAACGCGGATTTCTTCGTGTTCTGACGTGAATTGGCCGACGTGCGCGCGGCTGCGTCGCGCGCGCGTCGGCCAACGGCTGCTCTGGTGGGGGGGCGGTACAGTCGCCGAACTTGGCGAGTGCGCTTGCAGCCGGGTTTCCGACAATTCCGCGGCCAAGCCTCGGGCAGTCAGGTTCTTGTTGATGCAAACGGGGATGGCGTGGCAAAGATCACACTGCCTTCAACCGGCCTGACAAACGCCATCTAGATGACGACAGATGTTTAACAGTTCCGATGTACCTTCGGGGAGCAGTATAGGATCGAGGTAGTACTATCCCGGACGTGAGTGAACTCAGATCGGCACGTCGCGAATCCACCAGCCTTGCTCTGGCGGCGCTGTTGTTCAGCATGTTTGTGAACGCGCTCATGCTGACTGGCCCCCTTTATATGCTTCAGGTCTATGATCGGGTGCTGGGCAGCGGGTCGGAGGCCACGCTGGTGGCGCTTTCCGTCCTTGTCGTGGGGTTGTTCGTGGCCATGGGCGTGCTGGAATACGCCCGAAGCAAAGTCATGGCCATCGTGGGCGCCCGCTTTCAGGAGCGGCTGGACCGTCGGGTCTTTACCGCAGCGATGAAGCGGTCAGCAGTCGTACCGAACGACACAGCAGCGATCACCGCGCAGCGCGACCTTGAGGCTATCCGCACATTTCTTGCCTCACCCATCCTCCTCGCCCTGATGGACCTGCCTTGGACCCCCTTGTTCATCGCTGCGATCTTCATATTCCACCCGCTTCTGGGTTGGTTGGCGGTTGTGGGCGGCGCGACGCTGATCGCGGTGACCGTTCTGAACCAGATCCTGTCCAAGGCCCCGCAAAAAGAAGCGGGTTTGGCTTCCGTCCAATCCGAGCGGATCGCTGACCAGTTGAAGGCCGAGGCTGAAACCTTACAGGCGCTTGGCATGTCTGGCGCTGGCTTTGACCGTTGGCAAAGTGCGCGAACAACGTCTTTGGCCAAGGGAATGGTGGCTGCAGGTGTGGCTGGTGGTTTCGGCGCCTTGACCAAGACATTTCGGCTTTTCCTTCAGTCGGCCATGCTGGGCCTTGGGGCCTGGCTCGTCCTGCAGGACCAGTTGACAGCGGGGGCGATGATTGCAGGATCCATTCTGATGGGCCGTGCGCTGGCACCGATCGAAACTGCCGTCGGACAATGGTCTTTGGCGCAGCGTGCAAACGAGGCCTGGCACAGGCTGGCGGAACTTCTGAAGAGGGAGCCAATACCGCAGCCGCGCACGGCACTGCCGCGGCCAAGGGCCATTCTGGAGGTTGAGGGCGTCAGCATCGGTCCTCCGGGTGAACAGGTAGCCCTCTTGCGTATGGTGAGTTTCCAACTTGCGCCCGGACAAGCCCTTGGCGTGATCGGCCCCTCAGGTGCGGGGAAGTCGACACTCGCCAAGGCATTGACCGGGGTCTGGCGACCGCTGGTTGGCAAGATCCGACTGGACGGTGCCGCGATCGACCAGTACGACCCGGATGTTCTGGGCCGTCTGATCGGCTACTTGCCACAGCGGATCACGCTGTTCGACGGAACAATTGCCGAAAACATCGCGCGGCTGGACATACAGCCCGACAGTGCACGGGTCGTGGAAGCTGCCAAGAAGGCGGATGCCCATGACATGATCGTCCGATTGCCGCAAGGCTATGATACACGCGTGTCCGCTTCGGGTGGGCGGCTATCCGGCGGTCAGATGCAGCGGATCGGCCTTGCAAGGGCACTTTATGGCGATCCGGTCCTTCTGATCCTGGACGAGCCGAATTCGAACCTCGACAACACCGGCTCCATCGCTCTGAACGCAGCAATTCGGACGATGAAGGCCGAGGGGAAGTCGGTCTTGATCATGGCGCACCGGCCAGCGGCGATTCAGGAATGTGATCTGCTTTTGGTTCTGGAAGATGGGCTGCGTAAGGCCTTTGGTCCGCGTGACCAGGTGTTGCGCGATCAGGTGAAGAACCATACCGAGATCCTGAAGCCCGTCGCCCCGGGAGTTGCGCCGTGAGCGCGCCATACGCGCAGTGGTCAGCAACACGGCCGCTGTTCTGGGGCTTTCTTACATTGACACTTCTGGTGGCGGGGCTTGGTGTCTGGTCGATCTTCACCACCCTGGCCGGTGCGATCATCGCTCCCGGCCGGATCGAAGTTTCCCTTAACCGACAGGTGGTGCAGCACCCGGACGGTGGCGTTGTCGAAGAGATTCTCGTCCAGGACGGCGCGGACGTCTCTGCAGGGGATGTCCTTTTGCGACTGGATGGCAGCGCGCTGCGGTCCGAGCTGGCCATTGTCGAAAACCAGCTTCTGGAACTGGGTGCGCGACGGGCGCGGCTGGAAGCGCAGCGCGACGAGTCGGATACCGTCGTTTTTCCCGAAATCCTGCTGGCCGCGGCGACCGGCCGCCCTTACGCCGCCGAAATTCTGGCTGGTCAGGCAAGTCTGTTCACCAAACAAGCCGAGGCCCTGATCCAGGCACGTGAGCAGCGGCAGACGAGGATCGAACAGATCGAAAGCCAGATGACCGGGCTTGCGGCACAACAAGAAGCAATCGCGACCCAGACAAGGCTTCTCGAGGCGGATCTGGTGACACAGCAAGACCTGTTGGCAAAGGGGTTGACGCAAGCGACCCGGGTTTCGGGGCTTGAACGCGAACTCGCCCAACTGAAGGGCAGGATGGGAGAGTTGATCTCGGCGCAGGCGGAGGCAGCGGGGCGGATCACCGAAATCGACATCGAGATCACCGCGCTGACCACCCAGCAGCGTGAAAAGGCCGAGGCGGAGTTGCGCGATGTTGCAGCCCGTCAACTGGAACTGCAGGAGCGTGAAGGGGCCTTGGCCGAACGTATCGCACGTCTTGATGTCAGGGCACCTTCCTCAGGTCTTGTCCTTGGGCTGACGGTCACCACGCCGCGATCCGTCATCCGTCCGGCGGATGACTTGATGTTCATCGTCCCTCAGGATCGTCCGCTCCTTGTGGCTGCGCGGGTACCGGTCACGCATGTCGACGAGGTTCGCCCCGGCCAGGATGTTCGCCTGGTCTTTTCTTCTCTGCCCTCCCGCACGACGCCGGAGGTGACAGGGAAAATCACGCTTGTTTCGGCCGATGCCCTATCCGATGAGCGGACCGGGATAACCTATTTCAGAGTCGAGATCGCTTTGGATGCGGCAGCCTTGCAGCAACTGGGTGAGGTGGACATCATTCCTGGCATGCCGGTTGATGCTTTCATTCTCACCACAGACCGAACGCCGCTATCCTATCTGCTTAAGCCGTTCACGGACTATTTTCGCAGCGCCTTCCGGGAAACATGAAACCGGCCACGCACCAATCAGCTTCGGCCGGCTCGCTTCAGTCACAGACCTTCCGGTGATGAACTGCGCGCCATTGTCGGACTTGATGAACCTCAGGGGGCCCCTTTGATGGGCCGCCCGGCGTGTCGGGTTGCTGACCCTGTGCCGGCAGCAGTCATGGCCATTGTCAAAGACAAATACCGTGATATTGATATGTTTGTTGAAGGCTTGTCGTCATTCTGTGGATAAAGGCCTGCTGTTTCAGAGCAGTTGAGGTCTTTGCGGCCTGATTGCTTTGAAGGGTCGGCCGAATTCGGTTGAACGCCTTGGGGGGTCTGCGTTGCTGTGCCCGAATTGCGCTACAGACAATCTTCCGAATGCAAAGTTTTGTCAGGAGTGTGGAAACAAGCTTGCCCGCGTTTGCATGACCTGTGGTGCGGAAGCCAAGCCTGAAGCGAAGTTCTGCATAGACTGCGGCGCGCCCTTCAATCCCGATGCAAGGTACAATTTGCCCGACGCCGCAGCTTCTTCCGAGAAGGCCTTGGCGTCGAGCCGTGAACAAACGGACCCTGCCGATGTCCATGCCGAGCGGCGCCAAGTCACCGTGTTGTTCAGCGATCTTGTCGGATCGACTGCGATTTCCGGGCTGCTTGATCCCGAAGACTACCGCGAGCTGATCGCGCAATACCGCATACTCGTTACCGACATAGTGGCAAGGTACGATGGAAGCGTTGCGAATTTTGTTGGCGACGGAGTCGTTGTCTATTTTGGCTATCCGGCCGCGCATGAAAGCAGCGCCTATGCCGCTGCCCTTGCAGGGCTGGACATCGTCGATGCGGCACCCGGTATCGGACGTCTTTTCAAGGACTATGATCTGCAAACCGAGGTGCGCGTCGGTTTGCATACTGGGTTTGTGGTTATCGGACAGACCGGCTCTGGCATCCATGAAGAGAAACGTTCGCTGTTTGGCGATACCCCGAACATTGCCGCCCGCATTCAAGCCCATGCCAAAGCGGGGCAGACCTTGGCGTCAGCATCGACGCGGCGGCTGATCGGGTCGCAATTGGTGTTCAAATCGCTTGGTCTGCAAGCGCTGAACGGAGTGCGCGAGCCGATCGAACTGTTTCAGGCGCATCGGCCGACGACGGCATCGGCCTTTATCGAGAGCCACACCCTACATCCAAAGACACCGACGATCGGCCGCCATGCCGAGATAGCCCTCGTCGCAACCCGCTGGAATGACGCGATCGAGGGTGACGGGCAGGTCATGGTGATCTCCGGCGAGGCGGGGATAGGCAAGTCGCGGATTGTCTTCGCGATGGACCAGGAGTTGGCCGAGGGGACCACCAGCCGATTGGCGCTGTTCGGATCGGTGATCCATAAGAATAGCGCCTTCTACTCGGTCCGATTGGCGTTCGAGGCCTTGCTGGGCTTGGCGGACTCGGATTCGATCGAGTTCAAGCGCGAAAAGCTGTTGGTCTATCTCGCCGACCTGAAGCTTGATCCGGTTCTGGTTGGCGAACCGATCTTGGAACTTCTGGGCGTTCCGGATGCTACGGGCATGGTCCGGCCGCCGTCATTCCCAGAACGCGAGAAGACCAAGATCATAAAGGCGCTCTTGCAGCTTTGTGCTGCGATGTCAGAGCGCAAGCCCCTGTTGATGCTCATCGACGACGTGCATTGGATCGATCCTTCAACGCTGGAATTTCTGTCGCGCTGGATCGAAGCCATGCCATTGCGGCGCTGTCTGATGTTGATCACCGCACGCCCGGAGTTCGAGTCGCCCTGGAAAAACCTGGCGCATGTCTCGGCACTGGAACTTAACCGGTTGGGCCGCCGCGAGTCGATAAAGCTGATTGAAAGCATTGTTGGCAGGCCCATGCCCGAGCCGTTGATGCAGCAGATTGTTTCAAGAACGGACGGCGTGCCGCTGTTCATCGAAGAATTGACCAAGATGATCGTTGAGGCAGGCTTTCTGGAAGGCACTGCCGATTTCAGAGAGGATCTGTTGCATTCCATCCCTGAATCGCTGCAGGCCTCGCTTCTGGCACGCCTTGACCGCATGTCCGAAGTCAAGGAGGTGGCGCAAGTCGCTGCCGCCATAGGCCGAACCTTTCAGCGTCCACTGTTGGCGCGCGTTCAAGGCGGAAGCGACGCGCTGGTTCAGGCCGCACTTACAAAACTGATTGATGCTGACCTGGTAGTGCCGGTTGGCGACCATGGGGACGAACCGACCTACCGCTTTCGCCATGCCCTTGTGCAAGAGGCGGCCTATCAGTCGATGTTGCGTGTCTCGCAAGTCAAATGGCACGGCAAGATTGCCGAGGTGCTTGAACGCGATTTCCCGGACACGGCCGAACGCGAGCCAGAGCTGCTGGCGCATCATTTCACGTTGGCCCGCAACCATCTGAAGGCTGAGACATACTGGTTCACCGCGGCGCGCGTGGCCATGTCGCGGTCAGCTTCGGTGGAGGCAATCGAACATCTGCGTCAAGCGCTGGCAAATCTTGCACACAGCCCGGCCACAGCTGAACGCGACCGTCGTGAATTGGACCTTCAAATTGCGGTCGCAGTTCCGCTGGCCTCGGTGCACGGCTACGCCCAGGAGAAAGTCCGAACCGCCTATGCCCGGGCCCGCGATCTTTGCGGCCAGTACGGCGAGACCGAAAAACTGTTCATGGTCGTTTATGGCCAGTTCCGTTCGGCCTTGATCGGGGGGGAATATGCAAGTGCCCTCGAACATGCCGAACTCCTCGTGTCGCTCCTCGATGGTCCGGACAACCCCGTTCTGACGGCTGCCTCTCTGCGTTCATTGGGGTCGGTACTGATCTACCTGGGTCGGCCGCATGACGCGATGATCCATCTTGAGCGTGGTCTGAAAATCGAACTGACGATGGAAGATCGTCGGCACAGTCTTGGCTTCGATGTCGTGGATCTGCCGGTCGCTCTGCACGCCTATTCGGCCATCGGGCACTGGCTTGCAGGATCCAGCCATGCCGCGCGGACTGCAATCGAGAAAGCGCTCGTGCTTGCGCATGAAACGGACCATCCGTTCTCCATTTCATTCTCGTCAGCATTTGCCAGTTGGGTCTATCAATTCCTGGGCGACGAAGCGGCGCTCAAGAAATGCTCGGCAGATCTGATTGCCTTGTCGGAATCGAACACGTTTCATTTCTGGCTTGGCTGGGGACGCATCATGAATGGCTGGGCGAGGCGGGAGGAACTGGGTGACACTACGCTGGACGTCATTGAACAGGGCCTAGCAGAATGGCACGGCACGGCTTCGGGTGTCGGCTCAAGCTACTTTGCATACCTGCATGCCGATGCAGCGCTTTATCTGAATCAGTTTGACAAAGCCCGTGAATTGATCGGCGCGGCTCAGTCCTTTGAAAGAACCAGTGGCGAGGCGTTCTGGCGCCCTGAATTGATCCGCCTGAACGGCGAAATTGCAAATCGAAGTGGAGACTTAGACTCCGCGCAGCAATTCTGGCAGCAGGCCCATGACATCGCGGCAGAAACTGGCATGCGATTTCCGCAGCTTCGGGCTGCGGTCAGCATCGCCCGTGCAGCCGATGGACCGTCAGGCCGCACTCATGCGGTCGAACTGCTGGGGAAGGTGTTGTCGGAACTCGAGGAAGACAGTCAGGCCGCCACCGATGCGAAAGCGCTGCTGCGGGCTTTGGAACAACAGGGGAGTGGACCGGAATGACTTATCAAGTTGCAACCTGTCTGGGGAACGCAAGCACGACCAAACGCCGCATGCGTCTTCGATACGTCAAAGCGGCCGGAAATTGGTTTAGCAAGGGGCACATGTGATGACCAAGCCAAAAGAGAGTCCGGGTAGGGGTCAATTGCCAGAGTCTGGCATTATGCCGAAGTTGCCACAGCAATTCAGTTCGTTTCCATTCTATTACGCCTCCCTGCAATGCCAATGGATCTACTGGTACACCTCCGTGGAAGCGGCAGAGCCCTACGTAAAGGGCACTGGACTGCGCGTTGCCCGCTTCCCCGTCAAGAATGAGAAGGGTGAAGATGAGGACCGTGCCGTCATTGTCCTCAATTTTCAACGCTACACGTCGCACTACAGCAACGGCCTTGGCACAACAAACGAGGTTGAATTCAACCTTTTGGCCTACCCTGCCAATCGGGTTCCGGGCGTACCAAAGATGCCGCTGTGGGAATATCTGTATGGCAATGACCAGACTGAGACGATCGGCCACCTAAGGCTGCATGTGGCCGCAGACAACAAAGTTGCCGTCGAAGCCGGGCGCGAAGTGTTTGGTGAGCCGAAGTTCTATGGGGTCTTCAACTACGAAGTTCCATCGCTCAATGCCCCAATGTCGACCGGAATTCCGCCAACGCAAATACAGAAGTGGCGGATACAACTTGTCAGCCCCGACGACCCAGATGATTTCGTGTACCGATTGCAGTCGGACTTCACCGGGTATCAGTGGACCAAGACCGACTCCACGCCGATTCCGGAGTTTGCAACTGGGCTTGGTCGAACCGTTTGGACGCGATGGACCATTGTGGGGTTGTTCGACACAGCAATTCTGACAGGCGCGCAGGCAGCTGGCATAAGGCTTGAGATCGGCAAGAACGATTTTCCAATGACCAAGGACATGCGCGCTTTGTTCAAGGATATGACGCCGGTTGCTGCGCAGATTTTTGAAAGTCCTCCCGCCTGCATAGAGCCGCGAGGTTTCTATATGGATGTATTGGATCAGGATCACAATGATGACCGCACCTGAATTCGAGTATGGCATCGATGACTTTGTCGCGATCAGTACTGTCCTTACCGGCTACTCAAGGGCGGAGCTGTTCGGAACTGGCTGCGCAGATGAGTACTGGCATCAATTCCGTCGCGTCGTACCGGACCATATCCTGATCGAATTTTTTAATGGTGCGGCGAAACTTGAGCGGTTGCAGGAAACCGATCCACAGGCTGTCGCGTTGGAGATAAGATCCCGCTACCTATCAAGCGAAAAGCTCGGGCCTCTTGCGCGGACCTTGATTCAGCTTTGGTATCTCGGTCAATGGGTTCCATTGCCACCTTCATGGCGCAGCCGGTTTGGGGCGTCACGGTTTGATGTAGCAAGAGTCATTTCCGTGCTCGCCTACAAGGAAGGGTTGGTCTGGGATGCAATTGGCGCGCATCCAATGGGTGCCAAACAGCAGGGATTTGGATCGTGGGCGGAAGCGCCGCCAAAAGGTGGGGTTTAGACCATGAATGTACCTCTGGATGACGAAGAGACCTATGACGTGGTCATCGTCGGCGCCGGGATTGCCGGGGGCATCCTGTCCAAGCAGTTGCTTGCAAAGGGGCGCCGCGTCCTGATCTTGGAGGCGGGCGCTGATCATGGCGATGATTGGCAAACCTACCGTGGCTATCTTGACCAATTCTACCTGAGCCTGGCAAAGGTTCCGAATTCGCCTTACCCGAATCTTCCCACTGTGCCTTCGCCTACGGTGCTTGATATTTCTTCCGTGCATGGCACCGCGCCGGACAGCAACGGCTATTTTGTTCAACGCGGGCCAATCCCATTTGGCAGCGATTACCTGCGTGCCTATGGCGGCACGACACTTCATTGGCTTGGAACATCTCTGCGCATGTTGCCCGCAGATTTTGAGACTGCAACCCGCTACGGCCAAGGTCTTGATTGGCCCATCACCTACAAGGATTTGCTTCCATATTACGAAAAGGCCGAGTGGGAGATCGGAGTATCGGCGGAGGTTGAAGACCAGACCCCGGAGGCTTTGGGTATCCATCTGGCGCGTCCAAGTGACGCCCATGGCTATTTCTCGGAAGACTACAAGTTTCCGATGCATGCGATTCCGTGCTCCTACAGTGACACATATTTTGCGAAGGGTGTTGATGGTACCCCGATTGCGACGGGCTATCGACCCGATTTCGCCGATGAAGCGGAACCAGGTCTGGATTTCGTGAAAATCAGAGTTGCAAGTACTCCGCAGGGTCGCAATTCGGTTCCGCGCGTCCCAGTCCAAGAGGATGATGGGTTCAATGTAGGCGGTGAGCGCGTAGAGCCCTTTCAGCCACGCGGGGCAACCGGATCCTTTGCATTCAAGGGGCAACGCTGCGAGGGCAATTCTGCCTGTATTCCGATCTGTCCGATTCAGGCCAAGTATAACGCCATGAAAACCTTGGCAGATGCCCGGGCATTGGCAGAGACCAAGACTAGAAAACCCACTGATTCAGACGATACAGACAAGTCTCCAGCGCGGATCGCTGAGATCGAGAAGAGTTTCAAGATCCGGACGCAAGCCATTGCAACACGCGTCGAGTTGGACGTGAACGGCCGGGTTAGCGGTATTGTCTACAAGTCGTACCTGTTCCCGGGCGTGCCGCAGTATGAATTGCGACGGGCGCGTGGGAAAACTTATGTTCTTGCAGGCGGTGCGATCGAAAACAGCACCTTGGCGCTGGCCTCGGGACTATGCCGATCAAGTCAGGAACTTGGCCGCAATCTCATGGACCATCCCTACATGATGGCCTGGGGGCTGGCGCGAGAACCGATTGGCGCCTTCCGTGGGCCCGGTTCAACCGCTGGGATCGAGTCGTTCCGCGATGGTGCGTTCCGTGACCAGAAGGCTGCGTTCCGCTTGGAACTTGGAAACTCTGGTTGGGATTTCGCAGCAGGCGCCCCGTACTCTGATGTAAAGAATCTGGTTGAGGGAGACAATCTTTTCGGGCCGGAGTTGCGGAAGAAACTCTATCACGATGTGCAACGTCAGGTTCGAATTGGCGTGCTGGTCGAACAGATGCCGGATGCTTCCAACAAGGTGACCATTGATCCGGCCTATGTCGACGCCATGGGTGAGTTTCGCCCCGTGATCAGCTACGACATCTCGGATTACTCTCGCGCAGGCTTGGCCTTCGGGCACAGCGCCTGCATGCAGATTTTTCAGCGGCTTGGTATAAAGAACTTCACAAACTATAACCCGTCTGACAACGGCTATCTGACATATGATGGCAGTGGCTACACAGTTTATGGTGCCGGGCATCTGGTAGGCACCCACAGGATTGGCAACAATCCCAAGACGTCAGTGACCCGCCCCGATATGCGCACTCATGACCATGACAATTTGTGGATGGTGGGCTGCGGATCAATGCCGACGGCGGCAACGTCCAATCCGACTTTGACCATGGCCGCTATGGCTTTTCAGGCAGCCGAAGCAATAGACAGGGCGCTCGCATGACCGGAGACAAGGCATTCAAAGAGGATCGTCAAGAACTTTGCGACCTGCTGCAGTTTGCGCTGATGGTAGAGCTTTCGACGATACCCCCCTATGCAACCGCCTGCTATTCAATCAAGGAACAGGGGCAGTATGACCGAAGTTCACCCCAGATTGTGAACGCCGAGCCCATCGAGGTGATCCGGCAGGTCATGGTTGAGGAAATGCTTCATATGGTGCTGGTGGCAAATGTCATGAATGCAATCGGATGTTCTCCGATCATGACTGATCCGAAGCAGTTGCCAAGGTATCCGCAAAAGCTTTTGCGCGACAAGGGCCCGGAACTCAGGTTGCGTCGCTTTGATCGTGCGCAGGTCAAGTCCTTTAGGGAAGTGGAACGGGCTGTCGAAGATCCTGCCAAGGCACGGAAAGGCCAGTATGATACGATTGGTGGGTTTTACATTTTCGTCAAGGAACGCCTGAAGGCCGCAATCAAGACACATGGTGAAGGTTCGATCTTCATTGGCAATGCCGACCTTCAGATCGGTGCAAGTGACTATTATGGGGCAGGTGGCACGATCATTCGGGTCATAAACGAGGAATCGGCCCTACGCGCTATCGACAAGATCATGGACGAGGGCGAGGGGGCCAATCTTGGCGGGATGGCGGGCGACGGCGACCGGATCCCAGGCCCGATCGGGGAAGACCGAATGGACGTTGCCCATTATTTCAAGTTCAACGAAATCCTACACAGCCGATACTACCGGCCGGATGATCTTCATGACGCTCTGCCAAGCGGCGAAGATATGGTTGTGGACTGGAGCGCTGTCTGTCCGATGCGAGATGATCCAAGCTCACAGGATTATGTTGGACTTCCCGACATCCAGGCGCTGTCTGACAGCTTCAATGCAAGCTACAGCGCCTTGCTGCATGGGTTGGAGGCAGCTTTCAGCGGGAACAAGGATCAACTGCGCTCCCTTGTGCCCGTGATGTATCAGTTGCGCGACCGGGCGCAGAAACTTATGCGTGTCCCCTTGCCTGGCGTGGTTCCGACGGCAATGGCTGGGCCCACCTGGGAATACGTCGCGCCGCAAAAGACGACTGTGCAGGATTGAGGACGGCAAGAGCCACTAAGGCTGACGATCTGACTTCGTGGTTCTGGAAGGGATTACCGTCAGGTCAGATAGTTACGGAAAGGTCGCCGTCCGTCTCATTCGCTGCGGTGTGGCAAGGACGCAGTTTATCAGGTGCAGCAGGTACCACACCAGTCTACCCCGCATCTGCAGCAATCTGCATGGCAGCTCGCCCGTGTCTGGGTTGACCGGGCTGTCGCTGAAATTCATACTCGGGGATGCGTCCGTTTCCGAGCTGCGAAATCCAATCTAGGTAGAACGATGGACGAAATGATCGCCGATAGGTTGCGGCCTGTTTTTCGCTGATCAAAGAGGAAGGCCCGCCATGAAGCTTTGTTTCATTGTCCTGTTTAGCTCTCTTTGCGCAACAATGGCAACGGCTGATACTGTCGGGACTTGGCCCTTCCAACCTGAAGAAGATACATTTGAAGACAGCGCCGCTTTGGACCTTTCTTACCTGAACGAGGAAGTGGCAGGCCAAAGCGGCTTTGTCGGTCGGTCTCCGGATGGCGCTTCGTTTGTGCGGGGCGACGGCACTCCGATCCGGTTCTGGGCGGTAAATACCGATGTCGCCAGAAAGGGACTGGACGAACTCCGGCAGCATGCGCGCTTCCTTGCGAAGCGCGGCGTCAACATGGTCCGGCTGCATGGCCAGATAGCGCTGCAGGGTCAAGCGGGCAGTCAGATTGCGGCGATTGACTTGGCCGAGCGCGACCGATTGTGGCAACTGGTCGCGGCCATGAAGGAGGAGGGAATTTACACCACCTTCAGTCCCTACTATCCCCATGCGGTCCAAACGGAGACGGCCCAGGACTGGGGTGTTCCAAGGGATAGCGGTGGGCTGACTGGGCTGATCTACTTCGAACCAGCCTTGCAGGAAGCGTACAAGAACTGGCTGCGTGAGACGCTTATCCCTGTAAACCCCTACACCGGTCTTGCGCTCAAGGATGACCCTTCGCTCGCCATCGTTCAGATGCAGAATGAAGACTCGCTTCTTTTTTGGACTTTTGGGGGCATAAAGGGGCACGAGGCATCGTTGCTGGGCACTTTGTTTGGACAGTTTCTTGAAAAGAAATATGGCTCTTTGGCCGTCGCAAGAGACGCCTGGAATTGGAGCGAGGCTCCGGGACCGATTGATGGAATGCAAGACGACTGGGACAAGGGTGTTATCGCCCTTTCAGACATCTGGTATCTGACGTCTGACGGCGACGTTGGGTCTGCAGAGGTTAGGCTTCGTGACCAAGCCCAATTTCTGACCGAAACAATGCGAGAGTGGCATGCCGAGATTGCACGCTTCTTGCGCGACGATATTGGCGCCCGGCAATTGTTCAATGCTGGAAATTGGCGGACAGCAGACGACGTCGCGATGGACGATCTGGAACGCTATGCCTACACCGCTGGTGACGTCATTGGTGTGAATCGCTATGTCAGTGCTCTGCACGAGGGCGAGCATCAGGGCTGGGCGATTGTCGCTGGGGATGTCTTTCGCGAAGACGGTTTGCTCACCCGACCCTTGGACCTTCCCACAACGCTCCGACAGCCGGTTGGTCATCCTTACATGATCAGCGAAACCCTTTGGGTGCCGCCAATGTGGCAACAGTCAGAAGGCCCGATCCTGATGGCGGCATATCAGGCGCTGACAGGCATGGATATCAGCTATTGGTTTTCCATCGACGAGACCCAATGGAGCCCCCCGCAAAGTGCAAATGGCTATTTGCCCAGCGTTGGCAAATGGGAGGTGGCGACACCCCAGCAAATCGGCGCTTTTCCCGCCGCTGCCTTGATCTTTCGCCTTGGGCTGATCGATGAGGCGCTGCCGGTCGTCATCGAGCACCGCAGTCTGGATGACCTTTGGTCGCGGGCAGGGCCACTGGTTGTCGCGCGGCAAGGCTATGATCCGAACCGCGATTTCAGTCTTCGTGAGACTGATTTGCTTTCACGGTTTTTGGGGGCCTCACAAGTCAGTGCTTACAGTTTTCTCGTTGGTCCAGTTCAGGTCGCATTCGGCAGCGAGACTCCGGATTTTATCCACCCGGAGCTGGAAGGCCTTGTCGACAGCGAAAATCGTGTTGTCACTAGCCTTACGCGACAGTTGATCTGGGATTGGGGGCAGGGTGTCGTGACGCTTGATGCACCGCGCGCGCAAGGCGTTTTGGGGGCGTTGTCCGCGCGACCTCGGATCGAATTGCAGGACGTGACGTTTGACAGCAAGGCGCCATACGCAAGCGTCGTCGTCGTCCCGCTGGATGGTGAACCGATTGCACGGTCTTCTCGCCTGCTGGTTCAGATCGGTAGCATTGCGCGACCGACAGGCTGGCGAGCATCACCCGTGCAACACGAAGGGGGCCCGGCACTCGTCGTCGAAGAATTTGGTGGCGCGCCCTGGCAAGTTGACACGATCGAGATGAGCCTGGCGGTCCGCAATCCCGGCCTGTCGCAGGCCACCGCGCTGGATGCGAACGGCATGGCGATGGGTGCGGTGGAAGTATCAAGAGCTGGTGGTTCCCTGACGTTAAACCTGCCGTCAGGCGCTCTCTACGTCTTGCTTAAATGACGCAGTCTGCCTCTGCCCTTGAGCCGTGCGGCTGCCCAGACGCCGGATGTAGGCCATCTGCCTCGGCTCGCCGGGCCGGATGCAGATCAGCCTGTGACCCTGCTTCTTTGAGCAGCTCATCAGCGGCCAAGGCCGCCAACCAATGAACGGATGATCGGTTCCGGGAAGGTAACGATCTTTTGTTGCCCTCGGCGACTTTCCGATCATTGCGCTTTTGGCGCGTCGATTTTGGAACCAACCGTCGCTGGCAACGTTCTTTCTCCGAGTGCCCCAATTGGGCGCTGTTCTGATAATCATGGAGAGTATGATGAAAAATCTGCTACTTGGGACCGCAATGGCAATGGCGCTTGGCACTGCCGCGTCGGCACAAGACATGTTCCGTGCCGAAATGGACCCAGTTGCTATTGCCGCGTCTGATTTCATTGGCAAGCGTGTTTATGCAGCCGAAACAGCAATTGACGCTGCGGAATATGCCGGTGTGCAAGATGGCTGGAATGACATTGGTGAGATCAATGACGTCATTCTGACCCGCGACGGCAATGTCGATGCGGTTCTGGTCGATATCGGCGGCTTTCTCGGCATGGGCGAACGTCAAGTCGCGCTTGGCATGGAGAACATCCGTTTTGTCGCTGACAGTGCAACGGCCGACGCAGCGAACGACTACTTCCTCGTGATCAACGCCGATCGTACGGTTATCGAAGGAGCGCCGGAATACATGCGCTCGGCCGACATGGGGACCGATCCAGCCGCCGCCCCGATGACGGATGGTGCAGCGGTCGATCAAGGGCAGGTTGTGGCGGCAGAGGGCACGACCGATGGTGCCGTTGAAGGTGGCATGGCGCCGATGGATGGCTATGCCAACGTCGATGCTGCGGGCATCACCGGCGACCAGCTGCGCGGCGTGCGCGTCTATGGTCCGAACGAAGAAGACTTGGGCGAAATCTCGGACATCGTGCTGACCGAGACGGGCGCTCCTGCCCAAGTCATCGTGGATGTCGGGGGATTCCTTGGCATTGGCCAAAAGCCGGTTGCGCTTGAAGTGACCGACTTGCAGCTTGTTCAGGCGACTGACGGCAGTGACCTTCGTGCCTATGTGCAGATGACGCAGGAACAGCTTGAAGGTCTGCCCAACGCGGAAATGTGATCCGTGTCATGACTTGCAGAAAGGCCCGCAACTTGCGGGCCTTTTTCACATGGGCGCTTGGGGAAGGGCAGGGCATCCAAGACCTTTAGGTTTGATCTCCGGGGCTGCCCTTTCCGCCAATACCGCAAATCAAATGCGCGCCGAGGGAAAAATTTGGCTCTGACTAGTGCAGATCGCGCATTCGACGATTGACTGTCTGAACTCTCCAGTCCAGTCAGGACGTTGAATCCAAGATCACAATCCCGGTCCGCAGCGACTGCAGAAACGGAGCCAGTCCATGTTCAAGCGACTTGTCATCGCGGTCGTCGTTCTGGGGATCGTGGTCGGCGGCATTGTATGGTTCAAGTACTTCCGCGATGGGATGATCGCGCAGTTCCTCTCGGGGATGACGCCACCTCCGGTGCCTGTGACCGCCGAAACGGTTGAAGCGGTGACCTGGCAGCCTGGGGTCGACGCCATCGGCACGGCGCTGGCCGCACGCGGGGTTGATCTGGCGATTGAATCCGGTGGGCTGGTCCGCGAAATCCTGTTCGCGGCAAACGACGCCGTGACGGAAGGTCAGCCGCTGGTTCAGATCGACGATGACAGCGAAAAGGCATCGCTCGCTGCGGCGCAGGCTGCTCTGGGCGTCGCGCAGACCGAATTGCGCCGCACCGAAACGCTGACAGCGCGCGGGGTCAATGCCGCCAACACCATGGAAAACGCCGAAGCGCAGACCGTAAGTGCGCGCGCCGAAGTGGCACAGGTGCAGACCGCGCTCGACAGCAAACGGATGACCGCGCCGTTTGCAGGCGTCATCGGCATCTCGCGGATCGAGGTTGGCCAGTATGTGACGCCCGGCACGATCTATGCCACCCTGCAGGATCTAAGCCAGATGCAGGTCGACTTTGCCGTGCCGGAACAGCAGATCAGCGCTCTCGTTCTGGGCCGCGAGATCACCGTCGCCACCGAGGTCGGCGAGTTCAGCGCTACGGGCCGGATCATCGCCATCGAACCGCGGATCGACCCGAACTCGCGCCTCGTGTCAGTCCGGGCCGAGGTCGACAATCAGGCCGGCAACCTTTTCCCCGGCCAGTTTCTGCGCGTCCGTATTGCCCTGCCGGTCGAGGATGGCGTGATCGCCGTGCCGCAAACGGCCGTCACATCAACGCTCTACGGCGATTCAATCTATGTTGTGCAGCCAGGAGAGGCAGATGACGAGCTGGTCGTCGATCAGGTGTTCGTCAAACTTGGCCGCCGGTCCGGTGCGCGGATTGAAGTGGTCGAAGGCATTGCGGCGGGCCAGCAGATCGTCACCTCGGGCCAGAACCGGCTGATCGACGGGGCAAAGGTCGTGGTCGACACGTCGGTCACCCTTGACGCCCCCGCCGACGAATAGGACCCGGATCATGCATTTTTCGGAAATCTTCATTCGCCGACCCGTCCTGTCGACCGTGCTGGCGGCGCTGATCCTGTTTCTGGGTCTGGCATCGGTTCTGAACCTGCCGGTACGCCAGTACCCCGAAGTCGAAGAGACGGTGGTGACCATCACCACCGTCTATCCCGGCGCTGCCCCTGACCTTATTCAGGGGTTCATCACGTCACCCATCGCGGCGGCGGTGTCGACGACGGAAAACATCGACTACATTACCAGCCAATCGCGGCCGTCGGCATCGGTCGTCACGGTCCAGATGAAGTTGGGCGCCGACCCAGACATCGCACTGACCGAGGTATTGTCGAAGGTTCAGCAAGTCCGCGGGCAACTGCCGTCCGAATCTGATGATCCGGTGATCGCCAAGGGCACAGGCGAAAGCTTTGCCCTGATGTACCTTGCCGTGCAGAACCCCAACATGACGCCGGAACAGCTGACCGAATATCTGGAACGGGTCGTACGGCCACGGATCACCAACATCGACGGCGTCGCGCAGATGGAAATCCTTGGCGCGTCACAATTTGCGATGCGCGTCTGGCTGGATCCTCTGGAACTGTCGGCGCGCGGCGTGACCGCGTCCGAAGTGCTGGCGGCGATCCGTTCTTCCAACTTCCTGTCAGCGCCGGGCAAGACCGAGAACGAGTATTTCACCTATTCGCTCACGCTTGAATCGACCATCCAGACGCCAGAGGCTTTTGGTGCGCTACCTTTGGTTCAGGGCGAAAACGGCGTGGTCCGGCTGCGCGATGTGGCAGACATCGAACTCGCCTCGGGCGCTACGGATGCCGTTGTGACCTTTGACGGCGAACCCGGCACGTTCATCGGCATCATCCCGGCCCCCGGCGAAAACCAGCTGGACGTGGCCACCAACGTACGGAACGAACTCCCCGGGCTTGTTGAGACCCTGCCGAGCGGCATGACAATCGACCTTGTCTACGATTCCACCGAGACCATCGCCGCCTCGATCAACGAGGTGTTCAAGACCATCGCCGAAGCGGTTGCCATCGTCGTGGTCGTGATCCTGCTGTTCCTTGGGTCGTTCCGGTCGGTGCTGATGCCCATCGTCACGATCCCACTGTCGTTGATCGGTGTCTGCGCGATCATGCTGGCCGTTGGCTACTCGATCAACCTGTTGACCTTGCTTGCCATGGTTCTGGCCATCGGTCTGGTCGTCGATGACGCCATCGTGGTGGTCGAAAACATCCACCGCCATATTGACGAAGGCATGACGCCGGCACAGGCCTCGATCAAGGGGATGAAGGAAATCACTGGCCCGGTCGTCGCCATGACCATCACATTGGCCGCCGTGCTTGCCCCGTTGGCCTTCACCGGCGGGTTGACCGGATCGCTGTTTGCCGAATTTGCGCTGACCTTGGCCGGGTCCGTGATCCTGTCGGGGATCGTGGCACTGACGATTACGCCGGCCATGTCAGCGCGTCTTCTGACCCATGGTGAACCCGGACGGTTCCAGCGCACCGTGGACCGGGTCCTGAACGGCCTTGCCAACTGGTATGAACGGCGGGTGTCATCGTCGCTGGACTACCGCCCCGTGACGATGCTGATGGTGCTGTCGCTGCTGGGGGCGACGGGGTTCATGTTCCTCAACACCTCAAGCGAACTGGCGCCCGAGGAAGACTCCGGCGCGTTGTTCGCCATTCTGAACGGGCCGCGCTATGCCACGCTGGACTACACCGCCGCCTTCACCGATGAGATCGCTGCCCGCACCAAGGATATCGAAGAGGTGCAGACCTCGTTTTCCGTCGCGGGGTTCGGCGGGGCCACGAACAGCGGCTTCTACATCTGGGCGCTGAAAGACTGGGCTGACCGCAGCCGTGGTCAGGCCGAGATTCAGCAGCAGATCCAAGCCAGCCTTGATGGCGCGCCCGGCGTGCAGGGCTATGTTTTTGCCCCGCCGTCGCTGCCCGGCGCGGGTGGTGGATTGCCGGTGTCCATGGTGCTGCAATCCATCCACGCGCCCGAGCGGGTGTTCGAAATCGCCGAGGAAATCCGCCTGAAGGCGCTGCAAAGCGGCATGTTCATCGTGTTGCAGAACAGCCTGTCCTTTGATGCGCCGCAGGTCCGCGTCATCATTGACCGTGACCGGGCGGCCAATCTGGGGGTGACCGTCAGCGAAATCGGCAACACGCTGGGCCTTCTGGTCGGTGGTGGAGCCATCGCGCAGTTCGACCGGGATTCCAACAGCTATGACATCATCACGCAGGTTCCCGCCTCATGGCGTGACAATCCTGAAAAGCTTGGCGAATTCTTCGTTCGCTCCGGCTCGGGCACCATGGTGCCGCTGTCGTCTGTCGTGACGCTTGACGCCGGCGTGACCGCCGCCTCGATCGAGCAGTTCAACCAGCTCAACGCCGCCACCCTGTCCGCGCTGCCGATGCCAGGGCTGTCTTCCGGCGCGGCACTGGCAGAACTTGAACGCATCGCTGCCGAGACTTTGCCGGACGGCTTCTTCGTCGATTACTCCGGCCAATCCCGGTTGGAAAAGACCGAAGGCAACACCATCCTGCTTGCCTTCGCGGCGGCAATTGTCGTGATCTACCTTGTGCTGGCGGCACAGTTCGAAAGCTTCCGCGACCCGTTCATCATCCTGATGTCAGTGCCGCTGTCGATCTTCGGTGCCGTGCTGCCCTTGTACCTTGGGTTGGGGACGCTCAACATCTACACGCAGGTCGGTCTGATCACGCTCATTGGTCTGATCACCAAGCACGGGATCCTGATGGTCGAATTTGCCAACCAGCAGCGCGAAGAGGGTATGTCGCGGCATCAGGCCATCGTCGCCGCCGCCAAGACCCGCCTGCGTCCGATCCTGATGACGACGGCTGCCATGGCGCTGGCGGTGGTGCCGCTGATCATTGCCGAAGGGGCAGGGGCCGCGGCACGTCAGGCCATGGGTCTGGTGATCTTTACCGGCCTTTTGATCGGCACATCCTTCACGCTGTTCGTGGTGCCGATGTTCTATTCGCTGATCTCTCGCAGCGACAGCTCGTACCTGCTGCACCGGAAATCGGTTGAAAAGACCTTTGGCGCGCCCGGCTGACCGGGGCAGGGCGCTGCCGACGCGACCCTACGCCCGGGTCGCCGCGGGCAAGTGAGATTTCCAGCGGTGCCGGGCGTTCTCCTGGCACCGGCCTGACGCAAAATCCCCCTCAGAACGTCAATGTCGCGCCAATGACCGGCCCGCTCATCGCCCCTTTGAACACCGTCCCGTCATCCGAATAGTCGACGTAAAGATGCCGCCACCCGACGGAGATATACAGTCGGTCCGAGGCTTGGTAGTTCGCCGTCAGCGCCACCTGCCAGGTCAGATCAGACCCAACCCCGAAACCGCCAACATCGACGTATCCCAGCAACGACCAGCGGTCCGCAAGCGGTGTGTTTACCCGCAGCGCAAGGATAGGGTCCACGAAACTTGCCCCCGGGGCGACGCTGATCGCTGCCGCCGGAACCGCGACCTGACCATCAAGGTCCCACGCGCGCAGACCGGCCATGGCGTCGACCGTTGTTCCACCACCCGCATCAAAGCGCTTCCCGGCTGCCACGGTCAACGACCGGAGCGTCACTTCCCCTGACGCCGGGGCACCCGGCGGTACAAGCCCTTCGCGCGACGATTTTGAATAGGTTAGATCGCCGAAAAACACGAGATCGCCACGGCGGGCAAACCCGGTTGCAAAGAACGCGCCATCCAGATCCTCAAGGATCTCGGAAAGCGATTTGTCGAAGGACAGCGTCGGCGCACCCGTGAAGGGGGTAAAGTCGCCCGTCACGCCAGCCCCCCAACCGTAAAGCGTGACCTGACCTGACCAGTCCTGCGCCTGCGCGGGGACGGTGGCGGCTGCGGCAAGGCCGATGGCTGCAACGACAGTTCGGAAGGCAGAGATCGGCATTACAGCTGCTCCTTCAAGATGCGCCCATCCTTCATGATGAGACGCAGGTTGGTGTCAGGGTCTGCGATAAAGGCAAGATCGGTCGCGGGATCACCGTCCCAGACCAGAACGTCGGCAAAGGCACCTTCGGCGATCACCCCAAGCTGGCCCTGATAGGGCGCGCGTTCGCCCGACATGGCCAGAAGCTCGCCAGCGGCGCCGGTCGCCATGCGCAGCGCCTCCAGCGGCGGCATGAACCGGGTCAGCTTGCCCAACTGGCGCCCCTGCGTTGCGGCACCGCGCGGGTTGAACAGCACATCCGTGCCGAAGGCCATATTGACGCCCTCGGCCTTGCCCTCTTGGAAAGCCCGCACCGTGCCGTCGGCCACTTGCTGTTGCTTGGCCTGACTGCGCGGGTCCGAATACTGGTTCGCATCTTCATCCGCGAGAAACGGCTGGATGCTCCACCACACGCCAGCGGCGGCCATCGCGCGGATCGTCGCCGTGTCGGCCAATTGCCCATGTTCGATCGACCGCACCCCGGCCTCAACACAGCGCATGATGCCTGTGGGGGTGTAGACATGGGCGCAGACATAGGTGCCCCAGTCTGCCGCAGCCTCTACAGCCGCCCGCATCTCGTCCAGCGTATACTGGGCCGTATCCAGCGGGTCATAGGGGGATGCCACGCCACCTCCTGCCATGATCTTGATCTGGCTAGCGCCCTTCATCAACTGCTCGCGCGTACGACGCAGCACCTCGTCCCGCCCGTCAGCAATCGCCGCGACGCCGGTCTTTTCCGTGTAGTCGGCTGGATTTCCTGGCATCCGTGGCAGCGCGTTCAACAGTCGGAAATCCCCGTGCCCCGAGGTTTGTGACAGCATTGCACCTGACGGAAAGATGCGTGGGCCCGCGACGGCCCCCTGATCAATCGCCAGCTTCAGGCCAAAGACCGGCCCGCCGGTATCGCGCACTGTCGTGAAACCCCGCATCAGCGTGGCACCCGCTTCGCGCCCAGCCATCAGATGAACCCAGCCAATGTCCTGCGTCAGCGCCGCGATCTGGCTGATCCCGACAAGCGTGGCGTGCCAATGGCAATCAATCAGCCCGGGCGTCACCGACCGGCCACCGCAATCAATCACCTCGGCCTCTGACGGACCTGTCCCGGTCGCCGGCAGACCGGTGATGCGGCCCCCCTCGATCACGATGTCACGCCCGCTTTGCATCGCCAGCGTGACGCCGTCGAAAAAGCGCAGATTGGTCAGCACGACCGGCCGCCCGGCGCTTTGCGCCCGCACTTCACGCGGTGCCAGCCCGAAGCCGGCAAACAGGCCCATGACTGCCGCCGCACCACCAAGCAATTGCCGCCGAGAAATATCAGCCTCGATCCGCTGCATCGCCGCCTGGGTTTCCGGCGCCCCACAAAGGCAGGGATTGATTACCGCCTGGCCGCTTTCGATCGCTTCACAACACGCTAGGCACATTGGGCAACATCCTCTCTGTTGTCATGACACCTACAGGTCTTTTGCCTCGTTATCTTGACGATGCCTGCAAGCCCCGCGTCGATCAAGCCCTTGGGACTGACCGCAAAACGCACGCAAGGTCCGGATTGCGGTCGTGACCGGGTGCAAATCACGAAGACGACTGGCAGGCATCTGGGAACGTAATTCAGGATGGTTCATTGGCAAGGCAGTGCCTGTGTCTCGTCAGGGCCTGAGCTTCCAGACGACCTTCGCCATTGCCGCATATGCCCTTCGGGCGTGGCGGTTGCCGCAACCAAGGCGGGGCGACCCCCCGTCAGTCCCCCCGACTGCCTAGCGTCGGAAGGGCAGGGGGCCGGTGCCTTCCTGACGGGGCGACAAGCGCTTGTCCCGTCGCCTCGCCCATGCCCAGATCAACCAGAATGGGGCAGTCGGGCCGGTGATCGCCGCAGCAGGCATCTGCCAGATGCTGAAGCGTGTCGGCCATCGCCTGCAGCTCGGCGATCTTCCGTTGCAGGCCGTCGATCTGCTCTTGCGCAAGGCGCTTGACGTCCGAACTGTGCCGCGACCGATCCCGCCACAGCGCCAGAAGCGCTTGAATCCGCTCGACCGGAAACCCCAAGTCGCGCGCGCGGCGGATGAAGCGCAGCATCTGCACCTCGGTCCCCGAATACAGCCGGTAGCCGGACTGGGTCCGCCCGGCAGCCGGGATCAGGCCGGTGGCTTCGTAGTAGCGGATCATCTTGGCTGATACGCCGGATGCTTTGGCGGCTTCACCGATGTTCATGGCTGGCTCCCTTGATTGAAGGACGGCTGGAAACGGCGCAGGCGCAGCGCGTTGCCCAGAACAAACACGCTGGACAGCGCCATCGCCGCTGCCGCAAAGACCGGCGACATCAGCAGCCCGTAGGCCGGATACAGCGCCCCCGCCGCCACCGGGATCAGCGCGGCATTGTAGATGAAGGCCCAGAACAGGTTCTGCCGGATGTTGCGCATCGTGGCCCGGCTCAGGGCGATGGCATCTGGAATGGCCGTCAGCCGCCCCGACATAAGGACGACATCGGCGGCATCGATGGCGATGTCCGTGCCAGTGCCGACGGCGATGCCGACATCGGCCTCGGCAAGGGCAGGGGCGTCGTTGATGCCGTCGCCCACGTAGGCGACCTTGCCCAGTGCCTTCAGGCGCTTGATCGCCGTGACCTTGTCTGCCGGCAGAACCTCGGCCACCACGTCGTCGATCTGCAACGGCCCGGCGATGGCTTGCGCTGTGCGGGCATTGTCGCCGGTGACCATCACCACCTTCAAGCCAAGCGCGTGCAGCGCCTGAATGGCTCCGGGAGTGGTCGCCTTCACCGGGTCAGCGACAGCAAGGATCGCGGCCAGTCGGTCGTCAATCGCTGCATAAAGGGGTGACTTCCCCTCGTCGCCCAGCCGAACCGCCTCGGCCTCGAAGGCTGTCACATCAAGCCCAAGCTGCGCCATGTAGCGATCCGCCCCGATCTGCACCCGCCGACCGCCGACCGTGGCCACGACACCCAGCCCGGTTGTTGAATTGAAGTCGGTGACCGCCGGGAGCACCAGACCCTCGGTCGCAGCCGCCGCGACAATGGCCGCTGCAATCGGGTGTTCCGACTTTGCTTCGACGGCGGCCAGTCGGGCCAGCACATCCGCCCGGTCAAACCCGGGGGCAAGGACCAGATCGGTCATCACGGGTTTGCCTTCGGTCAAGGTGCCGGTCTTGTCCAAAGCCACCACGGTGACGCCTTGCAGCGCCTGCAGCGCCTCACCCTTGCGAAAGAGCACGCCCAGTTCGGCCCCGCGCCCGGTTCCAACCATGATGGACGTGGGCGTGGCCAGCCCCATGGCGCAGGGGCAAGCGATGATCAGGACGGCGACGGCATTCACCATGGCCAGCCCCAGGGCCGGGCTGGGCCCGAAGATCAGCCAGACCGCAAATGTCAGCGCGGCAAGGCCCATCACCACAGGCACGAACCACAAGGTGATGCGGTCGACCAGCGCCTGAATTGGCAGCTTGCCGCCCTGTGCCGCCTCTACCATGCGGATGATCTGGGCCAGCATCGTGGCTTCGCCCACCGCCGTGGCCTGCATGGTCAATGCCCCGGTCTGGTTGATCGTACCACCGGTCACCTGCGCGCCGACCGTCTTGGCCACCGGCACCGGCTCGCCCGAGATCATGCTTTCGTCAACCCAGCTTTCGCCTGCCGTTACAACCCCATCGACCGGCACCCGTTCGCCGGGGCGAACCTCGACAGTGTCGCCGGGACGAACTTCGGCAATCGGCACTTCAACAGTCTGGCCATCGCACTGAACCTGCGCGGTTCTGGGCTGCAACCCGATCAGACGCTGGATCGCGCCAGAGGTACGGCCCTTGGCCCGCGCCTCCAGGAACCGTCCCATCAGGATCAGTGTCACGATGACAGCGGCGGCTTCATAGTAGACGTTGACCGTCCCCGGCGGCAGCAGCCCCGGCGCAAAGGTTGCGACCAGCGAATAGCCATAGGCCGCTGTCGTCCCGACCGCGACAAGGCTGTTCATGTCGGGGGCCGCCCGCCACAGGGCGGGATAACCTGTGCGGTAGAACCGCCGTCCCGGCCCGATCAGAACAAGGGTGGTCAGAAGAAACTGCACCAACCAGCTCGCCTGCATGCCGATGGTCTGCGCGATCAGGTGATGCACCGGCGGAAACAGATGCGCGCCCATTTCCAGAACGAAGACCGGCAAAGACAGTCCGGCGGCCAACACCAGATCGCGCCGCAGATGCGCCTGTTCATCGGCCTTGCGGGCTTCGGCTTCCGGATCACCGATGACGGAACGTTGCGCTTGATGCGCATCATAGCCGGCATCCTTGACCGCCTTGACCAACAGCCCGATGTCGGCCGCCCCACTGACCGTTGCCCGTTCGGTTGCCAGATTGACAGCCGCCAATTGCACGCCAGGCACCGCCTTCAAGGCCCGTTCCACCCGGGCCACGCAGGACGCGCAGGTCATGCCCTCAATCACCAGGTCTACGGGTTCAGCCGCAACCTCGTAGCCGGCATGGTTGATTGCAGCGACCAGCGGACCAAGGTCTGTCGGACCTGTTGTAGTCACCTGTACCCGCTCGGTGGCAAGGTTCACAACCGCCTGTGTCACACCCGGCACTGTGCGCAGCGCGCGTTCTACGCGCGCCACACAGGACGCACAGGTCATTCCTTGAACAGAGAGAGACAAGGTCTCGGCGTGGTCGGCAACGTTCGGTGTCATGGGGGCCTGCATGGCGGTGGTCTTTCCAGTCGGTTTCACATCCGCTGACTCAGGTAGGGCTTCCCATGATTGGAAGGTCAAGAGAAAAAATTTCGGAAAGTTCGCATGATTGCTCATTGACCTTCCAACCGTGGGAACCCCTATCTGCCAATGCATGAGACGAAACCCAAGGAGGATCTCATGCAGTTTCATATCGAAAACATGACCTGCGGCGGCTGCGTGCGCAGTGTGACCAAGGCGATTCACGACCTGGATCCGGCGGCCCGGATCAGCGCCGATCCTGCGACACGCAGGATTGATGTCCAGACGACCATCCCACGTGACACAGTTTCATCCGCGCTGGCGGATGCGGGCTTTGCCGCCAACTGACTTCAAGACAGGAGCATTCCAATGACCAAACGCACAACCCTGATGATCACCGCCGCCTTTTTGGCTATGGGCGGCCTGGCCATCGCGCAGACGGCGACTGAGGGCATGGACCATTCGGGTATGGACCATTCTGGAATGGACATGGGGGGGATGGGTGGCATGGACCACAGCTCGCTCATTCCGCCCGAACTCGCCACAGACCCGGCGACGTTGGCCTATGCCAAGGCAATGGACGACATGATGGCCGGGATGATGATCCCCTACACCGGTGACCCCGATGTGGACTTCATGCAAGGCATGATCCCGCATCACGAGGCTGCGGTTGAAATGGCGAAGATCGTCCTGCAATACGGCAAGGACCCCGAGGTGCGTGCACTCGCGGAAGCTGTGATCGCTGCGCAAGAGGCAGAGATTGCGCAAATGACAGCATGGCTTGCTGCACGCGGCAGATGATCGGGGCGGGACAGCACCCATCCCGTCGATCACACCGGTGGACATGCCGTTAAACAATGGCAATCGCGCCGAAATGTGATTGTGCCGCGCATCACCAAGCTGTTTACCTAGAGGGAAGGTGCTGCCCAAGGCCGCGCCCTTCCTCTAGGACTGCGAGGTGGCCATGCCCCAGCCGATTGCCCCATTGAACGAGATGGATGTATCGTTCTGGTTGAACGATGCGCCGGTCGCGCTGATCCTTGCGGATGCAGCCGGAAAGGTTGTCTGGGCGAATGCTGCGGCCGCATCGTTGTTTGCATTGGACCCCGCCGATCTATTGGGCCGTCCGCTGCCTGTGCTTCTGGGCATCGACAGTCTGAACGATATTCTTGGACCGACGCCATCTAGCCGTTTGGGTGGCGCACCTTTGGGTGTGACACTGGATGACGGTGAAAGGATCTTCGTCGCGGCCACGGCAACAAGTTGCATGACGCCGGCCGGCGCGCGGGGTTTCTCCGTTGTCCTGCAGGATGTGACCGTCTGGCAGGATAAGGCGACCAAGCTCAAGCGCGCACTTGATTGGTTGGACCTTGCTCTGGACGGCGCAGGTATCGGGGTCTTCGAAGTTGACCTTCTGACGGGCAAGTCAACGGTTTCGCCGGGGTGGCTCTCCATAATGGGTCTGCCGTCAGGCACCCAGATCGACAGTCCCGGACTCTTTCTGGAAAAGATACACCCCGACGACCGGGCCATTGTAGAAGCCGCCGACCGGGAGTGTATCGAGGGGCGAAGCGACCGGTCGATCAGCGTCTTTCGCATGAAATCCTTCGACGACAAGCATTGGCGCTGGATGCGGTCCATTGCCGTCGTCGGGTCAAGGGATGCTGATGGCAAGGCCACGCATCTCGTCGGTGCTCAGACGGACGTTACAGAACAGCGGGAAGCAGAAGAGGCGCTGCGCCTGACCATGGAGGAATCTCTTTCCAGCTTCGAAAGCGCCCCCATCGGCAAGGCGATCGTCGGGCTTGACGGGCGCTGGCTGCAGGTGAACTCGGCCCTGTGCGAGTTGCTGGGCTATCCCAAACAAATGCTTCTGGAAACTGACTTTCAGACAGTGACCTACCCTGATGATCTTGAGGCCGACCTTGACCAACTCCGGACGCTGGTTGCAGGCAAGGCTTCCACCTACCGACGTGAAAAGCGCTACATCAGGTCGGATGGAACAATCATCCTTGCGGACCTGAGCGTGGCCATGGTTCGGGACAAATCCGGCGCACCCTTGCACCTGATCGCGCAAATTCTGGATATTACCGAGCAGCGCAATCTGGAACAGATGAAAAGCCATTTTGTGGCCAATGTCAGCCACGAATTGCGGACGCCCCTAACCTCGATCCTTGGGGCACTGGGCTTGCTGGCCTCCCGGTCAGAGGATGAGTTCCCCGATGACGTCAACCGCCTGATCTACATCGCCCAGCAAAACGCTGAACGTTTGAAGATGCGCGTCGCCGATATCCTGGATTTCGAAGGCCTCACAACCGGGCAGCTTCGGTTGTCACTGGCTCCGGAACGGATTGCTTTCCTTCTGGACCGATCCCTGATGAACAGCCTGGTCTTCGCCGAAAGCCACGGTGTCAGCATTGAAATGGACGCGGTGGATCGCAGTATTGTCAGTGCAGTTGATGCCGACAGGTTTGAACAGGTCATGTCCAATCTCTTGTCAAACGCGGCCAAATTTGCCGACCGCGGTTCGGTGATCCGGGTCGGGATGACCTCATCAGACGAGATGATAAGTATTCATGTCACCAACCAAGGGCCGAAAATCCCTGACAAGTACCGGGCAGTGTTGTTCAAGCCCTTTGCGCATATCGAAAAATCGGTCGCTCAGAAACGGGACGGAACCGGACTTGGTCTCAGCATCTGCAAGCAGATTGTCGAACAGATGGGCGGAAAGATCGGCTTTGAAAGTGGAGATGGCGCCACCACCTTCTGGTTTACCCTGCCGCCGCTGACGTAGCGTCAACTCCACCTGCAAGCCGTCACAAGGTCAGACTACCCGAAGGTCGGCAGCGGGCGGATGTTCGGTTGCTTCAGGGAGTCATCCTGCGCCTGGGCCCTGGCTTTCGCGCGACCGATGACCCGATTGAACAGCGCATCGACGTCCTTGGCCTTGACCAAGCCAGGCAGGATGGAATCCCCAACGGCAATCACGACGTCCATAAGATCGCCATCGTCGAAGGTAAGGATCTTTTCATCAAGCAAAGCCTGTATTTCGCTTTCAATCACTTCCGGCTCTGGCAGTGCAGTGCTGTTCGACACGCAGAGGAACTCACCGGGTCTTGCGCAGGCCATAAGATAGCCATGGGGCCCAAGTGTTGCATCTATCGCGCGGGCAACCTGTGTCAGCAGTTCGGTGTACTCAGGGCCACCGGCAAGCGCGTCCTGCCCCGTGACAGCGTTGGCGTCCACTGCAAAGACCCGCGTGCTGTGCTGCCCGTTGGATGACAGCACTGTCAGATAGTTACCCAAGGCAACAAGGCTGATGATGTTGTCGAGCCCGTCGACCCAAAGCGGCACAATATGGTCTTCCGTCCGCGCCATGGCATCGACCGATGGATCGGCATCGCCGTTCGGCGCTTGGTCTGCGGCCTGACGGTCGGAACGCGCCATCAGATCGGCTTTTGCGATCCGCGCGAGAAGATCGGTCACATCGAAGGGTTTCGTTGCAAAATCCGTCGCGCTGGCTGCAAAAGCCTTGTCGATGAAATGCCGTTCCGTCATCGCGGTCAGCATGATGATCGGGGTTTGACGATAGTCCTGCAGATTGCGAACCCGCCGACACAATTCGATCCCGTCAATTCCGGTCATTTGAATATCGAAGAGGAAACAGTCAAAAGGTACTGTTTCTGCCGCGATGATACCAAGCGCCTCTTCGCCGGAAAGGGCCAAGGTCACGTCGTGAACGCCCGCCTGCGCAATGATCATCGGGATCAGCTCAAGGATGAAACTGTCGTCGTCAACCGCGAGTATTTTCAAGGATGAAGCCTCCTTCGGTAACCTGCGCCAAATAAATTCTCAACGTGCAAATAAATGCTCAGTCCAATGACTATAAGTTAACTACACGAAAACTCGCCTTCTGTCGAACCGGTTCCCATTTGGCATCATACCAATTGAATATGTACGACATTGTGGCCGCACAGGCCAAATGGTCTTACCCCAGGGCTTTCACAGGCAACCATCTAATCGGCGGTAATCGAAGCCCAATGGGCATCCGCTATTGCGCCGGACAGGGCCTATGCCACATGCCTGTCAACAGGGTCAAGCGACGGAAGTCCTTACGCGTGCATCGCGCGCCGGGGGGCCAGTCAACCCGCGTTTGACCGTGTCCATACAACAATCTCACGCAAAACCGCCTGCACTGCGCGGTCAAATCCACCAACCAAGGTCAGGGTTTCGTCTGAATCGACGGTCTCGGTGACGGCAATCCGGCGCGATGCGACAATGCGCCGGTCGGATTCCCGGATCAGGGTCAAAACCATGCTGACCTTGATTGTCACTTCTTCGCTATCAGGGCCGACCGGTTCGGCCTGGAATTCCTGCATCTCGGTCATCAGGGTATAGTCGGGCATCAGACCCGCGCCGGTTCGCCCGACCAACCGAAAGCCACCAAGGTTCTGGAACGAGGTGACCAGCAGCGTTTGCAGCAGCGCCGGGGCCGGTTCCGTCCAGCGTCCATCGGGCAAGTACTGTGCCTGATAGGGCAGGGGCTTGATCAGAATGCGGTCCGTGCCAAGGGCGCCTGCGGATGTCGGAAGCTCGACAATCAAGTGGCGGCTGCCTTTTGCGGGCAGGCCAGGGTCGGTTGCAGGCGACAAGGTGTAGGCATCAAGTTCCTTGCTTGCCTCGGACAACGATGACAGGGCGCCACAGCCGGAAAGCACCGGCAGGACAAGGGTCAGGAGCAAAGGGGAAAGCCAGCGCATTGGTATCAATTCCTGTAAGCGGGGGTCTGGTTGCCAAGCAGGAAGCGGCCCGGATCGCTGCCGATACGGTCGGCCAGCGCCCCAAGATCGACCAGCAGATTGCGGGCATCTGTTGCCAGAGCACCGTACTCTGGCAGGCGGGTCCGGGCAAACTCTTTCAACTCGGCCGCCATCGCGCCGACATCGGCAACGGTTGTCTTGAGCCCGTCCACGACGGCCGGAAGGTCATCGTTGATGACGGCATTGGCACTGGAAAAGGTGACCTCGGCCGCTTCTAACGCCGCGTCGGCCTGCGCAAGCGTTTCCTCGGCAGCAGCGATCACTGCCTCGGCACGGGTGGCAAGACTGTCGACCCGCTCCGTGGCCCCTTCAACGTTCTGCAGGATGCTCGTGATCGCGGCACGGTTCTCGGGTGTCGTGAACCCGCGAATATCCTCCATCAGCGCAATGGCCTCTTTCAGCAGGTCGGGCGCGGCGGTGGTCAGTTCCTGAACCACCGATGGCTTCGAAGCGATCACCGGCACAAAGTCAGGGGGTTCTGGCACCAATGGCTGCGACGCCGGACTGCCGCCTTCAAGCGCCACGAATGACACGCCTGTCACCCCCTGCGACGCAAGGGTTGCCACCGTATCCGTCCGCACCGGGGTCGTGGCATAGATCTCGATCCTGACCCGCACAAGCGATGGGTCTTCACCGTCCAGCGCAATGGCCAGCACATTGCCGACATCCACGCCGTTGTAGCGCACCACACTCGCCTGGCTTAGCCCCGCAACAGTATCGAAAACGATGTCATATTGCGCAAAGGTCCGGTTGATCTGGAACCGCGCCAGCCAGAGCAGGAATGCAAGGGCCGCCAAAAGGCTTGCCAGTGTGAAAATCCCAACCAGAATATAGCGCGCGCGCGTTTCCATCAGGCAGTTCCTTGAGTTGGTTGTGCGGCGTGGGCGCGCGGCCCGTGGAAATAGGCGTGGACCCAAGGGTCATCAACTGTCAACATCTCGGCCATCGTGCCGGTGACCAGTACCTTCTTGCCCGACAAGACAGCGATGCGGTCACAGGTCGCATGCAGGGTGTCAAGGTCATGGGTGACCAGAAACACGGTCAGACCCAGCGCCTTTTGCAAGGCCACGATCAGGTTGTCGAATTCGGACGCGCTGATCGGGTCAAGCCCGGCGGTCGGTTCGTCAAGAAACAGGATCTCCGGATCAAGGGCCAGCGCGCGGGCCAGACCTGCCCGTTTGCGCATGCCGCCCGAAAGTTCTGACGGATACAGGTCCCCGGCGGTAGCGGGCAGCCCGACCATCGCAATCCGCAGATCGGCAAGGGCTGTGCGGGTGGCTGCGTCGATGCCCAGTTTTTCACGCATCGGCGCCTCGACATTTTCCCGCACCGTCAGCGACGAAAACAGCGCCCCGTCCTGAAACATCACGCCCCAGCGGTTCTGCACCGCATCGGGGTCATCTCCCCGGTCTTCCTCGCGGTCGGTGGGCGGGTCGGTCAGCACTTCGGTCCCAAGGACGGTGATCTGCCCGGCGGCGGGGCGCTGCAGACCGACTATGCTGCGCAAAAGCACCGACTTGCCACTGCCAGATGCGCCGACCACGCCCAGCACCTCACCGCGCAAGACATCAAGATCCAAGCCTTGATGCACCAAGGTCTTGCCAAAGCGGTTGGTCAGGTTGCGCACAGTGATCACCGAGCTTTCGTCCATCAAATCCCCCAGACTGCGAAGAAGATGGAAAACAGCGCATCCACGACGATGACAAGGAAGATCGCAACAACGACGGACCGGGAGGTCCGACTTCCCAGAGACTCCGTGTTTCCGGCAACCTGCATCCCTTGATAGCAACCGACCACCGCGATGATCAGGGCAAAGAGCGGGGCTTTCGACAGCCCGATCAGCGCATGCGTCACCGAGGTATTGACCAAAAGCTGTGTGGTGAACATCCCGGGCGAAATCCCAAGGTCAATCCACGCCATCAGCCCACCACCGAACAGGCCCGCCATATTGGCCACAAAGCCCAGCACCGGCAGCAGGATGACCAAGGCCAGAACACGCGGCAGGACCAAAAGCTCGATCGGGTCCAACCCCAGAACCCGCATGGCGTCAATCTCTTCGCGCATCCTCATCGACCCGATTGCCGCCGTGAACGCCGAGGCAGACCGTCCTGCCACGATGATCGCCGTCAGAAGAATACCCAATTCGCGCAGCATGGAGATGGAGATCAGGTCGACAACGTAGATCTCGGCCCCGAATTGCTGAAGCTGTGAGGCCCCCTGAAACGCCAGCACGACGCCAATCAGAAACCCCATCAGCGCAACGATCGGCACGGCGTTCAGCCCGGCCTGATGCATGTGATGGACGAGAGCCGTAACCCGAAGCCGAGAGGGGTGAAGGACGGCCCGCACCAATCGCAGGATGACCAGCCCCAGAAAACCCAAGGTTTCGCCCATGCCCGCCGCAAAGACCGACACGGCCTTGCCAAGTTGCGCCAGCTCATCCCCCGCCTGGTGGTGCGGCATGCGGCGGCGGCGTTTGCGGGTCGGCGGCATGGCCTCGGACACGGTGTCCAGCAGCAGCGACTGCGCCGAACTGGCACCGGTAATCTTGACCGTTCGCCCCTTCGCCTTCTCTGCCGCCAGAAAGGCCGCAATGGCCCATGCCCCAGCGGTATCAAGCGCTGTGACCCCAGACAGGTCCAGCTCATCTGACCCCGCCAGATGCGAAAGCTTGTCCTGACACTGTGCAAGGGTGGACAGGGTGACTTTCCCGGTCAGGGCTGCAGGGCCAGTGGATTTACCGGCTTCAGCCGCAACGGGTGACAACATTCCGACCCCTGGCCTTTGGCTTCACGCCGGTTTCCACTGCGGGCAAAAGATTTGACAAGAGAACCCCCAAATTGCCCGCCATGCGGAAACACACATAAGGCAACTTCCAGCAACACCAACGGTTCCCGATAAAACACCCTTGCAAGGACAGGTTATGCGCGGTTCAGGTCCTCATGCACGTCCACCGATACGGCAAGCCCCAGGCAAATCGCGTCCAGTCCCTGAAAACTGCCCGATATGGGCGACGCCTGCGACGGAGTCCGTGTCGTCGCCACGCGGATGAGCGCACTGCCCGCCGTGATCCGGTTGGTTGGGTCAAACTCGATCCAGCCTTCATTCGGAACAAACACATCCGCCCATGCGTGGGTAGCACCACCGCCAATGGCAGAGGCCTGGCCCTGCGGACGGTCATCCAGATAGCCGGTGACGAAGCGTGCCGCAAAGCCAAAGCGCCGCGCGGCCTCCATGAACAGGAAAGCGAAGTCGCGACAGGTGCCGATGCCACTGGCGATGGTCTCGGCGGCGGTCTGGGTCCCCATCTCATCGCGCGCCGAATACCGCAGGTTCATATGGACCGTATCGCTTAGCCCGCGCAGGAATGTCACGGCATCCGACCCGCGCTGATTGAACTTATCCTCCAGCCAGTCATCCAGAACTGCCTGGTCCAGAGGATTCTGCAGCCCAAGAAAGGGATACAGGTCACGCATATCGTCATCGGTGTAGACAAACGGAAACGGGCAGATATGCGACGTATCCGCGCGCAAAAGCCGATCGGTCGCATAGCGCCGCAGCAGCAACTGGCTTTCGATCAAAAGCACATCGGTCGCGTCCTGAAAGCTGGCTTCGGCCACCGAATTGCCGAACGTGTCGAAGTACCAGCGCAACGTCGCCTTTGGCCTTATGGTCAGAAAAGCATCATCCACCCACAGGTCATGCCCATCCCTTGGCCGCAACATCAGCCGATGCGGGTTCAGGATGACCGGGCGGTCATAAGTGTATTCCGTTCGATGCGTGATCGTTATGATGCTGGCCATGGGAACCTTCCTGCGGTCCGCTGCGTTCCTGTTCGTCTGACAGTGCTTGCCCCCCAAACGAGCCTGCCCTGCACATCGTTCCAATGACAAGGCTGACGTCATGCTGATACGCTTCGGATTCGAGATTGATCTTGAAAGCACGGCCCCGGTGCCGATGTTGTTGGCTCTGTCGACACATGGTGATCTTGCCGGTGACGACCCGTCGCTGCGCCTTATCGGGCAGGATCATGTGCGCACATCGCCCGACTGCGACGCGCGGCGCTACAAGGATCGGTTCGGCAACTGGATCACGCGGGTGGTTGCCCCCGTCGGCCATACAAGACTGTGGACCGACTGCGTGGTTGAGCTTGAGGGCAAACCCGATCCGCAATCGCCGACAGCGCGGCAGCATGCGATTCCTGATCTGCCGGATGAGGTGCTGCAATACCTGATCCCAAGCCGCTACTGTGACAGCGATATCCTGACGCAAGAGGCGTGGTCGCTGTTCGCAAAGACCCCGGAAGGCTGGGACCGCGTGAAGGCGATCACAACCTTCGTCCACCAGCACGTCACCTTCGGCTATCAGTTCGGCCGCGCAAGCAAGACCGCCTCGGAAGTCTTTCGGGAAAAGACCGGCGTCTGCCGCGACTTTGCCCATCTGGCCATCGCCCTGTGCCGGGCGATGAACATCCCGGCGCGCTACGCCAGTGGCTATCTGGGCGACATCGGGGTTCCCTATTCTGGTCCCGGCGACTTTTGTGCTTGGTTTGAGGTTTTCCTCGACAACCGCTGGCACACCTTCGATGCCCGGTACAACGTGCCAAGGATGGGCCGCATCCTGATGGTGCGCGGCACGGATGCGTCGGACGTGGCGATGATCACGTCCTTTGGCGGCTACAAGCTTAGTCTGTTCCGCGTTTGGGCCGACAGGCTGGATGACGGGCTTGGCACGGCCGAAGTTTTGGACCTGCTGGAAACCCGCCCAGACGCGGCACCCTTGGTGTTTCCGTCGTCGGCCCGGGCGGCATAGGCGCGGCGTAGCACCAGCGCCCGGACCTTCCCAATCAGCCGACCTGTGCTGAATCTTGCGCCGCGATCACCTGTGCCAATCGTTCGGCATCGCGCCAAGCCCCCCAGATGAAGGCGGACCCCCGGCAGGACAGCCACGGCAGGCCGATGAAATACAGCCCCGGCACCTCTGCCACGCCATCGACGTGACGGGGACGACCTCTGGCATCAAAGGCGTCGATCTTGATCCAGCCAAAGTCCAGTTGGAACCCGGTTGCCCAGATGATCGTGCGGATGCCTTCCGCCTGCAGATCAAGCGACAGGATCGGGTCCGTCACAGAAGGGGGCAGGGGCAGGAACACCCGCGCCTCGGGCTCATCCGGCAGATCAAGTCCGTGGGCGAGCGCATAGGCGTCCGCTTCATCCAGCACCGACAGGTAGTTCCGGTCTCCGTTTTCGATGTTGCGGGCCAGATCCGGGGCGAAGTGCAAGGTCCCTTCGCGGTAGTCCCCGGCCCGCCCGACCAGCGTGACCCCAAGGGCCGCAAGACGGCGGAAATCCATCGTATGCCCGCCATAGGCACCCGAAACTGCAATCGTCACATGCTCGGTCCCCGGGGTTGGGGCCTTCATGTCCCACTTGCCCAGTTTGCCCAGCCACCAGACGAAATCCTGCCCGCGATAGCGCCGGGGCGGGCGGTCATGCGGGCCGACCGACAGGATCACCCGGCGCCCGGCGCGGGCCAGTTCTTCGGCGATCTGCGCGCCAGATGATCCGGCACCAACCACCAGCACTGCGCCTTCGGGCAGGGCTTCGGGGTTGCGATAGGCGTTTGAATGAAGCTGCGTGATGCCCGGATCGGTCACAACCGCCGGGATCACCGGTTTCTGGAAGGGGCCGGTGGCCACAACGACATTGCGCGCTTCGATCATGCCGTCCGAGGTGCTGGCCCGAAAGCCCGACCCGTGCTGCTCCAGCGCCGTGACAGTCACTCCGGTGCGAACCGGCAGGGCGCGCGCCTGTGCGAAGGTCTCAAAGTAGTCGGCGACACGATCCTTGCCGGCAAAGGCCTCGGGGTCGATGTCCTTGAAGGTCGCGTCAGGAAAGCGGTCATGCCAGGCAGGGCCGTTGGCGACAAGGCTGTCCCAACGTTCGCTCCGCCAGCGTTCGGCGATGCGGGCGCGTTCAAGGACAAGATGCGGGACGCCGGCTTTCGACAGGTGGGCCGAGGTCGCAACCCCCGCCTGTCCCGCGCCGATGACAAGGGTGTGGATCGTTTCCATGGGGGCCTCGCTTTCTTGGCTATTCATCGCCCGGCACGCCATAGGATGGGGCCCGGGTAGGGTCTGCGGCACGCTGGACATAGGCTTGCATCTGGGGCGCATAGACATCCCATGCCGCGCGCAGCATGCCGATGGGGTCATCTGCCCAATCGATGCGTAGGTCGACCACCGGCCAGTCCAGCCGGTCAGCAACCTTGAGGCCCGCCGAATGGACTGGCCCGGCCTCGCCGCCCGCCCGCAGGCCCATTTCAAGCGCCTGCATCAACCGTTCGGCAAGTTGGCCCCTCGCGGCCTCGAAGGCGGCGACCATCGCGGCGGGGACCTGTTCATTGGCCAGAAGATTGCCCCCCGCGGCACAGTCGGCGCCCGTGGCCTGACCCCAGACCCCCAGCACCTCGGCACCCGAATGGATGGCCGTGCCACCCTGACGGTCCACCACCAGCAGCTGACGGTAGTCAATATGCGGGCGGTCTTTCGTGACAACGGCCAAGGCATCGGACGCGGATTTTCCCAGCGCCAGTTGGTCCAGCACCAGCGGCCCAAGTGCGGGATCAGTGATGTTCTGGCTGGCAACGGCGCCAACCCCGGCCCGGACATGCGCGCAGCGGGCGGCAACGGCGGGCGATGAGGATGAGATCACCATCCCGAACTGCCCGGTCTCTGCGCATCTGGCGACAAGCGAGAAGGTCATCGGGTCAATCCGGGATCACGGCAGTGCCGTCGATTTCCACCAGCCAGGATGGCCGGGCCAGGGCAGTCACCACCACCCCGGTGGAGACCGGATGCACGCCCTTGATATACTCGCCCATGGTCCGGTACACCGCCTCGCGGTGGCGCACGTCGGTCAGGTAGACCACAACCTTGCACAGGTCAGCCATGCTGCCGCCGACTTCCTCAAGCAACTGGCGGATGTTCTGCATCACCTTGTGGGTCTGCTCTACCGGATCATGGCTGCCGATATCCTGCGCCGTATCAAGGTCTTGCGGGCACTGGCCGCGCAGAAACACGATCCTGCCCCGGGCTACGACCGCTTGGGCAAGGTCATTGTCCAGCTTCTGTTCGGGGTAAGTGTCCTTGGTGTTGAAGGGGCGGTGGCGGAAATGGGTCATGATGTGATCCTTGCGGAGGTTATCAGTTCAGGCGCAGTGGCGAGGGGAGGCAATGCTGCAGTCATGGCAGGCGGCTCGGGCCGGGGTCCAGCGCCGCGATCTCGCGCCGGAAGGTGGGAATGTCCCCCGGCTCTGGTTGGTCAAGGGCTTCGGCCCACGCCCGCCCGGCATAGGTGGCCCAGGCGATGGGGCCGGGGGCGGCGGCGTCGCCGATCAGCTTGAGCGTTCTGATCCCGCTGCCTTGCCAGTCCAAAGCCCGTGCGGCATGGAAAAGGCTGTCATTCGGGGTGCGAGAGGTGACGAAGACCACCGCATCGGCAGGTATTGCCGACTGCCGCCCAGTCCAGGTGCAGCCAAGCGTAACCTCTTTCACGCCAATGGCTTCCGGCGCTTTGCTCAGGTGCATCGTCACCCCGATCTCCAGCAGGCGGCGCATGATCGTGCCTTGTTCAAGGGTGTTGTCGGTCCATTCCGCAACCTTGACGGCGGGGGTGACGAAATCCACTTGCTTGCCCTGCGCCACAAGAAGTTCGGCAAGGACTGATCCCATGTAGAAATGATCGTCATCATAGAGGGTTACGCGCTGGCCTTCGGGTGGATTTCCAGCCATCAGATCGTCAGGAGTGAAAACCGGCATCGCCGGATCGGTCGGGATCGGGTGCAAGTGCAGGCGGGCCACAGCATCCCGCCGCCAGGTGGCGCCGGTTGCGATAGCGATATGATCGGCGCCCATGGCAAGGAGGTCTTCCGGGGTCAGGCGGCTGTCGCGGTAAATCTCGACATTGGCCATCGGGGCCAGTTGACCGGTGCGGTAGTCGGCCACCCGGCCCCAGGCGGACAGGCCGGGCAGGGTGCGTTCACGGGCGACGCGGCCGCCAAGGGTGGTTGTTGCTTCGGCCAGCGTCACGGCATAGCCGCGCTTGGCGGCCTGCAGTGCAGCCTCAAGCCCCGTGGGCCCAGCCCCAACGATCAAGACCGTGTCGGACGCGCCTTTTGGCCGGGGGCGTTCAGGGTGCCAGCCCTTACGCCATTCCTCCATAAAGGCGGTGTTCTGCGTGCAGCGACTGATCGCGCCGGTCATGTCGCCCGTGACGCAGATGTTGCAGCCGATACATTCGCGGATGTCTTCGTAGCGCCCTTCCTGAACCTTCAGCGGCAGAAACGGGTCAGCGATGGAGGGCCTTGCGGCACCGATGAAATCAAGGATGCCCGCCTTGATCTGCCGCACCATGGCATCGGGTGAGGTGAAGCGCCCAACACCGACGACGGGTTTGGAGGTGAGGGCCTTGATGCCCTTCACCAGATCCTCTTGCGCGCCTTCCGCCTTGAAGCGGCTGGTGCCAGAGCACGCCTCCCATGTGCCATGGGCAAGGTCCCAAAGATCGGGCAAATCGCCGTGCATTTCGATGAAATCGCGGAGTTCGGCGTTGGAAAAGCCGAATGTCCCGGCCTCATGCAGGGACAGGCGAAGGGTGACGGCCAATTCACCCTTGGTGACTTCCCTTGCGTCTTCAATGACTTCGCGCAGAAACCTTGAGCGGTTTTCCAGACTTCCGCCGTAGTCATCAGTGCGGTGGTTGGTGGCGCGGGACAGGAAGTGTTGCAGGATGCCAAAGCCATGCGCGCCGTAAAGGCAGATCAGGTCGAAACCGGCCTGCTGCGACCGGCGAAAGGCCGCGCGGAACCACTGGCGAAGGTCGCGGATGTCCTGCAGGTCCATGGTGCGGGCCTGAACCGGGTCGGAGGTGAATGTCAGGATCGGGCCCCCGGTGACAGCAAGGGGAACCTCACGGCTGTAAAGGTTGGGGCCATTGATCCCGCTATAGGCCAACTGGATCCCGGCAAGGGCGCCGTGGGATTTCATCGCCTCGGCCATGGCGGCAAGGGCGGGGATGTCCTTGTCCTCCCACAAATGCTGTTCGATGAACGGGGTGATTTCCGAGGTCGGGTGGATCTCGGTCTGTTCGGTGAAGATCACGCCCCAGCCGCCCTCCGCCTTGGTCCGGCGCATCTCGGCCACGGCGGATGGGTCACGGTAGCCGCCGCCGTTGCAATGCGGGACCTGGTAGAAGCGGTTCTTCGCGGTCTTGGGGCCGATCTTCAGCGGCTCGAACAGGATGTCATGGCGCGGGTCGCGGGTCATTTCAGCACACGCAGATCGGCGGATTGGGTGGACAGGTGGACAGGATCCGGGGGCGGAAGCTCGGCCACAAGCAGCGCGGGCATCTGGCCGGCTTGCGCAAGGACTTCCCCATGCGGACCGGCGATCAGCGACCCGCCGACATAGGTCAAGTCACCCTCCTGCCCACAGTAATTGGCATAGGCGATCGATACGGCGTGGTTCGCCGCCATGGCGGGAACGGTGTGGCGGATGACATGGGTGAAGGGTTGCATGTTGGCGGTGGGGCACAGGATCACGGTAACGCCACTGTCTGAAAGCGCCTTGATGTGGGGTGCGAACTCTATGTCGTAACATATCAAAATTGCTGCGGTTTCATCGCCAAGCCGGAAGGTGGCATAGGCATCGCCAGGGGTGTAAAGCGACCTTTCGCGCATCCCGTAAAGCTGGACCTTTCGGTAGTTAGCCAGCAGCGCGCCGTCGGGGCCAAAGCAGGCGGCAGAGTTGTGGACGCTGGTCGCATCCCGTTCGGCATAGCCCACAACCAGCGCACAACCGGAACGCTTGGCCGCTGCGGCAAGGCGGTGCATCGGCGGGCTGTCAAGCGCAACCGCCCGCGCCGGGATGTCGGGCTGGTTGTAGCCTTGCAGCCAGATTTCGGGCAGGACAAGGGCGGCGGCGCCCATCGCCGCTGCTGCCGCCAGCGCGGTTTCTGCCTGAGCGCAGGCGCTGTCCAAGTTCGAAGCGGGCGAGGTGCCCTGCCAGAGTGCGAGTTTCATGTGGTGCAACCGGGGGCCAGCCCCCGGACCCCCGGGATATTTTGGGACAGAAAATGGGGGGCTGCGGGTTTGCAGCCCCCGCGCAATTCATTTCTTCAGGTTGGTCCAGATCGCGTCGTAAAGCTTTTGCGTTTCCTCATCGCAGGCCTGCGCAAAGACGCCGGGCGTTATGCCTTCGGGCGGATTGTTTTCCGGGCTGGTCTTGATCGCCTCGTCCAGAAAAGGCTCTACCCCCACGACGCCCGAGGTATAGGCGGCATAGTTGGTCACGGCGGCGGCGTTTTCGGGGTCCAGCAGGAAGTTCATGAACTTCAACGCGTTGTCGCGGTTGGGGGCATCCTTCAAGAGGACGACATTGTCCATCCAGACCACATGGCCTTCGGTCGGGTAGACATATTCGACATTCGCCCCTTCCGCCCGGGCCTTGGCGGAAAAGCCGTTGTAGATCATCCCGGCAGCCGCATCGCCCGACACCAGCACGTCCTTGGCGATGTCGGAACCGAAGCTGGCCCAATTCGGTTTTGCGGCCAGCAGCATGTCATTCAGGGCCTGCAGCTGCGCCCGGTCCTGCGTGCACTGCGGGATGCCAAGGTACAGCGAGCCGAGGATCAGCACCTCGTTCTGGCTGTCGAGGACGTTGATCTTGCCCTGCAGTTCCGGCGGCGGCGCGAAGATCGTGGCCAGCGATGAGATATCGCCCTGATACACATCGCGGTTCACGCTGAAGGACGTAGTGCCCCACTGATAGGGGATCGAATGTTTGCGCCCCGCATCAAACGGCACATCCAGCCACTGCGGCGCGATGTTGCCAAGGTTTGGCATTTCTTCGGGCGTGAAGCTGTCAAGCATGCCATCGGCGGCCATGATGCCCACCATGAAATCGGCAGGCACGGCCACGTCATACTGGCCCAGCTTGCCAGCCTTCAGGGAAGCCAGCATGGATTCGTTGCTGTCATAGGTGTCGATGGTCACGTCGATGCCGGTCTCGGCCTCGAACTTGTCCACCAGTTCCTGTGGGATGTATTCGAACCAGTGGTAGACCTTCAGCTCACCTTCCGCAAAGGCGGGCGAGGCGAGAAGGGCGGTTCCCAGAAGCAGCTTTTTCATGTGACTCTCCATGTCGGGGTTTGGTCAGGGGCTTTGTCGCCCCTTGCGGTTGATCAGATAGGCGGCGGTCACGAACAGCACGCTGACTGCCAGCATCAGCGTGGAAATCGCCATGATGTTGGGCTTTATCCCCTGCTTGACCGATCCGAAGATTGCGGTCGGCAAGGTCTCCATGCCTGCGCCCTTGACGAAGTTGGTGATGATGAAATCGTCAAGGCTGATGATGAAGGCCAAAAGCCAGCCCGAAGCAAGGCCGGGGGCCATAAGCGGCAGCAGGATCAGGCGGAAGGCTTGCGCGCGGCTGGCGTAAAGGTCGCGCGCGGCCTGTTCGAACGTGGCCTCGATCCCCTCCAGCCGGGCGGCGATCGGCAGATAGGCGAAGGGGATGCAGAAGGTGACATGCGCGATCAGGATGGTGCCATAGCCGGTGGTCAGCCCGACGGTGGTGAAGAAGATCAGCAGGGCGACGGCTGTCACGATCTCTGGCACCATCAGGGGCAGGTTGATCAGGGCAAAGCTCGCCGTACGACCCCGGAAGCGCCCGCCCTTGACCATCGCAAGGGCAGCCGCGGTGGCGATCAGCGTGGCGGCGGTGGCAGCCATCAGCGCAATGGTCAGCGAATTCCACGCAGCCTGACCAAAGCGCCCGGCCTCCGGCCCGGTGAACACATCCCCATACCACCGCAGGGAAAACCCGCCCCATTCGGTGATCGAGGTTGATCCGTTGAAGCTGTAGGCCATGACCACGGCAAGCGGGGCGTAGAGAATGACAAGGCACAGAAGTGTCAGCGCCAGAAACCCCGGATAGTGGCGGACACCCTTCATCGCGCGCCCTCCCGCCCTGCGGCGCGCGCGTGCAGCAGCAGGGCGACAAGAACCAGCGTCAACAGGATCATGCTGACCGCAGCGCCAAAGGGCCAGTTGCCCTGACTGCCCCGGAACTGTTCGTCGATCAGCGACCCAATCATGAAGGTCTTCGCGCCGCCCAACAGATCAGGGGCCAGAAAGGCGCCAAGCGCAGGGACAAAGACCAGAATGCAGCCCGCGATGATGCCGGGTTTGACCACCGGCAGCACGATCTCACGCAAGGTGGTCCAGCGGGTCGCGTAAAGGTCTGAGGCAGCTTCCGACAGCGCGAAATTGTAGCGTTCCACCGCCGCATAGATCGGCAGGACCATGAAGGGCAGGTAGCTGTAGAAAAGCCCAAGCTGCACGGCAAGATTGGTGTTCACCAAGGGCAGCGGGCCGTCGATCAGGCCGATGGACATGAGGGATTCGTTCAACGGCCCATTGTCGCGGATCAGGAATTTAAGGCTGACCGTACGGATCAAGAGGTTGACCCAGTAGGGAATTGTGATCAGAAACAGCCAGATCCCGCGGGTCTGGGCGGGCCGCGTCGCAATAAACCACGCGGTCGGAAAGCCCACCATCAGACACAGGATCGTGCAGACCCCCGCCTGCCAGAGCGACCGCCAGAAGATCGAGATATAGGTCCATTCCAACTGCGCCGGTTCATCCCCGAACAGCCCGCGCGTGACGAAGAACTGGTCATAGGCGGCAAGGGTAAAGTCCCAGATGACCCCGCCCCGGAATTCCTTGGTCAGAAAGGAATAAACCGCCATCAAGAGGACCGGCAAAAGCGCAAAGGCCCCGACCACGACCCAAGTGGGGATCAGCAAGGGGCGCACCAGGGGCCGCCAGTTGTCATCCTGCCCCGCCATCAGTCGGCCAGAAGGCGCGCGGCACCTTCCTCCAGATGCAGGCCGATGGTCTCGCCAGGGGCGGGAACAGAGGTGCGGGCGGCGTTTTGCAGGCGGATGGTGAAGGCTGAACCATCGGCAAGTCGCGTCAGCACTTGCAGGTCTGAACCCAGGTAGACCACCCGCTCCACAGTGGCCGACAGGTCGGCATCGGGGCCGATGGTCACACGCTCCGGCCGGATCGACAGGGCATGTTTGCCCGGGGTCACGGGGGCCGAGGGGCAGGTCAACGGGTGGCCGCCGGGCAGGGTGACCGTCGCGCGCCCTTCGCTCACTTCATGAACATCGACCTGCAACAGATTGGTTTCACCAATGAAATCGGCCACGAACCGGTTCACCGGGGCTTCATAGATGTCCTGCGCGCTGCCCACCTGCTGGACCCGGCCCGCCGACATCACGGCGATCTGGTCGGACATGGTCAGCGCTTCTTCCTGATCATGAGTCACGAAGATGAAGGTGATGCCGGTCTCTTCCTGCAACTGCTTCAGTTCCACCCGCATCGCCTGGCGCAGTTTCAGGTCAAGCGCCGACAGCGGTTCGTCCAGCAGCAGAACCTTCGGGGCCGGGGCAAGGGCCCGGGCAAGGGCCACGCGCTGTTGCTGGCCGCCGGACAGTTGGGCGGGTTTCCGGTCGGCCAAGGCGGAAAGGTGTACCATCTCCAGCATCTTGCCCGCCCGGTCGCGGCGGCTGGACAGGTCCATGCCCTGCATCTTCAGCCCGAACGCCACGTTGTCGATCACCGACATGTGGGGAAACAGGGCGTAGTTCTGAAACACCGTGTTCACCGGGCGCAGATTCGGCTCCAGCCGGGCGATGGTGTCGCCGAACAGCCGGATTTCGCCAGAGGTCACATCCTCAAACCCGGCAATCAGCCGCAGAAGGGTGGTCTTACCGCAGCCGGACGGCCCAAGCAGGGTAAAGAAGGCATTGTCGGCAATCGACAGCGACACACCATGCAGGGCCGTGAATGTGCCGAAAGTCTTGACGACATTGCTGATGTCCACCGCTGTGGTCATGTGCCCCCGCCATACCCCCAGAATTGTCAGTCAAGGCTATGCGCAGCCGCCCTCAGGGGTATATACCCCTAATGAGGTATGACCCCCATGATGCAACCCCTGCCCAATCTGGCCGAAAGTCGCCTGGCCGAGGCCATCACCCGCGTCGGACGCGACCGGTTTGAGGCGGCGCTGTGGGACCTGTTCCTTGCCCTTGTCCGCCCGGACAACCTGATCATCCTTGCCTACCGCGACGCGGGGCCGCCGACGGTCTTGTATCGGCGCACCGGCGATCCGCAGGTCTTTGCCGAACTGGACCAGACCTATGTCGCAGGGGCGTTCCGCTTGGACCCGTATTACGACCTGCATCTGCAGCGCGCGCCGGGCGGGGTTTACCGACTGCGGGAAATCGCGCCGGATGCGTTTCATCGCAGCCGCTATTTCATTGAATACTATGACCAGACCACGCTGGTGGACGAGATCACCTTTGTCGTCTGGCCCGCACCCGGCGTGTCGCTGAACCTGTGCCTTGGCCGGGATGCCACGTCAGGCAGGGCCTTCACCCCGGCCGAGTTGGAGACCTGTCAGCGTCTCTCCCCGGTGATTCTGGCGCTGGCCACCCTGCAATGGCCTGGGTTGGCAGAAAGCGCAGGCCCAGCCGAAGATACTGCCGTCGTTCTGGCCGATGCCGCACGCCGCCGTCACGGGATCGCCTTGTCACGCCGTCAGGCCGAGGTTGCCTTGCTGATCCTGCGGGGCCATTCCACCGTGTCGATCGCCCTGCGGCTGGGCCTGTCGCCCCAGACCGTCAAGGTCTTTCGCAAGCAGCTTTACGCCCGCTGCGCGATTTCCTCGCAGGCCGAGCTTTTTGCCCTGATGCTGCCCTTGCTGAAGGACGGCGCCTAGGTCTGCGGTGCGGGCTCAGTCGCGGCTTCGCCCTTGGGGCGGGGGTCGGCGGGCATGGTGCCCGTTGCCAGGTAATAGGCCTGCTCGGCGATCGTGGTGGCGTGATCGCCCGCGCGTTCGATGTTCTTGGCAATGAAATGCAGGTGCATCGACGGCCCGATATTGCCCGCGCTTTCCATCATGTAGGTGAACAGCGACCGGAACAGGGCGTTGTACATCTGGTCGATCTCGACATCGCGGCCACGCACGGCGGCGGCAAGGGTGGCATCCTTGCGCACCAGGGCAAGCTGGGCATCTTCCAGCATCCGCGCCACCAGCAAGGACATGCGCCTTATGGTGCCTGCATGCCCCTCGACCGGGGCGGAACGGCCCAGCACGCGGGTGCGTTTTGCCACGTTCTTGGCATAGTCACCCACCCGTTCCAGACTGTGGGCCGCGCGCATCACCGCCAGCACCAGCCGCAGGTCACTCGCTGTCGGGGCGCGGCGGGCGATCAGGGTGGCGGCTTCGGTCTGGATGAAATCCTCCAAGGCATCCACCGCCTTGTCGCCGTCGATGACCTTTTCGGCAGCGGGCAGGTCCTGTGCCTCCAGCGCGCGAGCGGCCTCGATCAGGGCGGCTTCGACCAGCCCGCCCATGCGAAGAAGATGGGCCTGCAACGCCTCAAGATCCCGGTCGAAAGAGGCTACGATATGGGTGTCGCTTGCGGCCATGATGGATGTCCTTACCCGATGCGCCCGGTGATATAAGCTTCGGTGCGTGGGTCTTTCGGGTTGGTGAAGATTTCGGCCGTCTCGCCGTATTCTACCAGGTGACCCAGGTGGAAAAACGCTGTCTTCTGGCTGACCCGCGCGGCCTGTTGCATCGAATGGGTCACGATCACGACCGAAAAGCTGGACCGTAGCTCATCGATCAGCTCCTCCACCTGGGCCGTGGCGATCGGATCCAAAGCCGAGCAGGGCTCGTCCATCAACAGGACCTCGGGCGAGGTGGCGATCGCCCGGGCAATGCACAGCCGCTGCTGCTGGCCACCCGAAAGCCCGGTGCCGGGGCTGTCCAGCCGGTCCTTCACCTCACCCCACAGCGCCGCGCGGCGCAGCGAGGATTCGACGATCTGGTCAAGCTCGCCCTTGTTGCGGGTGAGCCCGTGGATGCGCGGCCCGAAAGCCACATTGTCGTAGATGCTTTTCGGAAACGGGTTCGGCTTTTGAAACACCATCCCCACCTTGGCGCGCAGTTGGACCGGATCGACGCGGGCGTCGTAGATGTCTTCGCCTTCCAGCAGGATGCGACCTGACACCTTGGCTGATGCGACGGTGTCATTCATCCGGTTCAGGCAGCGCAGGAAGGTGGACTTGCCGCAGCCCGACGGCCCGATGAAAGCGGTGACAGCGCGATCAAGGATATCAACGTCAACATCCTTGAGCGCATGGGTCGTCCCGTAATGGACCTGAACCCCGCGCGCGCTGATTTTTGCGACGGTGGTGCCGGTGTGCAGCCCGGTGCCGGTCATGTCGTTCATCGCCTCAATTCCCTACCAACGGCGTTCAAAGCGGCGGCGCAGAAGAATCGCCGCAACGTTCATGACCACAAGGAACGCCAGCAGCACAATGATCGCCCCTGATGAACGTTCGATGAAGGCCGGGTCGGACCGCGAGGCCCAGGAGTAAACCTGCACCGGCAGCGCGGTCGCCGGGTCCAGCACGCCACCGTCAAACGGGCCTGCCGGGTAGTTGGTGACAAAGGCCACCATCCCGATCAAAAGCAGCGGCGCGGTTTCACCAAGGGCACTTGCCAGCCCAAGGATCGTGCCAGTCAGGATGCCGGGCATCGCCAACGGCAGGACGTGGTGAAACACGGTCTGCATCTTCGACGCGCCAACGCCAAGCGCCGCATCCCGGATTGACGGCGGCACCGCCCGGATCGCAGCACGGGTGGCGATGATGATCGTGGGCAGGGTCATCAGGCTGATCACCAGCGCGCCGACCAGCGAGGACGACTGCGGCAGCCCGGCAAAGTTGATGAAGATCGCCAGGCCAAGGATACCGAACACGATGGAAGGCACAGCGGCGAGGTTGGAGATATTGACCTCGATCAGGTCGGTCAGCCGGTTCTTCGGCGCGAATTCCTCAAGATAGATCGAGGCGGCCACGCCCACCGGCAGGGTGAAGATCAAGACCAGCATCATCATGTACAAGGACCCGATGATCGCCACGCCAAGGCCCGCCGATTCCGGCCGCTGGTCGGACGCGTCAGGGTTGGTCAGGAAGCCCGAGTTGAAGCCCGAGGTCAGGATGCCCGCCGCAATCAGCTTGTCGGCCAGCTGCAGCTGTTCCAGCGACACGTTGGAATCCAGTTGCGCGGTCTCAAGCGTCACGCGGCCTTTCATGTAGCCGTCGATCCGCCCCGTCGCATAGGCGTTGAAGTCGATGGTCTGGCCGATCAGCGCCGGGTCCGCCAGCACCATATCCCGCAGCCGCCCCGGCGCGTCGCGCGACACCATGCCCGAGATGTCCTTGTCGCTGATCCCTTCGACAGCGATCCCTTCCGCGACAAGGTAATTCGCGAACTGCTGGCCGATCAGATTGCCGTAGCCAATGGTCGTGACCTTGGCCAGATCAGCCGGATCCCGCGCGCCATTCGGGTCAAGGATGTCCGCCTCAAGCGTGATCGGAAAGGACAGGCTGGCCTGCCGGAAGGCCGAGGTGCCATCGCGGAAGATCGTGAACAGCATGATCGCCAGGACTGACAGGCTCAGGACGATGGCCACGATGCCGTAGTACTTGAACCGCGTCTCGGCGGCATTGCGGCGGCGCGTCAGGTCATCCTGCACGAAAAGCGAGCCCTTCGGCTTTGACACGGGAAGGCTGCCGGCGGCTGAGAGGTCGGTCATTCGTATTGCTCCCGATATTTCCGCACGATCCAGAGGGCGAGGATGTTGAGGCAAAGCGTGATGACGAACAGCGACATCCCCAGCGCAAAGGCCACCAGCGTCTCGGGTGAGTTGAATTCGGTGTCGCCAGTCAGCTGGCTGACGATCTTGACGGTAATCGTCGTCATCGCCTCGAACGGGTTGAGGTCAAGGCGTGCGGCAGCGCCCGCACCCATGGTGACGATCATCGTCTCACCAATCGCGCGGCTGGCGGCCATCAGGACCGCGCCCATGATGCCCGGCAGGGCGGCGGGCAGCACCACCTGCTTGATGGTCTCCGATTTGGTCGCGCCAAGGCCAAGCGACCCGTCGCGCATCGACTGCGGCACGGCGTTGATGATGTCATCTGCCAGCGACGAGATGAACGGGATGTTCAGGATGCCGATCACGATCCCCGCCGTCATCACCGAGGAACCCGAGTTGCCAAGGCCGAACGGCTGGGCAAAGTAGTCGCGCAGGAACGGCCCCACAGTGACAAGAGCGAAAAGGCCGAAGACCACGGTCGGGATGCCGGCAATCACCTCGATCAGCGGCTTCACCACCGACCGCACCCGGTTCGATGCATATTCCGCCAGATAGATCGCCGCGAACAGGCCGATCGGCACTGCCACCAGCATCGAGATGAAACTGATGTAAAGCGTGCCCCACAGAAGCGGGATCAGCCCCAGTTCCGAATTGCCCCGGAAGTTTGGCGACCAGGTCAGGTTGAAGAAGAAATCCGCCGCCGGATACATCGTGAAGAAGCGCAGCGATTCCGTCAGCATCGACAGCACGATCCCGACCGTCGTCAGGATCGCGATGGTCGAGGACAGGATGAGAAGCGCCAGCACCACCTGCTCCACCCGGTTGCGGGCGCGGAAGTCGGGTCCGGTGGCGCGAATGGCAAAGATCAGGCCGGCGACAGACAGGATCAGGGTCAGGACAGCACGGCCAACAACGCCCACCCGCGCCATTTCGCGGTATTCCTGAGCCGCGGCCAGCACCTCGGGGGTGACTTCGGACCCAAGGGCCACGCCCACAGCGGCCAGACGGTCCCGCACGCTGCCAAATTCGGTGCGCACAGACTCGGCCTGATCTTCGGTCATAGCACCCTGTGCCACGGCGGTATCCAGCCCGGCGGCAACGCGGCGCACATCGGCGAACAAAAGGGTGCGGGCCGAAGGGTCCTCGATCATCTCGGCGGGGAAGAAGCCGCTCAGCTGACGCTCGATCACCATCGGCTGGATGATCAGCCACAAAGCCAGCGCAATCAGCGCGGGGACCGAGGCCAAGATAAAGCCGAACCAGCCGTAATAGCCCGGAAGGGAATGCAAGCGGCGGACGTTTCCGTCGACACTTTTCAGCGCTCGCTGGCGACAAAGCACGTACCCGGCAACGGACAGGACCGCGATGACCACCAGCAGAAAAAAGACCGACATGGAAAACCCCGTCCGGCTGAAGAAATGAAGCGGGGCCGCATCGAAATGCAGCCCCGCCCCGGTGTCAGATCATTCCAGCGGAGCCATCGGCGTGCGGGCAGCAACCATCGCCTGCGTCGCAGCCAGCTCCGGGTCGGAGACCAGGCCGTACTGCGCCAGCGGGCCATCCGGGCCAGCCATGTCGTTGGACACGAAGAACTCGACATACTCTTTCAGGCCGGGGATCACGTCCATGTGGGCCAGCTTGACGTAGAAGTAGAGCGGGCGCGACACCGGGTATTCACCCGACGCGATCGACTCGGTCGAGGGGACGATGCCGCCCATCGTGGCAACCTGCAGCTTGTCGGTGTTGTTCTGGTAGAACGACAGGCCGAACACGCCGACGGCGTTCTTGTCGGCATCCAGACGGGCCAGCGTCTCGGTGTAGTCGCCGTCGATGTCGACCGAGCGGCCATCGGTGCGCAGCTTCATGCAGCCTTCTTCAGCGGCGTCTTCGTCCATGCCGGCATCCATCATGGCCTTCATCGCGCCCGACTCTTCGCAGCCGGCGATGATGACGCGGGTGTCGAACACTTCACGGGTGCCGTGCTTGGTGCCGGGAACCAGCATCAGGATGTCCTGGGCGGGCAGGTTCGGGTTGAACTCGGCCCACTGGGTGTGCGGGTTGGCAACCAGCGCGCCGTCCTTCAGGACCTGCTCGCCAATCGCGTTGTAGATGTCAGCCGGGGTGAAGGCGAAAGCCGGGCCAGCGACGTCCGAAGCGAAGACGATCCCGTCATAGCCGATGCGGACTTCCATGACTTCGGCCACGCCGTTGGCGGCGCAGGTGTCCAGGTCCTTCTGGCTGATGCGCGACGAGGAGTTGGCGATGTCGACAGTGTTTTCGCCCACGCCTTCACACATCTTGGCGCGGCCAGCACCCGAACCACCGCCTTCGACGACCGGGGTCGGGAAGTCGAAGTTCTCGCCGAAGGCTTCGGCTACAATGGTCGCGTAAGGCAGAACAGTGGACGAGCCAGTGATCTGAACCTGATCGCGCGCTTGCGCCATCGTGGCGGAGGCGGCAAGGGCCAGAACGGAAGCGGTGATATGGATGGTTCTCATTGGAGCACTCCTGAGTGATCTTGTGGCCAATACATTTTTGACCCAGCCCCCGCTTAGGGCCGTTGGATGACACCAATATTGCTGATTTGTAAAAGCTGTGTGACACGCCCTGTCACGATGGAGTGCCGTCAGGCAGGTGCCTCATGGACCTGTTTGCCCCCCGAAAGCCAGATCGGCGGCCCCCCTCAAGGGAGGAAACCGCGTGTACCTTGCGCCTGCAAGGGGGCCGCCCAGAAGTCAGCCCAACACCCGCTTGATCACCCCGATAAGCCGCATCACCCGTGGCCCATAGGGCGGAAAGATCAAGGGCAGCGCCAGAAACCGGTTCCGCAGCACTGCGCGTTCATGGCTGAAGGCGCGAAAGCCGTGCACCCCATGCCCCGCCCCGATGCCCGAGGTATTGACCCCCCGAACGGCAGGTTCGCATGGTTGAACTGGACCAGCGTCAGGTTGATCCCCACCCCGCCCGAGGTGGTCTCTCCCACGATCCGGTCAATCCGCGCGCGGTCGCGGTCAAAGATATACAGCGCCAGCGGCTTGTCGCGGGCGTTGATCCGGTCGATCACCTGACCAAGATCGTCATAGGGCAGGATGGGCAGGATCGGGCCGAAGATTTCTTCCTGATCCAGCCGCATTTCGGGTGTGATCGCCTCGACCAGCACGGGCCCCATCGCGCGGCCGTTGGAGCCATTGTCCAGCACTGGCCGCGCGCCCTTGGCCACGGCATCGGCCAACAGATCGGCCAGCCGCGTCGCATGGCTGTCGCTGACGATCCGCCCAAGGTGCGGGCTTGTCGCAGCCGTGCCATACGCCTTGGCAATCCGGGCGCGCAGGGCCTGCAGGAACTGGTCCTTGACGCTGGTATGGACAAAAAGGTGATCCGGCGCGATGCAGACCTGGCCTGCATTCAGGAACTTGCCGAAGGTGATCCAGTCCGCCGCCCGGTCAAGATCCGCGCCTTCGCCGACGATAACCGGCGATTTCCCCCCAAGCTCCAGCGTGACCGAGGTCAGGTTTTTCGCCGCCGCCGCCATAACGATCTTGCCCACAGCCGGGCTGCCGGTAAAGAAGATGTGGTCGAATGGCAGGGCGAGCAGCTGTTCCGCCACGGCCTTGTCGCCTTCGATCACGGTGCAAAGGTCTGGTGGCAAGGTCTGGGCCACCAACCGCGCCATCAGCGCGCTGGTCGCGGGCGTCAGTTCCGACGGCTTCAGGATCACCGCATTTCCCGCCGCCAGGGCCGAAACAACCGGCCCCATCGCCAGCGCGAAGGGCAGGTTCCACGGCGCGATGACAAGGCAGACCCCACGCGGCTGCGCCTCGATCCGGGCCGAGGATCCGAAACTTGCCAGTGTCGGTGCCACCCGCCGGGGCCGCATCCAGCGGCGCAGATGGCGTCGGGCATGGCGGATGTCCTGCAGCACGGTCAGGTATTCGATCAGGATCGTCTCGGCCTCGGGCCGGCCAAGGTCCTCTGCGCAGGCTTCCACCAGCGCGGCTTCATTCGCCCGGATCGCCGCTGCCAGCTTGTCCAGCACCGCGCGGCGCTCGGCCAGACCAAAGCTGCGGCGGCGTTCGGCAACGCGGGCCTTCTGCAGCGTGAAGGCGGCAAGAATGGGATCGGGGGGCAAGAGCATGGCACGCCTTGATGACTGGCGTTAAAGCTTAAACCGCTCTGGTCCCTTGCATAGACTGACGCTGCGTCACGATGGCTCTTGCGGGGGCCCCACCCCCATCCCCTCCCCACAAGGGGGGAGGGGAGGTACTTTGCCGGTGCGTAGCCCGGCCTAGAAGAACCCAAGCTTGTTGGGATTGTAGCTGACCAGCATGTTTTTGGTCTGCTGATAATGGTCCAGCATCATCTTGTGCGTCTCGCGCCCAATGCCGGACTGCTTGTAGCCGCCAAAGGCCGCGTGGGCGGGATAGGCGTGGTAGTTGTTCACCCAGACCCGGCCAGCCTCGATCGCCCGGCCAAAGCGGTAGGCGCGGGTGCCGTCGCGGGTCCAGACGCCGGCACCAAGGCCGTACATCGTGTCATTGGCAATCGCCAAAGCCTCGGCCTCGTCCTTGAAGGTGGTGACGCTGACGACCGGGCCAAAGATTTCCTCCTGAAAGACCCGCATCTTGTTATGGCCCTTCAGGATCGTCGGCTGGATATAGAACCCGCCCGCCAGATCGCCATTGAACCGCGCCGCATCGCCGCCGACCAGAACCTCGGCCCCTTCCTCGCGGCCGATGGCCAGATAGGACATGATCTTGTCGTGCTGCTGCTGGCTGGCCTGCGCGCCGACCATGGTGGCAAGGTCACGCGGATCGCCCTGCTTGATCGCCTTCACCCGCGCGATGCAGCGCGCGATGAAGTCCTCGTAGATGTCTTCCTGAATGAGGGCGCGGCTGGGGCAGGTGCAAACCTCACCCTGGTTGAAGGCGAACAGGACAAAACCTTCAACCGCCTTGTCAAGGAAAGCGTCATCTTCGGCCATCACGTCGGAAAAGAAGATGTTGGGCGACTTGCCCCCCAGTTCCAGCGTGACCGGGATCAGGTTCACGGTCGCGGCTTCCATGATCTTGCGCCCGGTGGCGGTGGACCCCGTAAAGGCGATCTTGGCAATCCGGCCCGACCGCACCAACGCATCCCCCGCCTCGGCACCCGTGCCGTTGACCACGTTCAACACGCCGGGGGGCAGCAGGTCCCCGATCAGTTCCATCAGCACCATGATGGCCGCCGGGGTCTGCTCGGCCGGCTTCATCACGATGCAATTGCCCGCCGCCAGCGCCGGGGCAAGCTTCCAGGCCGCCATCAGGATCGAGAAGTTCCACGGGATGATCTGGCCGACAACGCCAAGCGGTTCATGGAAATGATAGGCCACCGTATCGTGGTCGATCTCGCTCATCGTGCCTTCCTGCGACCGCAGCACGCCCGCGAAGTAGCGGAAATGGTCGATCGACAGCGGAATGTCGGCATTCACCGTCTCGCGGATCGGCTTGCCGTTGTCCCAGGTCTCGGCCTCGGCCAAAAGCTGCAGGTTTGCCTCCATCACGTCCGCGATTTTAAGCAGGACATTCGATCGCAACGCTGCACTGGTCTTTCCCCAGGCCTCCTTTGCGGCATGCGCGGCATCCAGCGCCAGCGCCATGTCGGCGGCATCGGAACGGGCCACCTCACACACCTTTACGCCGGTGATCGGCGTGACATTGTCCATGTAGCGACCGTTCACGGGCGGCACGAACGCGCCACCGATGAAATTGTCATAGCGGGTCTTGAAGGGCGAGGCCGACTGGCCCGCCACCTGTGTCATCTGGTTCATCTGGGTCTCCTCCCATCACCGCACCCTCCCTGGCGCGGCTCTGGGGCGACCTTCGGGCAGTCGCGGGACGCTGTCAGCCGGGGCAGGGCAGCCCTGCAGCCCCATGTGTCTCAGGGCTGAGACACATCAGCCGCGCTCATCGATCCCCAGCCGCTTCATCCGCCGGTAAAGCGTGGCGCGACCAAGGCCAAGGGCGCGCGCGGCTTCCGACACATTGCCCCCCGCGCGGGTCAGGGCGCGAATCACTGCGGCGCGTTCGGCCCCTTCAAGACCCGTCGGCCCGCCCTCACGCCCCAGAAGATCGACCACCGGACGCGGCCGGATCAACCCCGTCGGCTCCAACCCGTGCCGCCTTCGCGCCTCGCGCGTGGCACCGACGACCACATCGTCGCCATCCACCGCCAGAAAGGCGGCACTTGCCGGATCTGCCCCGCTGGCCAGCACGATCCGGTGCTTTGGAAAGGCATTGCGGAACAGGTCCGCCTCGATCGCCTGCGCCACCCGGGTCACCATCGCCTCGATCAGCCGGTTGAAGCCCTCGGTCTGGTCCGCGCGGGCCGAGCTGACATCCAGCGCCGCGATCAGCCCGCCATCGGGGCCAAAGACCGGCGCATCGATGCAGCTCATCCCGATGTTCTGCGCAAGATAGTGCTGGTCGCGGTGAATGGTCAGCGCACGTTCCTCGGCCAGGCTGGTGCCGATCCCGTTGGTGCCCTGCGCCGCTTCGGACCAATCCGCCCCCGGGGCCAGACCCCAGGCGCGGAACACATCGGCATCCGCGGCTCCGGCACGGGCGTCGATCACCAGCCCCTTGGCATCGGTCAACAGGATCCCGCAGCCACAATGGCCGATCATGGCAAACAGGTCGTCCAGCTTTGGCGCGGCCACCGCCAGCACCTCTGCAAGCTCCTCGCGCCCCACGCGCAGCCGGTCACCATCAACTTCGGGCGCCGCAGCCCCAAGGCCGGGGTCCAGCCCATGTTTAAGCCAGGACCGCTGCCACGACGCGGCAAGCCGCGACCGCGCCGCCGCCGAACCGGAGTTCAGCGTCCCGATCACCCGTTCGACATGATCCCCCGCCTTGGCAGTCGGCGCCTTTGCCATCGTAACCCCCTTTGGAGTCGGGCCGCCCTTCCGTCCTTCCCGGAACACTACGCCACCCCGGCTATGGGGCAAGGGGCCATTCCACCGCCTGCTGTTGCACCGAAACGCAACCAGACTGACACGGCATTGTCACCAATGCGTCGTACCTCAGTGGGATCGAGGCTCTCACGGACAGTCAGATGACCGACACCAGCTTTCCCGCCGACCTACCACAGCGCCCCTCCAGCTTCACCTACTCGCATCCCGGCCAATCCCGGTTTCGTCGCGGCCTGATCCGCACTGTCGAACGGCTCAGCGGGCGGCCCCGGTTGCACCGGCTTTACTGCGACTGGCAGGAACGCGGGAAGCGGTCAGGCGAGCCGGTCTTCGACGCCGCCCTGCGCCTTCTGGACGTGCGCCTGCAGATCGAGAACGAAGCTCATCTGGCGCATATTCCCGCGACCGGTGGCCTTTTGATCGTGGCGAACCATCCCTTCGGCATCTTGGACGGGCTGACCATCGGCCAGCTTGCCATGCGCCTGCGTGGCAATGTGCGGATCCTGACCAACAGCCTGCTGTGCCAGGTGCCCGAGATTGCGCCGCACCTTTTGCCCGTCGATTTCTCCGGCACGCCCGAGGCGCGGCGTCTGACCAGCGCCACCCGCCGCCGCGCGGCCGAACTTCTGGCCGAGGGTCAGGTTGTCGCCATCTTTCCCGCCGGAGGGGTGGCCACCGCGAACAAGCCGGTCAAGGGCCGGGCTTGCGATGCCGAATGGCACCCCTTCGTCGGGCGACTGGCGACCATCCCTGGCGTGACAACACTGCCGGTGCATTTCTCGGGCCAGAACTCGCGTCTGTTCCAGATTGCCAGCCACCTGTCCTACCCGCTGCGTGTCGCGCTGATCTTTCACGAAACCCGCCGCCGCATGGGTTGCCCGCTGCGCCTGACCGTCGGAGCGCCGATCTTGACCTCGGATCTTGACCGGCTCGCCCGCAGCGATATCGCCAATTACCTGCGCCGCCAGACAATGGCGCTGGCAGGATCAAGGGACATCGACCCGGATGAGGTGTTCATCTGGCCCCGTCATGTAAAGTGGTAGGTCAGTTCAAAAGCAGGCGGTCTACGCCATAGCAGGGACATCAACCGCAGGGCAGGCGACCTCCAGCCCTTCGGCATAAATCACTTCGTCCTCGTCAAACCGCAGCGTGAACAGCCGCACCTGACGCAGAACCTCGGTCACGATGAATTCGCCATCGGCCAGGCGTGACGCTGGAATGGCCGCAGCCTCGACACCATAAAGCGCACGCGCGCGCCAGTCGCGGATCATCACGGGCTGGCCTGGGGCCAGAAGCAGGTCCTGCTCAGGCCGGTCATGGCCCAGTGTGGTAGCGCGGATCCGCACCACGGCCGCCATCCGGCGCTGCTTGACTGACACCGCCACCAACCGCCGCGCCCCGGCGCGGGTCACGATCCTGTCGCCCGGCTCCAGAAACTCCACAGGCAGCACACCGTCCAACGTCCGCACCTGCGTACCTGCCATCAGGCCAAGTACTGACGGTTCTGCCGCCATGTCCGTCCGCGTGGCAAGCTCCGTCCCGATGTCCATGGCGTGCCCCTTCTGGTAGCTGTCCGGTTCAAGCAGGCTCACACGGGTTTGTGACCGCCGTTCGGTCCGCTTTCGTTGTTTTCGGGGCAGTTGTGGCCGCTTCACGCTGTGGTTGCGGCAGGATAATGGCGGGCGATTGCCTCTCGCCCCCGCAATCAGGCTTTGCTAGAAGGGCGGCGTGCGGGTGTGGCGAAATTGGCAGACGCACCAGATTTAGGTTCTGGCGCCGCAAGGCGTGGGGGTTCAAGTCCCTCCACCCGCACCACGGTTGGGCGATGTCCGGGCCGTCCGATAGCCCTGTCGAAATACCCCTTACGTCGCCGCCAAAGCTTTGCTAGAAGGCCCGGAAAGTTGCGCCGGGCCATCGCCCGGCGATCCAGTTCTATTGTGCAATCGCACCCCAGATGACGTCAGGAAGGACATCCAGCATGCAGGTCACCGAGACCCTGAACGAAGGCCTCAAGCGCGGCTACACCATCACCGTCACCTCGGCCGAGCTGGACGCCAAGGTGCAGGAAAAGCTGCTCGAAGCCCAGCCCGAGGTTGAAATCAAGGGCTTTCGCAAGGGCAAGGTCCCACTGGCGATCCTGAAAAAGCAGTTCGGCCAGCGCATGATGGGCGACGCGATGCAGGAAGCCATCGACGGCGCGATGAAGGACCACTTCGACAAATCCGGCGACCGTCCGGCGCTGCAGCCCGAAGTGAAGATGGTTGGCGGTGAGACCTGGAAAGAAGGTCAGGACGTCGTGGTTGAAATGACCTATGACGCGCTGCCCCCGATCCCGGAGATCGACGCTGGCAAGATCAAGCTCGACCGTCTGATCGTGAAAGCCGAAGCCGCCGCCGTGGACGAAGCGTTGGCCAACCTTGCCGCCACCGCGCAGTCGTTCGACGACCGCAAGAAGGGTGCCAAGGCCAAGGACGGCGATCAGGTCGTGATCGACTTCAAGGGTTCCGTCGATGGGGAACTGTTCGAAGGTGGCTCGGGCGACGATTACCCGCTGGTGCTGGGCTCGAACTCCTTCATCCCGGGGTTCGAAGCGCAGCTTGTCGGAGCCAAGGTCGGTGACGAAGTGTCGGTCAACGTGACCTTCCCGGAAGCCTATGGCGCCAAGCATCTCGCCGGCAAGGCCGCCGTCTTCGCCTGCACGATCAAGGCCGTGAAGGAACCGAAGCCAGCCGAAGTCGATGACGAACTGGCCAAGAAATACGGCGCCGAAGACCTTGCCGCGCTCAAGGCCCAGATCGCCGAACGGCTTGAAGCGGAATACAAGGGCGCTGCCCGCGCAGTCCTCAAGCGGTCGCTGCTGGACCAGCTGGATGGCATGGTGAAATTCGACCTGCCCGCCAATCTGGTCGAGGCTGAGGCCGCCCAGATCGCCCACCAGCTGTACCACGAAGAGCACCCGGAAGATCACGGCCACAACCACGGTGAGATTGAAACGACGGATGAACACAAGGCCCTTGCCGAACGCCGCGTCCGCCTTGGCCTTCTCCTCGCTGAAATCGGCCGCAAAGCCGAAGTCACCGTCTCCGATGCCGAGATGACCCAGGCCGTCCTTGCCGCCGCCCGCCAGTACCCGGGGCAGGAACGTCAGTTCTTCGAATTCGTGCAGAAGAACCCGCAGATGCAACAGCAACTCCGCGCGCCGATCTTTGAAGACAAGGTTGTCGATCACATCGTGGCTTTGGCCAAGGTGAAGGACAAGGACGTCTCGAAGGAAGACCTGCAAAAGGCTGTCGAGGCGCTGGACGAAATGTAGTCCCGCAAGGGACCGCGTAACGAAGGGCCGCCCTGACCGGGCGGCCCTTTTGTTTTGCTACAGCGTGATGCGGAACCGGGCAAAGCCGTCGGCCCCATCCCCCGCAGCTTCGATCTGCACGCCCTTGACATCGCTCAGATATTTCGCGCCACCCGGCCCGGTGTCGAACAGCACCGTTGTCCCCGGCAGTGCCGCAAAACCCCAGTTCGCGTCTGCCGCCGGGTTGATCGTGCCCTGCTCCACGATATAGCGGACGATCACGTCGCGGTTGGTGTCGGGGGCCTCGAAGATCACCGTCGTGCCATCCGCCCCCGGAAACGCCCCGCCACCGCCCGCGCGATAGTTGTTGGTGGCCACCACGAACCGCTGCGCCGGATCGACCGGTGCCCCGTTCCACGCAAGGTCCACGATCCGGCTAGCCGTAGCATCGACCACCGCACCGTCCTTGTCGAACTTCGACGGTTGCGACAGGTCGATCCGGTAAGTCACCCCATCCATCACGTCGAAGTTGTAGCTGGGGAAGTCCGGGTTGATCAGCGTCTGATCTGCCCCGCCCGGCGTGATCTGGTTGAAGATCCCGGCCGACCGTTCCAGCCAGTCCTTCACCTCGGCCCCCGTGACAACCACGGCGCGCACCGTGTTGGGATAAAGGTACAGGTCCGCCACGTTCTTGATCGCCACATCGCCGACCGGCACGTCGGTATAATACTCCGGCCCGCCCCGACCACCCGCCTTGAACGGGGCTGCAGCCGACAACAGGGGCAGGTCAGCATATTCCGTTCCCGCCAGCATCTGCGTGATGTACCAGCTTTGCGCAATCGACACGATCTGCACCGAAGGATCGTCAGCCACCAAGGCGAAATAGCTGTGCAAGGGCGCCTTGGTCTTGCCCACCGCGCGGCGGACATAATCCAGCGTGGCGTCATGTTCGGCCTGCGCCGCTGCCAGCACCTCTGGCGCATCCTCGACCAGCGCTGAAACGCTGCGGTCTTCATTCCGCTGCGAAATCGGCCGCGCCTCCGAGGTATGCGATACGATGCGCCAGCTGGTGCCATCCCGCTCCAGCAACAGGTCAACCAGACCCATATGGCTGCCCCAGAAGCCAGCCATCACCCCCGGTTTGCCGTTGATCGTGCCGGCGGCAAGGTCGACGCCCGCCATCCCGTCAAAATCCGGGCCGGGGAAGACCAGATGGCTGTGCCCGGTCAGGATGGCGTCGATCCCCTCGATACCGGCAAGGGCAATCGCCGCATTCTCGGCCCCCTCGACCGCGTTCGGGTCACCCATGCCCGAATGGCACAGCGCCACGACGATATCTGCGCCATCCTCGCGGATCTGTGGCACCCAGGCCTTGGCCGTCGCCACGATGTCCCGCGCGGTCACGTTGCCTTCAAGGTGCTTGGCGTCCCAGTTCATGATCTGCGGCGGCACAAAGCCGATGATCCCGATGCGGATCGGATGCGTCGCCCCCGCGCCATCGGTCAGCGTCCGGTCCAGGATTACATAAGGCGGCACCAGCGTCTCATCCTCGCGCGGGGTGGCCCCGGCAGACTTGGCCACATTGGCCGAGACGATGGGGAAATTCGCCCCCGCGACCGCGTTCATCAGGAAAGTCAGGCCATAGTTGAACTCATGATTGCCCAGCGTGGATCCGTCAAATCCCAGCGTGTTCATCGCCGCGATGATCGGGTGCATCTGTCCCTGATCCATGCCCCGCTCATAGGCGATATAGTCGCCCATCGGGTTGCCCTGCAGGAAATCGCCATTGTCGAGAAGGATGGAGTTCGTCGCTTCCGCCCGGATCGCCGCAATCAGGCTGGCCGTGCGTGACAGACCGACCGTGTCGATGGGCTTGTCGGCGTAGTAGTCGTAAGGAAAGACATGCACATGCAGGTCGGTCGTTTCCATCAGCCGCAGATGGGCCTGATTGGCCTGCGCGCGGGCCGAAAACGGGTGCAGGACCAGAAGTCCGGTCGAACCGGCAATGAAACCCCGGCGGGTCAGGTGAATGGGCATGACGTTCACTCCTTGATGACTCCTGCGTCTATCAACTACCCGCAATGGTTGCATGACAAGCCTGCAGATCGCCGCCCGGCTTGAACCTGCCTTTCGGGCCCGGGCACAGACAGGCAAGGTCCCGGCCATGGCGGCTTGCCTGACCCGCGTCAGCTTCGGCGGATCACCACCAGCCCGGCGCCGATGATGACGGCGATGCCCAGCCAGCCGACGGGATCAGGAAGTTCGCCCCAGATCAGCCAGCCCCACAGCACGGCCCAGAACATGAAGCTGTATTCAAACGGCGCGATGGTCGAGGACGGCGCTACCCGATAGGCGTTGGTCAACAGGGTCAGACCCACCGCCGCGATGACGCCACAGGCGGCCATAAGGGCAAGGTCAGTCAGTCCCGGCGTCACCCAACCGCGTGTCAGAAAGGCCAGCGACGGGTGCGATGCATCCGCCAGTTGGCCCGAGCCATAGACCGCCGACAGGGCCAGCGCGCACAGAAGAAAGCAAAGGTTGCCCCAAAAGGCCATCGCCGCCGCCGTCTCGGTCCGCCCAAGGGGGCGTGCCGCCACCATGGACAGGCCGTAGCCAAGCGCCCCAAGGATCGGCAGCAGCGCGGCCACCTCGAACCCCGCAGTGCCGGGCTTGACGATCAGCAGCACCCCGGCAAACCCCGCCGCCACTGCAACGGCCGCCACCGGGCTGACGCGTTCGCCCAGCAACACCGCCGCCGCGATGGTGATGAACAACGGCCCGGTGAAGAACAGCGCCACCGTGTCGGCCATCGGCATCGTCGCAAGCCCCAGATAATAGGCGGTATAGGCGACAAACCCCAGAAGCCCCCGCGCCAGCATCTTCCACCAGCCCGGGGTGGTGATCGTGGTCAGACGGCCATCGAACCACCAGACAATCGCCAGATGAAAGGGCAGGGCCACACAGCTGCGCAGCACCATCGCCTGATGCAAGGGATAGTCGCCGGACAACTGCTTCAGGATCAGGTCCTGCACCGAAAAGACGGCGATTCCGACAACAAGGGCAAGGATGCCCACACTGGTGGCTGACATGCGCATGCCCGGCACGCTACGCGCCGCCTTGGCCATATCTGTCCTGCCGCCGACAGCGGAATGTCAAATCCGCGCCGCACCGCAAACGCAAACCGCGCCGGGTTTCCCCGGCGCGGCTTCAGTCCCCGAAAGGGGAAACGCTTATTCTTCCGACGCCGCAGCGCCCATTTCGTCGAACAGCTCGGCAATCTCGAAATCTGCCGCCGCTTCGGCTTCTGCCGCCAGATCCTGGATCGACTTGCCCGAAGCCTGCAGTTCGGCTTCTTCCACCGACCGGGCCACGTTCAGCTTGACCTTCGACACCACTTCCGGGTGCAGCTGCACCGTGACAGTGTGGATGCCAAGTTCCTTGATCGGCTTGTCCAGCACGATCTGGCCGCGATGCACGGTAAAGCCCGCTTCCGTCGCCGCATCCGCCGCATCGCGCGGCGTGACCGAACCGTAAAGCGCCCCGGCGTCGGAGGCCGAGCGGATCACCACGAAGGTCTGGCCATCCAGCTTGGCGCCGACAGCTTCGGCTTCCTTGCGGGTTTCCAGGTTGGTGGCTTCCAGCTGGGCTTTCTTCGCTTCGAACGACTTGATGTTCGATTCGTTGGCGCGCAGCGCCTTGCCCTGGGGCAGAAGGTAGTTCCGCGCAAAGCCGTCCTTGACGTTGACGACTTCGCCCATCTGGCCAAGCTTGGCCACGCGTTCCAGAAGGATCACTTGCATGTCATGTGCTCCTTATTTCACGGCATAGGGCAGGAGGGCGAGGAAGCGGGCGCGCTTGATGGCCGTGGCCAGTTCGCGCTGCTTCTTTGCCGACACTGCGGTGATACGGGACGGCACGATCTTGCCACGCTCCGAGATGTAGCGCTGCAGCAGACGCGTGTCTTTGTAGTCGATCGCCGGTGCATTGTCGCCCGAGAAGGGGCAAACCTTGCGGCGGCGGAAAAATGGTTTGTTCGCCATGGTTTATGAACCTTTCTTCAAGCTGATGATCAACGACGCGGAGCGCCGAACGACGGGCGCTCGCCACGGTCGCCGCCACGGTCGGGACGGTCCCCGCCAAAGCTCGGCCGTTCGCGGCGTTCGCCACCAAAGCCGCCGCGATCACCGCGGTCACCCCGGTCGCCGTCACGCTCTTCGCGCTTCTGCATCTGGACCGACACGCCTTCGGCATGCTTGTCGACCTTGATGGTCAGCACGCGCATCACGTCGTCATGCAGGCGCATCAGGCGTTCCATTTCCTGCACGGCAGCGGCGGGCGCGTCCGATTTCAGAAAGGCATAGTGGCCCTTGCGGTTCTTGTTGATCTTGTAGGCCATCGTCTTGACGCCCCAGTACTCGTTTTCAACGACTTTGCCGCCGTTGTCCGCAAGGACGGTCGAGAAGTGTTCGATAAGGCCTTCGGCTTGCGCGTTGGACAGGTCCTGACGCGAAATGAAGACATGCTCGTAAAGAGGCATGCGGGTATCCTTCGTCTCGGGGCGGCTTCAAAGGACGGGCAAACTTCCCTGCGGCCCGTCCACGAGAGGCATCGCCGGTTCATGGAAATGCAGGGAAGATGCGGCCTTATACAGACCTTTCTTGCAGGCGCAAGCGGAATGGCCGTTCCAGCGTACCCCCTGTTCCCGGCCTGCCCCGCGCAAGGCCCGGGCCGTTCCGCTTTCTGTTCGCTGGCGAACACTCAACCTTCCCTTGTGCCGGATTGCCGCGCTGCGGCATCCCCGCGCATCTTCCGCCTTGTCAACCGGGCCGCCGTGCCCCCGTAACCCAAGGTGAAGAATGACCCGTTTTGCCACCCTTGCAGCCGTTGCTGCCCTTGCTGCCGCCCCGGCCCTTGCCGCGCCAGTGACCTATACGATCGACCAAAGCCACGCTCAGATCATCTTCTCGTACAACCACGTCGGCTATTCGACCGGCTATGGCATGTTCTCGGGCTTCGGCGGCGAAGTTGTCTATGACGCTGAAAATCCCGCTGCTTCGACCGTGTCGGTCACCTTCCCGGTGCGTTCGATGCTCACCGGCTGGGAAGCCCGGTTCGAGCACTTCATGTCGCCCGACTTCTTCGATGCCGCGGAAGATGAGGCTGTCAGCTTCACCTCCACCGCCATCGAGGTGACCGGCGACACCACCGGCAAGATCACCGGCGACCTGACGCTGAACGGCGTGACCAAGCCGGTTGTGCTGGACGCCACGCTGAACAAGTCCGAACCCTACCCGCTGCCCCCGTTCGAGGGCAAACCGGCAGTCGGCTTCACCGCCACGACCACCGTGCTGCGGTCGGACTTCGGCCTTGGCAACTATGTGCCCTTCATCAGCGACGAAGTGCAGATCCAGATCAGCTTCGAGGCAATGGCGACCGAGTGATCGGTTTTAATACCCGGAGCACGCAAACCCGACCCTGAAGAAGAGGCCGCCCGGTCAACCGGGCGGCTTTTGTCATGCTCAGCTTTGCACCCAAGGTTGCGACCCCGATATGTCCTAGACTGCGTCTATGGCGTTGGCTACGTGTGGGCGCGCACTGCGACTGCTTTTGCGAGAATTGACGCATGAAATCTATGAAAGATGTGCTTCGCTCCATATCAAGTGGCATAGGCTCGATAAACAAGAATACCAATTTGCAAGAGCACCCCGGGCGTGTGCTTTTGGTAACTGTCGTCCTCGTGCTCGCAATGCGAACTCTGGACTTCGAACTCTTTGGCTGGATCAACTGGTTGCTGGGTATTGAACCAATGCCCTGGCAAAAGTAGATGCGTCGAGCCAAGAATTAGGTCCGTTTCTGAAGCGAAGAAACGCACCGCAGGGCGCTGCGTCACTCCACCCGCTCTGCCAGCAGGTCCACCGCCACGACCACCCCAAACCCGACCGACGCTTCGTCACCGTAGCTTGCCCCCATCCCGAAATCACGGCGGTCAAGGGTCACCTCACCCAGCATACGGGCCTGATCGCCCGTGATCTCAAGGGTGAAGGGCAGGCTGATCGGCTGCTCCACCCCGCGCAGGGTCAACGTGCCTTCGGCGACATAGCCCGCCGTTCCCGGCAACATGTCGGCGGCAAAGACGGCCGTTGGATGCGTGGCCACATCAAAGAACTCGGGCTCCAGCGCCTGCTTCGTCACGCTGCCAAGCGTCAGGCTGGCGGTGTCGATGGTGACAGAGACGTTGCCATGCTTACCGTCGACCACAGCCTCGTCAAACCGAATGTCTGCGGTCCAGTTCGCAAAGCTGCCACCGACATCAGCCCCCATCTGCCGGACGGAAATCCCAAGGGTCCCCTCGACCACCCGCCAGTTGCCGGATGCCTCGGCCTCTACCGGCGCACCTGCTGCGACCGCCTCGCCATTCGGGACCAGCAGCGCCGCGATCCCCGCGCCGACGGCATAAAGCAGAAAGGCAACCAGCACCGGGACACTGCCCTTGCGCACCGGCTCTGGCCGCGCAGGCGCCGGAACGCCGCGCAGCATCCGCAGCAGGGTGGCGTCCTTGTCGATCAGGTGGTGCTTCAACGCCCCGGCGATGTGCAACAGAATCGCCAGACCCAGAAGCTTGGTGAACACCCAATGCGCGGCACCGGCGGCGGTGCCCACCGCCTCGGACTGCGGCACAAAGGGCAGGGTCTGCCCGAACGGCCACAGGATCGGCGCAAAGCCGGTGACGGCGGCATGATGCACCCAGCCCGACAGCGGCACGGCCACCAGCGAGATATACAACAGCCAGTGCACCGCCCCCGCCAGCGTCAGCTCAGCCTTGCGTTCAGGGTGCAGGGGCGCCGGATGGCGCTCGACCAACGCCCAAAGGATACGCCCAAGCCCCAGAAGAAACGCCGCCACCCCCAGCGTCTTGTGCAGCGAGAAGAGCTGCGCCTTGATCGCCAGCGCCTCGGCCGTGTCATAGGGCAGCTGGTTGGCGATCACCCCAAGGGGAATCGCCGTCAGGATCAACAGCGCCGTAAGCCAGTGAAAGACGCGGGTGACAGTGCCAAAGCGGGTGTCGCTGTTACGGGCGGGCATGGAAAACTCCTGATGTGCGGACGCCAATCTAGCAGTCCCATCCCCGCCCGACAGCCCAGCCCATGCACAGACCCTGTGCAACATGACCCCGGGGCGATTGCATGGCAGCCCGCCGCAGGCTATCCCCAAGCCAAAGCAAAGGGGAAAAACCATGAGCCGCGCATTCGTCTTTCCGGGGCAGGGCGCCCAGACCATCGGCATGGGCCGCGCCTTGGCCGACGCCTATCCCGCCGCCAAGGCCGTGTTTGACGAAGTCGACAGCGCCCTGGGCGAAAACCTCTCCACCCTGATCTGGGAAGGTGACATCGCCGAACTGACCCTGACCCAGAACGCCCAGCCCGCCCTCATGGCCACCTCCATCGCCGCGCTCCGCGCGCTGGAAACCGAAGGCCTCGGCCTTGACCAGGCGAGCTTCGTCGCCGGCCACTCGCTTGGCGAATACTCCGCCCTCTGCGCCGCGGGCTCGCTCACCCTGTCCGACACCGCCCGCCTGCTGCGCATCCGGGGCCGCGCCATGCAGGAAGCCGTCCCCGTCGGCATCGGCGCCATGGCCGTCCTCCTTGGCCTCGACTTCGACGCCGCCATTGCCGTCGCCGCCGAAGCCGCCCAGGGCGAGGTGTGCCAGGCCGCCAACGACAACGACCCCGCGCAGGTGGTCGTCTCGGGCCACAAGGCCGCCGTCGAACGCGCCGTCGACATCGCCAAGGCCCGCGGCGCCAAGCGCGCGATGATCCTGCCGGTCTCCGCCCCCTTCCACTGCGCCCTGATGCAGCCCGCAGCCCATGTGATGGCCGAAGCCCTCGCCGCCACCCCGATCCTTGCGCCAAAGGTCCCGATCGTCGTCAACGTCCGCGCCGAGGCGGTCACAGAACCCGACCGCATCCTTGACCTGCTGATCGCGCAAGTCACCGGATCCGTCCGTTGGCGCGAATCCGTCCAGTTCATGGACCGCGCCGGCGTGACCGAGTATTGGGAGCTTGGTGCCGGCAAGGCCCTGTCCGGCATGATCCGCCGCATCGCCCCCGAAGCCTCCACCCGCGCCATCGGCACCCCCGATGACATCGCCGCCGCCAAAGCCTGACAAAGCCTGAAGGAGCCACCCATGTTCGACCTTACCGGCAAATCCGCCCTTGTCACCGGCGCATCGGGTGGCATCGGTGCCGACATCGCCCGCGCGCTCCACGCCGCGGGTGCCACCGTAGGCCTCTCCGGCACCCGGACCGGCCCGCTGGAAGCCCTCGCCGCCGAACTGGGCAGCCGCGCCCATGTCCTGCCCTGCAACCTCTCCAATCCCGAAGACGTCGAATCCCTCGTCAAACGCGCGGTCGAGGCGATGGGCGCGGTCGACATCCTCGTCAACAACGCCGGCATCACCAAGGACGGCCTTGCCATGCGCATGTCCGATGATGACTGGCAGTCGGTGATCGACGTCAACCTGACCGCCACCTTCCGCCTCTGCCGCGCGGCGATCCGGGGGATGATGAAGGCCCGCTATGGCCGGATCATCAACATCTCCTCCGTCGTCGGCACCACCGGCAATGCGGGGCAGGTCAACTACGCCGCCTCCAAGGCCGGGATGGTGGGTCTGTCGAAATCCCTCGCGGCCGAAGTTGCCAGCCGTGGCATCACCGTGAACTGCGTCGCCCCCGGCTTCATCGAAACCGCGATGACCGACAAGCTGAACGACCAGCAGCGCGCCGGCATCCTGACGGCGGTCCCCGCTGGCCGCATGGGCACCCCCGCCGAAATCGCCGCCGCCGTGCTTTACCTCGCGTCAGCCGAGGCGGGTTATGTCACCGGCGCCACCCTGCACGTCAACGGCGGTATGGCGATGGTGTGACGAACCGTCGCGCACCCAAGGTTAAAGGGTTTGCCTTGCGCGCATCGCCTTGCTATAGGCGCGCAGGATTCCGACCGGGCAATCGCCTGGCTGGCAGCCGCCCCAAGTCGGGCAGAACTTAAAAGCGGCCGGGACAGTCCCGCCAAGATAGAGGAACGGACATGAGCGACATCGCTGACCGCGTGAAGAAGATCGTCGTCGAGCATCTGGGCGTCGAAGAGGACAAGGTGACCGAATCTGCCTCGTTCATCGACGATCTGGGCGCGGACTCGCTGGACACCGTCGAACTGGTCATGGCCTTCGAGGAAGAATTCGGGATCGAGATTCCCGATGACGCCGCCGAAACCATCCAGACCTTCGGCGATGCAGTGAAATTCATCTCCGAAGCCGCCTAAGGTCTTTTGTCCCTGTGTGGACCGTAAAGGCACCCCCTCAGGGTGCCTTTTGCGTTTTGCACTGTGTTCCACTCAGGGAAAACGGAACGCTGCACTGATGCGCGATGTGCAGGGCGCCATGCTGTATCCGTTCCCCTGGTCCGGACTCTTCGGTCGTCAGGCTTGCACCCCAGCCCAAGAAATGACCCTTCATTTGCTCTTTTCCAAATACTCCCGCCGGAGGCGTCCACCGCCTGCCACCGGCCGGCCCTTGCCCCGAACTTCCGTGGCAACGCCGCCAAGCGGGGGCTCGATGCCCCCCGAGGCGGCTCCCTTCTCAGGAAAATCCCCCACGGCGATCCCTCGCCACCTCCGCCACACCCCGCTTGCCAACCGACGGCTGACCGCGCCACTCTTGCCGCCAACGAAAGGCGCATCCCATGTCCGGCAACACCGCCCTTGGCACCATGTTCGGTGCTGCTCCGGTTGACACCTTCCTCGGCCTGCCGCGCATCCGTGACCTTGCGCGCACAACCGCCCAGATGGTCCTGATCGGGGCTGACGGCTGTACCCCATACCCCAGCGTCGGCTTCTACTGTGCCGGTGGCCCGGCAGCGATCCGCGCTGCCGGGGCCGCCTATGCCGCGAACCTCTCGCACATGAACTTTGACCTCGGCGGCCCGGTCTTCCCCTCCGGCGTCTCGGCAGTCGATGCCGGCGATCTGCCGCAGGACGACTCCGATGCGCCGGGCAACCGCGCCCGCATCTTCGGCGCGGTGGGGCAGATCCTTGACCGTGGCGCGGTGCCGATCCTGATCGGCGGCGATGACAGCCTGCCGATCCCGATGCTCGAAGCTTATGCCGCCCGCCGCCGCAGCTTCACCATCCTGCAGATCGACGCCCATATCGACTGGCGGGATGAGGTGGGCGGCGAACGCCTTGGCCTGTCCTCCACCATGCGCCGCGCCTCTGAAATGGCGCATGTCGACCGCATCATTCAGGTTGGCCAGCGCGGCATCGGCTCGGCCCGGATGCAGGACGTGGCCGATGCGGAAGCCTGGGGCGTCCACTTCGTTCCGGCGGGTGAGGTCGCCCGCAGCGGCCTTGGCCGCGCCATCGACCTTGTGCCGCCGGAGGCCGAGGTGATCATCTGCCTCGACCTTGACGCGCTGGATCCGGCGGTCATGCCCGCCGTGATCGGTCGCACCGCAGGGGGCCTTGGTTATTGGCATGTGCTGGAACTGATTGCGGGCGTGGCCGAAAAGGCCCGCATCGCGGGCTTTGACATGGTGGAATTCATGCCGGCGCGTGACGTGGACGGTCAGGGCGCCGCCGTGGCCGCCCAGCTTCTGGCTGCCGTCATGGGCATCATCGCCCGGCAGGGTGGCCGATAGGGCAGCCGATAGGGCAGGCGTTAAGATTTTCTGAATGACCTCCGCCAAGGGCTTGATCTTGCTGGGTCCGACGGGATGTCCCTGCAAGGGACACGACCTCGGGCCGCCGACCCCCCACCCCCAAGGTTGCGCGGCCTTTGGGGGCCGTGTATCACCCCAGAAAAGCCTGACCTTGAGGGAGAGAGCAGCATGCGTCGTGTCGTGGTCACCGGTCTTGGAATGGTCACCCCCTTGGCCTGCGGGGTGGAAGAGACCTGGAGCCGCCTCCTCGCCGGCCAATCCGGCGCGGGTCCGATCACCCGCTTTGACGCCTCGAACGTGGTGACGCAATACGCCTGCGAAATCCCGCGCGGTGACGGGTCTGACGGGACCTTCAACCCCGACGACTGGATGGAACCGAAAGACCAGCGCAAGGTCGATGACTTCATCCTCTACGGCATGGCCGCCGCCGTGCAGGCCGTCCGCGACGCCGGCTGGGAAGCCCCGTCCGAGGATGACCGCCTGCGGACCGGGGTGATGATCGGCTCGGGGATCGGCGGGCTTTCCTCGATTGCCGAGACGGCCGTCCTCATCAAGGAAAAGGGGCCAAAGCGGGTGTCCCCGTTCTTCATCCCCGGCGCGCTGATCAACCTGATTTCAGGGCAGGTCAGCATCCGTTTCGGCTTCAAGGGTCCGAACCATGCGGTGGTCACGGCGTGCTCGACCGGCGCGCATGCCATCGGCGACGCGGCGCGGCTGATCCAGTGGGGCGACGCGGATGTGATGGTGGCCGGGGGGGCGGAAAGCCCGATCTCGGAAATCGGGATCGCGGGGTTCAACGCCTGCAAGGCCCTGTCGACGAAGCGCGCCGATGATCCGACCAAGGCCAGCCGTCCCTATGACGCCGACCGTGACGGGTTTGTCATGGGCGAAGGCGCGGGCGTGGTCGTGCTGGAGGAACTGGAACACGCCCGCGCGCGGGGGGCCCGGATCTATGCCGAGGTGCTGGGCTATGGTCTGTCGGGCGACGCCTACCACATCACCGCCCCGTCCGAGGATGGCGAAGGCGGCTATCGCTCTATGGCCGCAGCGCTGGCGCGGGCGGGCCTGACGCCTGCGGACATCGACTATATCAATGCGCATGGCACCAGCACCATGGCCGACACGATCGAACTGGGCGCGGTGGAGCGGTTGATGGGCGACGCGGCGGCTGGGGCGGTGATGTCCTCGACCAAGTCGAGCATCGGGCACCTTCTGGGCGCGGCAGGCGCGGTGGAGGCGATCTTCTGCATCCTCGCCCTGCGCGATCAGGTCGCCCCGCCGACGATCAACCTCGACAACCCGGCCGTCACGCCAAAGCTGGACCTTGCCGCGAACAAGGCCGTGCATCGCAAGATTGATGTGGCCCTGTCGAACAGCTTTGGCTTTGGCGGGACCAACGCCAGCCTGATCGTCGGCAAGGTGCGCTGACGATGTGGAAGGGCATCGCCTCGAACGCGCTGACGTTCTTCATCGTCATTCTGGTCGCGATCGCGGCGCTGGTGGCCTGGGGGCGCAACGAGTTTGTGGCGCCGGGACCGCTGGCCCAGCCGATCTGCCTGCAGGTGGAGCGCGGGGCGTCGTTCAGTGCGGTCAGCCGGGTTCTGGAAGAGCGTGGCGCCGTCACCGACGCCCGCATCTTCCGGATCGGGGCGGATTATTCCGACCGGTCGGATGACCTTAAATTCGGCAGCTACATGATCCCCGCCAATGCCTCGATGGTGGAGGTGCTGGAGGCGATCACGGCGGGCGGACGGTCGACCTGCGGGCGGGATGTCAATTTCCGGATTGGCGTGACGCGCAGCGACGTGGTTCTGAGCGAGTTGGACCTTGGCACCAACACCTTTGTGGAAGTCGTCCGCTTCGACGCTGGCGCGGAACCTGTTCCGATGGAGTATCTTGAGGTTGCCGATGACGCGGACCTGCGGTTCCGCATCACGGTGGCCGAAGGGGTCACCAGCTGGCAGGTGGTGGACGCGTTGAAGAAGGCCGATTTCCTGACCGGGTCACTTGAGACGGTTCCGCCAGAGGGCACGCTTGCCCCGGACAGCTATGAGATTGAGCGCGGCACGGAGCGTGGCGCTGTAGTGGCGGAGATGAGCCGCAGGCAAGAGGTGCGGCTGGCGGAGGCCTGGGCCAACCGGGTGGCGGACCTGCCCTATGACACGCCGGAAGAGGCGCTGATCATGGCCTCCATCATCGAGAAGGAAACCGCTGTCCCCGATGAACGGCGGCAGGTTGCCAGTGTCTTTGTCAACCGCATGCGGCAGGGCATGCGGCTGCAGACCGACCCGACGGTGATCTACGGCATCACCAAAGGCGAGGGTGTGCTTGGCCGTGGCCTGCGGCAGAGTGAGCTGCGCCGCGAAACGCCGTGGAACACCTATGTGATCGACGGTCTGCCACCAACGCCGATTGCCAACCCCGGCCAACTGGCGATTGAGGCGGCGGTGAACCCGGACACGACCGACTATATCTTCTTCGTAGCGGATGGGACCGGCGGCCATGCCTTTGCTGAAACGCTGGAGGAGCACAATGAAAATGTGGCCCGCTGGCGTGCGATCGAAGCTGAGCAGGGCACCGAAGGCCAGACGGGCGTGCAGGGCGAGTGAGGCTTAACAAAAGGTTAAGTCTGCGTACGTCAAGCCATTGATATGGCTGCATTTTAGGCTTGACTTTGCGCGCGGTCGAATGTAGACATTTGGCATGCTAGAAGAAGTGTCGAAGCGGCCCGGGGGTGACCCCGCTGGCCGCTTTTCCATTTTGCTCGTGCGGTGGGCAGCATGAGGGGTGGGCGGACCTGAATGACAATAGCGATGAGTGGCGGCGGCGCGGTTCCCGAGGACGTGCTTGCCGTTGCGGAAGGGCTTTATCGGGAAGCGGCGGTGGAGTTGCACCGCGTGATCGAGGCGCTGCGGTCGGGCGAGTTTGGCGAGGTCAAGGCCGCGCAGGCCGTGATCCGCGATCTGCGGGCGACGGCGCTGCATGTTCTGGACGAGAGGGGCAAAGTTGACAAACTCCGCAAGCAGATTGCCGGCGAGGTCGGTGCCGGGGGGGACCTTGATTTCGAGGGTGCCCGAGCTGAAATCGGGCGCAGGCTGGCTTGCCTCCGCGACGCCGGAGGAGGTTGATGAATTTCTGGGCGGGCTGAGCGAGAATGCGCTGCTGTCGCTGCCTTGGCTGTTCGAGTTCTGGGCCTTGCCGCATCAGCTGCCGCCGCGCGGCGACTGGAAGACCTGGGTCATCATGGGCGGGCGTGGGGCGGGCAAGACCCGCGCCGGGGCGGAATGGGTGCGTGCGCAGGTTGAAGGCTCCGGGCCGGGCGATCCGGGGTTGGCCAAGCGGGTGGCGCTGGTCGGCGAGACGGTGGACCAGGTGCGCGAGGTGATGGTGCTGGGCGAAAGCGGGATCGTTGCATGCTCGCCCCCTGACCGCCGACCGGTCTGGCAGGCGTCGCGCCAGCAGCTGGTCTGGCCGAACGGCGCGGTGGCGCAGGTCTTTTCGGCGCATGAGCCCGAGGCGATGCGGGGCCCGCAGTTCGACGCGGCCTGGGCGGATGAGCTGGGCAAGTGGAAGAAGGGGCATGAGGCCTGGGACCAGCTGCAGTTTGCGCTGCGGCTGGGGAAAACGCCCCGGTCGGTCGTGACGACCACGCCGCGCAACGTGGCGGTGCTGAAGGCGATCTTGAAGAACCCCTCCACGGTCGTGACCCATGCGCCGACCGAGGCGAACCGGGCGTATCTGGCGGAAAGCTTCCTGACGGAAGTGCAGGCGCGCTATGGCGGCACGCGGATCGGCCGGCAGGAGCTGGAAGGTGTGCTGGTCGAGGATGAGGAGGGCGCACTGTGGACGCCGGCCCTGCTGGAGCGGGCGCAGGTGGCGGAGATGCCGGTGTTCAACCGGGTGGTGGTGGCGGTTGACCCGCCAGTGACCGCGACCAAGCAGAGCGACGAATGCGGGATTGTGGTCGTAGGTGCCGATACGCGGGGGATCCGAAGGACTGGCGCGCGGTGGTGCTGGAGGATGCATCGGTGAAGGGCGCCTCGCCCGAGGGGTGGGCGCGGGCGGCGCTGGCGGCGATGGATCGGCACGGGGCGGACCGGCTGGTGGCCGAGGTGAACCAGGGCGGGGACCTCGTGGAGCGGGTGGTGCGGATGATCGACCCCGCCGTGCCGTTCCGGGCGGTGCATGCGACGCGGTCGAAGATGCTGCGGGCAGAACCCGTGGCGGCCTTGTACGAGCAGGGCCGGGTGGCGCATGTCCGGGGGCTGGCCCGGCTGGAGGAGCAGATGTGCCAGATGGCGGTGACGGGCTGGAAAGGCAGGGGATCGCCCGACCGGCTGGACGCGCTGGTCTGGGCGCTGACCGAGGTGATGGTGAACCCGGTCGGGCGGGGCGGGCGACCCACCGTACGGTCGCTTTAGGGGTTTTGAGCCTCCTGCGGGAATACTGCACAAAGATGAAAGCCCTTCGGGGCCGTTGCCTTGCCGGGGTCGGCAGGGTCCGGGTGAGGTTTGCCCGAGGGGCATGAAGGAGCGGCGAGATGGTGTTCGATTTTCTGCGGAAAGCGCCGCTGGCAGGGGTGCCGGAGCGCAAGGCCAGCGCGGTAGGCCGGGTGGTGGCCTGGGGGACCGGGGGGCGAGTGGTCTGGAGCCCGCGCGACGCGGTGTCGCTGGCGCGGACGGGGTATCAGGGCAACCCGATCGGGTTCCGTGCGGTGCGGCTGATCGCCGAGGCGGCGGCGGCCTTGCCCATGGTCTGCCAGGACAGCGAGCGGCGTTATGAGACGCATCCGCTGCTGGACCTGATGAAACGGCCGAACGGCGCGCAGGGCCGGGCGGAGTTTCTGGAGGCGGTCTATGGGTACCTGCTGCTGGCCGGGAACGCCTATGTCGAGGCGGTGCCCGGTGTGACAGCCCTGCCGGGCGAGCTGCATGTGCTGCGGGCCGACCGGATGAGCCTGGTGCCGGGCACGGATGGCTGGCCTGTGGCCTATGACTACACGGTCAGCGGGCGGACGCATCGCTATGCGATGAACGGGCCCGCGAGCCCGATTTGCCATCTGCGCAGTTTCCATCCGCAGGACGACCACTATGGCCTGTCGCCACTGCAGGCGGCGGCGACGGCGATTGACGTGCACACCAGCGCCAGCGCCTGGTCGAAAGCGCTGCTGGACAATGCGGCAAGGCCCTCGGGCGCGATAGTTTACAAGGGGGCGGATGGGCAATCGGCGCTGTCGTCGGACCAGTATGACCGGCTGGTGAGCGAGATGGAGACCCACCACCAAGGCGCGCGCAACGCCGGGCGGCCGATGCTGCTGGAAGGGGGCCTCGACTGGAAGCCGATGGGGTTCAGCCCTTCCGATATGGAGTTCCAGAAGACCAAGGAAGCGGCAGCGCGGGAGATTGCCATCGCCTTCGGCATTCCGCCGATGCTGATGGGGATCCCCGGGGATGCGACCTACGCGAATTATCAAGAGGCGAACCGGGCCTTCTACCGGCTGACGGTGCTGCCTTTGGCGACGAAGGTGCTGGCGGACCTTGCGCATTGGCTTTCGGTCTTTGGCGGGGTCGAGGTGGACCTGCGGCCGGACCTTGACCAGGTGCCGGCGCTGGCTGGTGAGCGGGATCAGCAGTGGGCGCGCGTGGGTGGGGCCGATTTCCTGACGGTCGCCGAAAAGCGGATGCTGCTGGGGCTGCCCAGACTGGCGGATGAGGAATGACCGTAAGGCGGAGCGAGGGCGGCTCGCGGTTTCTGTATGAAAGCTTTGACGCCGCAGCCGCGCGGATCGAGGCGAATGAGCGGGTCGCAAATGAGCGTTGGTCGGGGCTGGAATACCGGCTGGGGCTGATCGAGGCGACGCTGGAGCGGCTGGAGAAACGGATCTGGATCGGCGTCTACGGCGTGGCGGCGTTCCTGATGGCACAGATGGCCGAGACGGTCATCCAGGCAGCAATGAGGTGAGGCGATGAGCAATGATTTCGGCGCCCCTGAGCGCAAGTTCCACCGCCCCGAGGCCGGGCTGGTGGTGACCGAGGGGCAGGTGGTTGCGGGCTATGCCTCGCTGTTCGGCAAGGCTGACCAAGGCGGGGACGTGGTCCAGAAGGGTGCCTATGCGGCCAGCCTGAAGCGGCTGGCGGCGCGGCAGGGCAGGGTCAAGATGCTGTGGCAGCACGATCCGGGCCAGCCGATTGGCGTGTGGGATGAGGTGCGGGAAGATGCCACGGGACTGTGGGTCAAGGGGCGCATCCTGACCGAGGTCGAGAAGGGCCGCGAAGTGGCGGCGCTGGTCGCCGCGGGGGCCATTGACGGGCTGTCCATCGGCTATCGCACGGTCCGGGCGGAACGTGACGGCAAAGGGCAGCGCCTGTTGTCGGAGCTGGAGCTTTGGGAAGTGTCTCTGGTGACCTTTCCGATGCTTCCCGAGGCGCGTGTCGCGGCGAAGTCGGATGCCTTGGACAACGACTGGCGCGACATGGCGGCGGTCTTCGAGGACGCGCGCCGCAGTTTGGCCGCAGGGTAGCCCCCCACCCCCATCCCCTCCCCACGAGGGGGAGGGGAGGCGCGTGTTCTGCCGCGCGGGCTTTGGTTGCAACGAAAAGGGAATGACGATGACCGAGATGAAGTCTCGGGCCGGGGAAGGTTTGTCCCCCGCCCAAACGCCGGCTGCAGAGGCGAAGGCCGCCATGGCCGGTTTCCTGAACGAGTTCAATCGCTTTCAGGACGACGTGAAATCAACGCTGAAACATCAGGAAGAGCGACTGACCATGCTGAACGCAAAGACGATGGCCTATGGCCGCCCCGCACTTTCGGCCCGCGCAGAGGGTGAGGCCCCGCATCAGAAGGCGTTCAACGCCTATCTGCGGTCGGGCGATGATGACGGCCTGCGCGGCCTGACGCTGGAAGGCAAGGCGATGTCGACCGCCGTGGCGGCCGATGGTGGCTATCTGGTCGATCCGCAGACGGCGGAGCGGATCCGGTCGATGCTGTTTGCGACCTCCTCCCTGCGGTCGATTGCCAATATCGTGCAGGTCGAGGCGACCTCGTTCGATGTGCTGGTTGACCGGTCCGAAGTGGGGTCGGGCTGGGCGACCGAGGTCGCGGCGACGACCGAGACGGCGACGCCGGTGATCGAGCGCATCTCGATCAAGCTGCATGAGCTGGCGGCGATGCCCAAAGCCTCGCAACGGCTGCTGGATGACAGCGCCTTTGATGTCGAGGGCTGGCTGGCCGAGAAGATCGCCACCCGTTTCATCCGCGCCGAGGCGGCGGCCTTCATCAACGGCGACGGGGTGGACAAGCCGCGCGGCATCCTGTTGCCCGCCAAGGTGGCGAACGCGTCCTGGACCTGGGGCAGCATCGGCTATGTGCCCACGGGGGCGGCGGCGGATTTCGCGGCGGTGAACCCGGCGGATTGCATCATCAACCTTGTCTATGCGCTGGGCGCGGATTACCGGGCAAACGCGAGCTTCGTGATGAACTCCAAGACCGTGGGCGCGGTGCGCAAGATGAAGGATGCGGATGGCCGCTTCCTGTGGTCGGACGGTCTAGCGGCGGGGGAGCCGTCGCGCCTGATGGGCTATCCGGTGCTGGTCTGCGAGGACATGCCGGACATCGCGGCCAACGCTTTCGCGGTCGCCTTTGGTGATTTCCGCGCGGCCTATACGATTGCGGAACGCCCCGACCTGCGCATCCTGCGCGACCCGTTCAGCGCCAAGCCGAACGTGCTGTTCTACGCCAACAAGCGGGTGGGCGGCGACATCACCGACTTTGCGGCGATCAAGCTTTTGCGGATCGCGGTGTCCTGATCCTTGGCTCTTGCCCGGCCCCTGACTGGGGCCGGGTTCCGGGGGCGTGCGACGGCGCGCGCCCCTGCCGATCTTGGGCCCCGCAGTGAGTGGAGACATGGCCATGATGTTGACTGAACAAGCCCCGGTGCTGTCGGCGGTATTGCCGCTGGCGGAGTTGAAGGATCACCTGCGGCTGGGCAGCGGGTTTGCCGACGATGGCCTGCAGGATGGGCTGATCGAAAGCTATCTGCGGGCCGCCATGGCTGTGATCGAAGGGCGCATCGGCAAGATGCTGTACCGCCGCAGTTTCCTGTGGGTGTTGGACTGCTGGCGCGAGAGTGATGAGCAGGCGTTGCCGGTAGCCCCAGTCGCGGCGATTGCCAGCGTGACTTTGGTCGACATGCAAGGCGGTGAGGTTCTGGTGCCGGAGGCAACCTATCGGCTGGTGCAAGACCTGCACCGACCGAGGATCGCAGGAAGCGGGGGCAGCTTGCCCAGCGTGCCGAGTGGCGGGCTGGTGAAGGTCATCTTCGAGGCCGGTTTCGGGCCGGACTGGACCGATATTCCCGTGGACCTGCGGCAGGCGGTGTTGCTGTTGACCAGCGAGTATCACGAGCATCGCCAGGATGACGGCACCCAGTCTGCGGGGCTGCCGTTCGGCGTGGTGACGCTGATCGAGCGCTGGCGAACGGTGCGGATCCTTGGCGGGGGGCGGACATGAAGGCCCCACAGTTGAGCCGGGCGCTGGTGCTGGAGGGCGTGGTCCGCACGGCGGACGGGGCGGGCGGTTTTGCCGAGGCCTGGTCGGCGCTGGGCACGCTTTGGGCCGAAGTGCTGCCGGGGTCTGGCAGCGATGTTCTGGGTGAAGAGCGGATGCTGTCGGCGGTGCCTTACCGGGTGACGGTGCGGGGCGCGCCTTTCGGGGCCGCCTCACGCCCGAAGGCCGGGCAGCGGTTCCGCGAGGGTTTGCGGCTGTTCCTGATCCAGGCGGTGACCGAGCGTGACCCCGATGGCCGCTATCTGACCTGCTTTGCCCGTGAGGAGGTGCCGAAATGAGCTATGGTGCAGCGCCTGCCTTGCAGCAGGCGGTCTTTCAGCGGCTGACCGGCTTTCCGGCGCTGGCGGCTGTCGCGATCCATGACGCGGTTCCGCCGACGGCGACGGGGACTTTCGTGCTGATCGGGCCGGAGGAGGCGCGGGATCAGTCCGACAAGTCGGGTGCGGGGGCCGAGCATCAGCTGGTGATCAGCGTGATCACCGATGCGACCGGTTTCCTGTCGATCAAGACCATCGCCGCGGACATTTCGGATGCGCTGATCGGTGCGCCTTTGGCGCTGACGCGGGGGCTGCTGGTGAACCTGTTGTTCCTGCGCGCCTCGGCCCGGCGGATCGAAGAGGGCGAGACGCGGCGGATCGACCTGACCTTTCGGGCGCGGGTTCAGCTTTAGGTTTGGTGCCCCCCACCCCCATCCCCTCCCCACCGGGGGGAGGGGAGGCGCATGACGCCTGCTTTCATTTTTTGACGGAGAACGGACATGGCTGTGCAAAGCGGCAAGGATCTGCTGATCAAGATCGACCAGACGGGAGACGGGCAGTTCGTGACCGTCGCCGGGCTGCGCGCGACGCGGATCAGCTTCAATACGGAGTCGGTGGATGTCACCAGCCTGGAAAGCCAGGGTGGCTGGCGTGAGTTGTTGGCCGGGGCGGGGGTCAAGTCGGCCTCGATCTCTGGCTCGGGGGTGTTTCGGGATGAAAACACCGACGAGCGCGCGCGGCAGATCTTCTTTGATGGGCTGATCCCGGGGTTTCAGGTGGTGATCCCCAGTTTTGGGGTGATCGAGGGGCCGTTCCAGATCACCGCCATCGAATATGCGGGCAGCCACAATGACGAGGCGACCTATGAGATGTCGATGGCCTCAGCCGGCGCGCTGACCTTTACGGCGCTGTGATGGCGAACCCCTGGACGGGTGAAGTGGTGATCTGGCTGGATGGTCAGCGTCATGTGGCAAAACTGACTCTGGGCGCATTGGCAGAGCTGGAAGAGGCGCTGGCGACGGGGTCGCTGGTCGATCTGGTGGAGCGGTTCGAGGCGCGGCGCTTCAGCACGCGGGATGTGCTGGCGCTGATCGTGGCGGGCTTGCGGGGCGGCGGCTGGCAGGGCACGGCGACCGACCTTTTGCGGGTCGATATTGGCGGTGGGCCGGTCGAGGCGGCGCGGGCGGCGGCGGAACTGCTGGCGCGGGCGTTTTCGCTGCCGGGTGAGCCATGACCAAGCCTGCGACCGGGATCGACTGGCGCGGGCTGATGCAGGCGGGCCTGCACGGGTTGGGGCTGGAGCCGGCGGCCTTCTGGCGGCTGACGCCGGTCGAATTGCGGATGATGCTGGGGCGGGAACAGATGGTCCCGCCCCTGACGCGCGCGCGGCTGGCAGAGCTTGCCGCGGCGTTTCCCGATGCACGGAAGGATCAGGGCGATGGCGGATATCGGAACGATGCAGGAGCAGCTGAAGGCGCTGGAGGCGCAGCTGGGGTCATCCGTGTCGATGGTGGCGACGTTTGACGGCGAGCTGGCCCGGATGCGGGAGACGATGGTGTTCACGGGGCGCGAGGTGAACACCCTGTCCAGCGGGATCAGCAGCGGTTTGAGCAAGGCGTTCAACGGCCTGGTCTTTGACGGGATGAAGTTGAATGACGCGCTGAAGACGGTGGCGACCACGATTGTCGACAGCGTCTATGCCATCGCGATGAAACCGGTGACGAATGCGCTGGGCGGGTTTCTGGCGCAGGGGCTGTCGTCGGTGATGGGCGCGGGGATGCCCTTTGCCGCGGGCGGTGCCTTTTCCCAAGGACGTGTCATGCCATTCGCAAAGGGTGGCGTCGTGTCGTCCCCGACCGCTTTCCCGATGCGCGGCGGGCGCGGCCTGATGGGTGAGGCCGGTCCCGAGGCGATCATGCCGCTGGCACGGGGGCCGGACGGTCGGCTTGGGGTGCAGTCGGCAGGGGGCAGGGCGGTGAATGTGGTGATGAACATCACGACGCCGGATGTTCAGGGATTCCAGCGCAGTCAATCGCAAGTGGCCGCTCAGGTCAGCCGCGCCTTGGCGCGTGGCCAGCGCAACCGGTGAGGAGAGAACATGGCCTTTCACGAGATACGCTTTCCGGCAAACCTGAGCTTCGGGTCCGTCGGTGGGCCGGAACGGCGCACCGAGATTGTCACGCTGGCAAACGGGTTCGAGGAAAGAAACACGCCCTGGGCCCATTCGCGCCGGCGGTATGATGCGGGGCTGGGGCTGCGGTCTTTGGATGATGTCGCCACGCTGATTGCGTTCTTCGAGGCGAGGATGGGCCAGTTGCACGGCTTTCGGTGGAAGGACTGGTCGGACTTCAAGTCCTGTTCGCCCACGGGCAGCCCGGCATCGGATGACCAGTTTCTCGGGACAGGGGACGGGGTTACGACCGTATTTCGCCTGCAGAAAACCTATGTGTCGGGTGCGCAAGACTATCGCCGGCCGATCTGCAAGCCGGTGGCCGGGACTGTTCTGGTTGCCGTGGCAGGTGACCAGAAGATCGAAGGTTTGGAGTACACGGTCGAGGTTGCAACCGGCGCGGTGACCTTCGCCCTGCCGCCTGATCTGGGGACGCAGGTGACGGCAGGATTCGAATTCGATGTGCCGGTGCGCTTTGACACGGACATCGTGCAGACCTCGGTCGCGTCGTTCCAGGCGGGTGACGTGCCGACGGTCCCGATTGTGGAGATCCGGCTATGAGCAGTGACGCGCTTTACCTGCATCTGCAAAGCGGGGCCACCACGGTTTGCCGGGCATGGACGGTGCGCCGCACGGATGGAACGCTGTTAGGCTTTACCGACCATGACCGGGATCTGGTGGTGGATGGAATTACCTGCCGGGCTGATACCGGTCTTACGGCAAGGGCGCTCCAGCAAACGACCGGGCTGTCGGTGGACAATACCGAGGCTGTCGGGGCGCTGAGCGATGGCTCGATCCGGGAAGCGGACTTGCTGGCCGGGCGGTTTGATGCGGCGGACGTTCGGTCCTATCTGGTGAACTGGGCAATGCCGGGGGTCTGGATTGAGCAGTTCCGGGGCACCTTCGGTGAGATCGTGCGCGCTGGCGGGGCCTTTCGCGCCGAATTGCGCGGCCTGACCGAGGCCCTGAACCGGCCGCAGGGCTTTGCCTATCAGCCGGGGTGTTCAGCCGTTCTGGGTGACAGCCGCTGCAAGTTTCAAACGGATACGACCGGCTACTTTGCCGAGAACGCTGTAGAAGTGGTCGATGATTGCCGGGTTTTTGACTTCGCCAGTTTTGGCGGTTTTGAAGACCGCTGGTTCGAGCATGGCCGTTTCGAAGTGATGACCGGGGAAGCGGCGGGTCTTGTTGGCGTTGTGAAGAATGATCGCCTGACTGCGGACGGACGGCAGATCGAGCTTTGGCAGTCCATCGGTGCAGTTGTCCTTCCCGGTGACAGGTTCCGGGTGTTCGCCGGATGCAGCAAGTCTGCCGCGACCTGTCGAAACAAGTTCGCCAACACGCTGAATTTCAGGGGGTTTCCGCACATTCCCGGGGAAGATTGGCTCGCGTCCTATCCGGTGTCCGACCGCCCAAACACCGGGCGCGCGCGAAACTCGGCAGCTGGGTCTTGACCCGTTCGGTGCTGATTGTTGCCGAGGCGCGGCGCTGGATCGGGACGCCCTATCTGCATCAGGCTTCGGCAATGGGGGCGGGGACCGATTGTCTGGGGCTGTTGCGCGGCATCTGGCGCACCGTTTTGGGAGCCGAGCCCGAGGCGGTTCCAGCCTACACGGAGGATTGGGCCGAACCATCCCGCCGCGAGGTGTTGATGGAGGCCGCCGAACGCTGGCTAGTTCCAAAGGCAATTGGTGCGGCGGAGGCGGGCGACGTGCTGCTGTTCCGGATGCGAGACGGCAACATCGCCAAGCATCTGGGCATCCAGTCCGACGCCGGTGCTGCACCACGCTTTGTCCATGCCTACACCGGGCATGGTGTGATCGAAAGCCCCCTGTCGCAACCCTGGCAGCGCCGGATCGCGGCGCGTTTTGCTTTTCCGGAAGGTTTCAAATAGATGGCGACGCTTCTTCTTTCTGCCGCCGGGGCCGCAGTCGGTGCCGGTTTTGGCGGTACGGTACTTGGGCTGTCGGGTGCGGTGATCGGCCGGGCCATTGGTGCGACGCTGGGGCGCGTGATCGACCAGCGGCTGCTTGGCGCGGGGACTGACCCGGTTGACGTCGGTCGGATCGACCGATTGCGCCTGACGGGCGCGGGCGAGGGCGCTGCGATCGGTCAGGTCTGGGGTCGGATGCGGGTTGGAGGGCAGGTTATCTGGGCGACCGACTTCAAGGAAACCGTTCGACGCCGCAGAGCTGGCAAAGGGGCACCCCCGCCAAAGGTGAACGACTACAGCTATTCCGTCAGTCTGGCGATCGGGCTTTGCGAAGGCGAAATCCTGCGTGTCGGGCGTGTCTGGGCCGATGGCAACGAGATCTCGCCCCGGGATCTGGACATGCGCGTCTATAGCGGCAGCGAAGACCAACTGCCCGATCCGAAGATGGAGGCGGTCGAGGGGGCTGGCAGAGTACCCGCCTATCGCGGTCTGGCCTATGTCGTGATCGAGGATCTGGACCTGGGCCAGTTTGGCAACAGGGTGCCGCAGTTCAGTTTCGAAGTTGCCCGCGCAGCGCAGGGACCGGCGGTTGACCAGACCAAGAAGCTGAGCGGAGCGATCCGTGGGGTGGCGCTGATCCCGGGAACCGGGGAATACGGGCTTGCGACAACGCCGGTGCACTACACAGAAGGCCGGGGCCGAAACCGCACGGCGAATATGCATTCGCCCTCTGGGCTGACTGATCTTTCCACCAGCCTGGAGCAACTGAACGAAGAACTGCCCGCGGTGCGTTCGGTGTCGATGGTCGTGTCGTGGTTCGGGAACGATCTGCGCTGCGGCAGCTGCGACGTGCAGCCCAAGGTCGAGCAGAAACAGTTCGATGGTGTCGGGATGCCGTGGCGGGCAGGGGGGATCACCCGCTCTGCCGCGCAGGAGGTGCCGAAAGTTGACGGGGCGCCGATCTATGGTGGCACGCCATCCGATGCATCGGTGGTCGAAGCGATCCGTGCGATCCGCGCTGCGGGAAAGGACGTGGTGTTCTACCCATTCATCCTGATGGATCAGCTTGACGGAAACAGCCTGACTGATCCCTGGACCGGGATGGAAGGCCAGCCAAAGCTGCCATGGCGTGGCCGCATAACCCTTTCGGTCGCGCCTGGACGGGACGGGTCGCCCGACAGGACGGCGGCTGCGGCGGCAGAGGTCGCCGCCTTCTTTGGTGCGGCCCAGCCGTTCCACTTTGGTGTCTCTGGAGAGACCGTTACCTACTCTGGACCCGCAGCATGGGGCTATCGGCGGTTCATCCTGCACTACGCCAGCCTTTGCGCCGCTGCGGGTGGGGTCGATGCGTTCTGCATCGGATCAGAAATGCGGTCGTTGACGCAAGTTCGCGGGGCGGGGGACAGCTTTCCTGCCGTTGAAGCGATGCGCGCCCTTGCGGCGGATGTCCGGTCGATCCTTGGGCCGACAACCAAGATAGGCTACGCAGCGGACTGGTCTGAATACTTTGGCCTGCAGGCCGACGGGAACCTGTACTTCAACCTTGATCCTCTGTGGTCGGATGAAAACGTCGACTTCGTCGGGATCGACAATTACATGCCGATTTCCGATTGGCGCGATGGTGAGGATCACGCCGATGCCGCTTGGGGATCGGTGTATGATCTGGACTACCTCAGGTCCAATGTGTCCGGCGGCGAAGGGTTTGATTGGTACTATGACAGCCCCGAAGGTGCCCTTGCGCAAAAGCGGTTGCCGATCAGCGACGGTGCCTTCGATGAACCTTGGGTGTTTCGCTACAAGGACCTGAAGTCGTGGTGGTCAGAGCCGCACCATGACCGGATTGGAGGAGTGCGTTCCGCCAGTCCAACTGCTTGGGTTCCTGGTTCCAAGCCAATCTGGTTCACCGAGTATGGGTGCCCGGCCGTGGACAAGGGCAGCAATCAGCCAAACAAGTTCACCGATCCCAAATCCTCGGAATCCGGACTGCCGGCCTGGTCAAACGGGAGACGCGATGACTTGATGCAGATGCAATACCTGCTGGCTGTGACGTCCTATTGGTCTGATCCTGCTGTGAACCCGGTTTCACCGGCATACGGTGGCTTTATGGTCGATCTGGACCACGCCCACGCATGGGCATGGGACGCGCGCCCGTTTCCCGAGTTTCCGGGCCAGAGTGCGGTCTGGAACGATGGCGAAAGCTATGTCCGAGGTCATTGGCTGAACGGACGTGCGACCAATCAGGCGCTTGCGGCCGTGGTCGCCGAGATTTGCGCGAAGTCCGGCGAGCAGGCAACTGATACTAAAGGATTGTTCGGCTTGGTGCGAGGGTTTCAACAGTCGGACATTTCTTCTGCGCGGGGCGTGTTGCAGCCGCTGGCACTGGCTTTCGGATTTGATTCGACTGAACGCGAAGCGCGATTGGTCTTCCGCAGTCGTGATGGGCGGGTAACGGCTGCGATTGATGCTGAAGATCTGGCCGTGCTCAGCGATCTTGAAGGCAGGATTGAAACCAGCCGCGCGCCAGAGGCGGAGTCTGCAGGCCAAATCCGGCTTGGCTTTGTCGATGCCCAGTCAAACTATGAAGTGCGTTCGGTCGAAGCCCGCTTTCCGGATGAGGAGGCGCGGGGGGTTTCACAAACCGATCTGCCCTTGGCTTTGACCCTGTCGGAAGGGCAGGCAACGGCCCAACGCTGGCTTGCAGAGGCACGCATCGCCCGGGATGGAGCGCGGTTTGCCCTGCCGAAATCGAAGCTTCGGATTGGGGCCGGGGACGTTGTCAATCTGTCCGGTCGGCGCTACCGCATCGACCGGGTTGAGCAGGCCGAAGCGCAGGTGCTGGACGCGGTTCGGGTGGAGTCTGGCGTTTATGTCGGCGCGGACAACGACGGCGAGGCGGTCGCCACGCGTTATTTCCAGGCGCCTGTACCAGTTCTTCCCATCTTCCTTGATCTTCCGCTGCTGACCGGTGACGAGGTTCCGCATGCTCCCTATCTGGCTGTCGCAGGAGAGCCTTGGCCCGGATCCGTCGCACTTTGGTCCGCAAGCCAGGACTCGGGATACGAGATCAATCGGTTGGTCGCTGCGGCGGCGATCATCGGCGTCACTGAAACGCCCTTGGTCAAGGCAAGTCCTGGCGTGTGGGACCGGGGGGCACCGCTGCGGATCAAGCTGACTTCCGGCGATTTGGCCTCAGCTGACATGCTGGCTGTGCTGAACGGTGCAAACGCCATGGCGATCGGCGACGGCAGCAGCGCCAATTGGGAGGTGTTTCAGTTCGTGCAAGCCATGATCGTGGCCCCAGACACCTATGAACTGTCTCTACGTCTGCGGGGGCAGCTGGGCACGGATGGACTGATGCCCGACATCTGGCCGGTTGGTAGCACGGTCGTGCTTATGGATCTTGCACTTACCCAGATTGATCTGCCCCTGTCCGCCCGTGGGCTTGCGCGCCACTACAGGGTTGGCCTTGCCGGACGGGGCCTTGATGATCCGAACGTCGTTCTTCGGGTCGAGTCCTTTGATGGTGCCGGGTTGCGGCCCTATCCCGTTGCCCATCTTCGCACTGTGGCCACCCCGTCAGGCGACGTCCTTGTGACTTGGAAACGCCGAACGCGGATTGATGGCGACAGCTGGCAAACCATCGAAGTCCCGCTTGGCGAGGAAGGGGAGTCCTATTCGCTGCGGGTGGTTCAGGCTGGAGAAGTCAAGGCAAACTACACCTTGGCGCAGCCCCAGTTCGTTTACACTTTGGCCAAGCAGTCCGCAGACGGGGTCACAGGTCAATATCAGATCGAGGTGGCGCAGCTTTCGGCGCAATATGGGCCTGGACCTTTCAGGGCCATTGTCGCGCCCGTTTGATATGCGGGACCCTGTCGGAGCGGAGCTTGTTCTCTTTGCGCGTGCATTGACCTTGTTTCCCCGTGAAGAACGCGTTGCGGTGGCATCTTTGGTCCTTGCAGAGGTTGAGGCTGGTCATCGTCTTCTCCATGTGTCCGGCAGATGCCATCCGGTCTTTGGCGACGGAAGTCTGATGTCGCGCTGCGCCCTGTTCCCGCTGCGACCCGAACCCCTTGCCCATGATGAAGAATTTCTGTCCGCCATGGTCGTCGCGTGCAACGCGCTGCTCGACCATTCCAGATCTTGATGGATCACCCCACAACTTTGCCGGTGGCCTGACCGATTTCATATGGTATGAATTGTCTGAACTGGAGGCTTCGCCATGCTAGAAACAAAAGCGAAAGTGACTGCCGTCGATCCCGTGTGGCGCCGCGTCTGCGAGGAGGCCGTCGATGCAATCCGGCTTGAACCGTTGCTGGGCGGCCTGATTCACTCTGGACTTCTGCACCACGCCACAATGGAACGGGCGCTGGCATATCGCTTCTCCCTCAAGCTTGCGTCAGGCGAGATGAGCGAGCAGATTCTGCGAGAGATCGCCGACGAGGCGTTCGATTCCGACAGCGAACTTGGTGCTGCGGCACGGTCAGACCTTATGGCCGTGTTTGAACGTGATCCGGCATGCCATCGCTTCCTGCAGCCGATCCTGTTCTTCAAGGGGTATCAGGCAGTTCAGGCCTATCGCGTCGGTCATTGGCTTTGGCAGGCTGGTCGGATTGATCTTGCCTATTTCGTTCAGATGCGGGTGTCGGAAGTCTTTGGCGTCGATATCCACCCTGCCGCGAAGATCGGCAAGGGCATCATGATCGACCACGCCCATTCGATCGTCATTGGCGAAACTGCAGTCGTTGGTGACAACGTTTCGATGCTGCATTCCGTCACGCTTGGTGGCACGGGCAAGGAAGACGGTGACCGCCATCCCAAGATTGGCGACGGTGTGCTGATCGGAGCGGGGGCTAAGGTGCTGGGCAACATCAGCGTTGGCCAATGCTCCCGGATTGCTGCCGGTTCGGTTGTCCTTGAGGACGTTCCGCGCAACACAACCGTTGCAGGGGTGCCGGCGCGGGTCGTCGGCAAGGCTGGCTGTGCGCAGCCGGCGCTGACGATGGACCAGATCCTCAAGACCGAGTGACCCCATTAGCATGACCCCGGTCCTACGATCCTTCGCGGCCCGGGCTGTGGGGCAGGCAATTTCCTTGTTTGCCCGCTTCATGACTGCGCCAAGGGCAATTTGGCAAGGCATCGAACCGGTCGCGCGCCAGCGGGTCTACTTTGCCAACCACAGCTCGAACGGCGACTTCGTGCTTTTGTGGACCGTCCTGCCCCCGCCCCTCCGCCGCCAGACCCGGCCGGTGGCGGCGCTGGACTACTGGCTGAAATCGCCCCTCCGCGCCTTCATCGGCCGCGACGTGTTCAACGCCGTCCTGATCGACCGCCGCCCCGAGGCCCGGACGACCGACCCGGTCGCCCAAATGGTCGAGGCGCTGGACCAAGGCTCCTCCCTGATCCTTTTCCCCGAAGGCCAGCGCAACAGCTCTGACGCCGTCCTGCTTCCTTTCAAGTCCGGGCTTTACCACCTTGCCAAGGCCCGCCCCGAGGTTGACCTTGTTCCTGTCTGGATCGCCAACCTCAACAAGGTCATGCCCAAGGGCGAGATCATCCCCGTCCCCCTGATCTGCACATTGACCTTCGGAGCCGCCTTGCACCTATCCCCCGAAGAGGCGAAAGACGCCTTCCTCGCCCGCGCGTCCTCAGCCCTTCTGGCGCTTGGACAGCTGCAGCGATGACCAGCCCGCACCTTCTATGGCTCCTTGCGGGGGTGGCGGGGATCCTGATCCTCGCCTCTATTGTGGGTGAGATCCTTCGCCAGCGCCTGTCGCCGGGCGGTGGCAACCCGGTTATTGAAAACCTGAACGCCCGGATTACGGCGTGGTGGGTGATGGTGATCCTCCTCGCCATCGCGTTCCTTGCCGGCAAGACCGGGGTGGTCCTTCTCTTCGCGCTCTGCTCCTTTGCCGCGCTGCGGGAGTTTCTGACCCTTACCACCCACAACCGCGCGGACCACTGGTCGCTGGTGGCCTGCTTCTTCGTCGTCCTGCCGCTGCAATACTACTTTGTCCTGATCGACTGGTACGGGATGTATGCGGTTTTCGTGCCGGTGTATGTTTTCCTCCTGCTGCCTGTCCTTTCCGCCCTGCGCGGCAGTACGCAGGATTTCCTCGTCCGCGTCTCGGAAACCCAATGGGCACTGATGATCTGCGTCTATTGCGTCAGCCATGTGCCAGCGCTTCTCTATCTGCAGATCCCGGGGTTTGAGGGGCGGAATGTCATCCTGATCGCCTACCTCATCTTCGTCGTCCAGCTTTCCGACGTGATGCAGTACGTCTGGGGCAAGCTTCTGGGCCGCACCAGGATCGCGCCCACCCTCTCGCCCTCCAAGACGTGGGAGGGGTTCATCGGCGGCGCCCTGACGGCAACCCTGATCGGCACCTCGCTGTGGTGGATGACGCCCTTCACCATGGCGCAAGCCGCGGCCATGTGTCTGATCCTGACGCTGATGGGCTTTTTCGGCGGCCTCGTCATGTCGGCGATCAAGCGCGACCGGGGGGTCAAGGACTGGGGCCACCTCATCGCGGGCCACGGTGGGTTTATCGACCGGCTCGACTCGGTGATCTTCGCTGCCCCGATCTTCTTCCACGTCACCCGCTACTTCTGGTCGCTCACATGACGGACGCTGCCAACCGCCGCCCCCTTGCCTCGCGCCAGTCGGCCTGGGCTGGCAAACTTGCTACCCGCGCCGTGCAGCGCGGCATCACGCCGAACCAGATCTCGCAAGCCTCGACCGGCTTTGCCGCGATTGGATTTGCCGCCTATGCGCTGGTCCCCTTAAGTCCCGGACTGATCCAGTGGCTCCTCCTGATCATCGCCGCCGCAACGATCCAGGCGCGGCTCGTCTGTAACCTGATCGACGGCATGGTCGCAGTCGAAGGCGGGCAGGGCACGAAGGACGGCCCTTTCTGGAACGAAGCCCCGGACCGCGCTTCCGACCTCCTCCTGCTCCTCGGAGCCGGCATTGCCGCAGGTGATCCCGCTCTCGGCGCGTTCGCCGCCGCTCTTGCCATCGCCACCGCCTATATCCGCGAACTTGGCCGGGCCGAGGGCTTTGCGCCCGACTTCTCCGGTCCCATGGCCAAGCCGCATCGCATGGCTGCCCTGACCCTCGGTACCGCCATCGGCGCCTTCACTGCAACGGAATCGGTGCTTTCGCTGACACTCTGGATCATCGCCGTCGGGACAGCCGCCACAATCCTTCGCCGTTCGCTTCGCCTGATCTCAGCCTTGAAGGGACGATAGAAAAGGGCCCCGCTAAGGGCCCTCAACTTTCTCTTCTCCAAATATCCCGCGGGGGGTGCGGGGGGCGCGAAGCCCCCCGCTTCTACCTCTCAGGCCAGCATGGCCACCGGGTTTTCCAGTCCCTCGATGATCGCTTTCAGGAACTCTGCCCCCAGCGCCCCATCGATCACCCGGTGATCGACCGACAGCGTCATCGACATCACCGTCGCCACGCCAATGGTCCCATCTGCCAGCACCACCGGCTTCTTGATCCCCGCGCCTACCGCAAGGATCGACCCATGCGGCGGGTTGATCACGGCATCGAAATTCTCGATTCCCATCATCCCAAGGTTGGAGATCGCAAAACTCCCGCCTTGATACTCCTGCGGGGCCAGTTTCTTTGTCTTCGCCCGAACGGCCAGATCCTTCATCTCGGCCGACAGCGCACTTAGCGACTTCTTGTCGGCATCGCGCAGGACGGGGGTAAAGAGGCCCCCCTCCACGGCAACCGCCACCGCCACATCCGACGGTTTCAGCCGCAGCATCCGGTCGCCTGCCCAGACGGCATTGGCATTAGGCACCGCCTGCAAGGCCATCGCGCAGGCCTTGATGATGAAGTCGTTGACCGACAGCTTCACCCCACGCCCCTCGAGCTGCTTGTTGAGCGTTTCGCGGAATGCCATCAGCGCATCAAGCCGCACCTCGCGCCGCAGATAGAAATGCGGGATGGTCTGCTTTGCCTCGGTCAGCCGCGCCGCAATGGTCCGGCGCATTCCGTCCAGCGGAATTTCCTCAAACTGCCGGTCGGCATACATCTTCAGCACGGTTTCTGCCGCCATCCCGGTCGGCATCGACGCCGCTGGCTTGGCCGCAGCCGCAGCCGCCGGGGCAGGGGCCGCCGCAGCAACCGCTGCCACCGGGGCCGCCGCCACCGGTTTTGCCCCCTCTACATCGGCGCGCACGATCCGGCCATGCGGACCCGATCCCTTGACCGAGGTCAGGTCCAACCCCTTCTCCGCCGCGATCCGCCGCGCCAAGGGCGAAGCGAACACCCGCACCCCGCCTGATACCGGGGCTGCCGCGGGGGCAGGGGCCGCAACCGGCCGCTCATCGCTCGCTTTGGCTTCGCTCTTCGCTGGCGTTGGAGGTGGCGCCGCCGAAGAGGGCTGCGAAGCGGCCGATGAGGCGTCCTCGCCATCTTCCAGCAGGACCGCGATCGGCGTGTTGACCTTCACCCCAGCCGTGCCTTCGGCGATCAGCAGTTTCCCGACCACGCCCTCGTCAACCGCCTCGAACTCCATCGTGGCCTTGTCGGTCTCGATCTCGGCCAGGATCTGGCCTGACTTGACCGCATCCCCCTCCTTGACCAGCCATTTGGCCAGCGTCCCTTCCTCCATCGTCGGGGACAGCGCGGGCATCAGAATTTGAACAGCCATTTTCCCCTCCTTACCGGTAGCAGACGGATTTGACGGCGGTCACGACTTCCGCAGGCGTGATCAGGGCGAACTTCTCCAAGTTTGCTGCGTAAGGCATCGGCACGTCCTTGCCCGTGCAGGTGATGACCGGAGCGTCCAGATAATCGAAGGCCTTCTGCATGATCGTCGAGGCGATATGGTCGCCAATCGACCCCACCGGGAAGCCCTCTTCCACCGTGACACAGCGGTTGGTCTTCATCACAGAGGCAAGCACCGTATCGTAGTCAATCGGACGCAAGGTGCGCAGGTTGATGACTTCGGCGCTGATCCCGTCTTTGGCCAGTTCCTCCGCCGCCGCCAGCGCATGCGCGCAGCCGATGCCGAAGCTGACAATCGTCACATCCTTGCCCTCGCGCAGGATCGATGCCTTGCCAAACGGCACCGTAAAGTCCGGATCGGTCGGCACCTCGAAACTGCGGCCATACATGATCTCGTTTTCCAGGAAGACCACCGGGTTCGGATCGCGGATCGCCGACTTCAGCAACCCCTTCGCATCCGCCGCCGAATAGGGGATGCAAACCCGCAGCCCCGGGATCGCCGCATACCAGGCCGAATAGTCCTGCGAATGCTGGGCACCCACTCGCGCCGCAGCCCCGTTCGGGCCACGGAACACCATCGGGCTGCCCATCTGGCCCCCCGACATGTACAGGGTTTTGGCCGCAGAATTCAGAATATGGTCAATGGCTTGCATCGAGAAGTTGAACGTCATGAACTCCACGATCGGCTTCAGCCCGCCCCATGACGCGCCAACCCCGATCCCGGCAAAGCCCATCTCGGTGATCGGAGTATCAACCACGCGGCGCGGCCCGAACTCGTCCAGCAGGCCCTGCGAAATCTTGTAGGCCCCCTGATACTCGCCAACTTCCTCGCCCATCAGGAACACTGTCGGATCGGCTCGCATCTCTTCGGCCATCGCCTCGCGCAACGCCTCGCGCACCGTCATCGTCTTGGTCGGGCCTTCGGGCAGGTCACTGTGCGGCCAACCCTTGGCCGCCACCGGGGCAGGGGCCGCCGCAACCGGAGCCGCCGCCACCGTGGCGGGTGCCTCGGCCGCCACCGCAGCGGCCGCAACGGCTGCCGGCTTCGGCGCATCGGCCACTGTCTCGCCATCCTCGACCATGACGGCAATCGGCGTGTTCACCTTCACGCCCGCGGTGCCTTCGGCGACCAGCAGTTTGCCGACCACCCCTTCATCGACTGCCTCGAATTCCATCGTGGCCTTGTCGGTCTCGATCTCGGCCAGGATCTGGCCGGACTTGACCGTATCACCCTCTTTCACCAGCCATTTGGCCAGTGTGCCTTCCTCCATGGTGGGGGACAGCGCGGGCATGAGTATTTCGGTTGCCATGGTTTCCCCTCCCTCAGGCGTAGATGTCGGTCCAGAGTTCCTCCAGCGGAGGCTCCGGGCTGTCTTTCGAGAACTCGGCCGCTTCGTTCACCGTGGCCTTGATCTCCTTGTCGATCGCCTTCAGCTCTTCGTCCGAGGCAAGGCCGCCTTGCGTCAGAAGGTCCCGCACATGTTCGATGCAGTCCTTCTCGGTGCGGATCTTCTCCACTTCCTCGCGGGTCCGGTACTTCGCCGGGTCCGACATGGAATGCCCGCGATAGCGGTAGGTCATCATCTCAAGGATATACGGACCGTTCCCGGCCCGGCAGTGCGCAATCGCCTTCTCGCCAGCCGCCTTGACCGCCAGCACGTCCATGCCGTCAACCTGCTCACCGGGGATGCCATAGGCCAGACCGCGACCGTAAAGCGTGGTGGACTTGGTGGACCGCTTCACGCTGGTCCCCATCGCATAGCCGTTGTTTTCAATGACGAAAATCACCGGCAGAGCCCAAAGTTCCGCCATGTTGTAGGTCTCGTAGACCTGGCCCTGGTTCGCCGCGCCATCGCCGAAGTAAGTGAAGGTCACGTTGTCGTTGCCCAGATACTTGTCGGCAAAGGCCAGTCCGGCCCCCAGTGGTACCTGAGCGCCAACAATCCCGTGCCCGCCGTAGAAATGTTTCTCTTTCGAGAACATGTGCATCGACCCGCCCTTGCCCTTGGAAAAGCCCCCGATGCGCCCGGTCAGTTCGGCCATCACGCCCTTGGGGTCCATCCCGCAGGCCAGCATATGCCCATGGTCGCGGTAACTGGTGACACGCTTGTCGCCCTCTTTCGTCGCGGCCTCCAGACCGACGACGACGGCTTCCTGCCCGATGTACAGGTGGCAGAACCCCCCGATCAGGCCCATGCCGTAAAGCTGACCGGCCTTTTCCTCGAACCGGCGGATCAACAGCATCTCGCGGTAATATTTCAGAAGGTCTTCCTTCGAGACATTCGGTCTCGCATCCGGCTTCTTGGCCATCGGCTCCTCCCAGGGGCTTGGAATGGTTCAACGTTAAACCATCCTTACACCATCGGGGATTATTGGGTCAAAGCAAAATCCTGCCGCAGCGTCATGCGTGCGGAATGGCACGCATGCGTTGAACGAATGTCAGAAGGAAAGGAACCGGTCAGCGGATGGCGATTTCGTCGGCGCGCATATAGCCCAGCACGTCGCGGGTCTGCTGGTCCAGAAGATCAAGATCAAGGAACCCGTCCGACAAGCGCCGCGTCAGGTTCTGCATCTCGGCCAGTTCGCTTTCCAGCCTGTCACGCTCCACCGCAAGGCCTGCGGCTTCGGCATTGATCGCCACACGGCGGAACATGCCATAGTCGCCCTGCACAGCCGCAAAGGTGAAATAGATCCCCAACGCCAAGGCCAGCGCCAGATAGATCAATCCGCCCAGACTCTGACGTGTTCCTGATCGTGAATGCGCAGTGCTCATGCTTGCCCCGAATGCCCCTCTTTTCTGGGGGCCTTGGCTGAATCATTGCATATCGGAATTCACTTGTGAATCCCGAAAATGCACAGCTCTCAAAGACTTGGGCAGGCTTTCAGACGCAGGCTGCTGCCTGCGTCAGGTGATCGACGCGGCGTGGATGCTGTCGATGGCACCCTTCAGCACCGCATCAAATTCGGCATCGCTTTGCTGCGCCGACAGGCCTTCGCTCAGGGCGCGGCTGAAGCTGGCGATGACCCCATGGTTCTGCGCCAGAATTTCATTCGCCTTTTCGCGGCTATGCCCGCCCGAAAGCGCCACGACCTTCAGCACCTTCGGATGGTTGACCAACGGCTGGTAGAAATCGGGCACGGTCGGCAGGCTCAACTTCAGCATGACCTGACCCTCAAGCCCTTCCAGCGCCTTGAGAATTTCGTTCTGCAGCATCACCTCCGCCTCAGCCTTGTCGCTGATCGAGATGGTGACTTCGGGCTCAAGGATCGGCATCAGCCCATGGGCCGCCACGTCGCGCCCCAGCGCAAACTGCTGGGCCACGATCGCCGCGATCCCCTTGGCATTGGCGGCATTGATGACCGACCGCTCCTTCGTGCCGTAGATCCCGGCCTTCGCCGCGCGGTCCAGAAGGTCACCCAAGCCCGGGATCGGCTTCATCAGCTGCACGCCGTCGGCTTCCGCCTCCAGCCCCTTGTCGATCTTCAGGAACGGCACTACGCCGCGCTTTTCCCACAGGAAAGTGGCGGTGGGGATGCCGTCGATGGTGCGGTCCATGGTCTGCTCGAACAGGATCGCGCCCACCACCTTGTCACCGCTAAAGGCGGGCGACTTGATGATTCGCGCGCGCATCGCGTGGATCAGGTCGAACATCTGCTCTTCGCCCGAATACTCCGTCTCGGCCACGCCATATTGCTTCAGCGCCTTGGGGGTGGACCCACCCGACTGGTCAAGGGCGGCAATGAACCCCCGGCCGTTCTTCACCTGTTCGGTCATCTTCGCGTTGGTCATGTCCATCTCCCACTGGTCCCTCCCGGCATAGCGCGGGCCGGGTCGCCTCTCAAGTCATCAAGGCTTGCACACCGGGCAATTCCTTGCCTTCCATCCACTCCAGAAACGCCCCGCCAGCGGTCGAGATGAAGGTGAAGTCCGCCGCCGCCCCCGCCGCATTCAGGGCCGCCACCGTATCACCCCCGCCCGCGACCGAGATCAGGCTTCCCGCCTTCGTCAGCCGCGCCGCCGCCTGTGCTGCGGCATAGGTCGCCTTGTTGAAGGGCTCAATCTCGAAGGCCCCGAGCGGACCGTTCCAGATCAGCGTCTTGGCCGAGGCGAACACCGCCTCCAGCGCGGCAACCGTCTTCGGCCCCGCGTCCAGGATCATCGCATCCGGCGGGCAGTCGCGCACACCCAGCGTCTGGCTTTCCGCACCCGCCTTGAATTCACGCGCCACGACGATATCCACCGGCAGATGGATCTGGCAGCCCGCCTTCTGCGCCCGGTGCCGGATTTCCCGCGCGGTTTCGGCAAAATCGCGTTCGGCCAGCGACTGGCCAACTTCGATCCCCTCGGCCACAAGGAAGGTGTTCGCCATTCCGCCGCCGATCACCAGATGATCGACCTTGGTCACAAGGTTCGCCAGTAGCTCGATCTTGGTCGATACCTTGGCCCCGCCCACAACCGCCACCACCGGCCGCTGCGGTGCGCCCAAGGCCGCCTCCAGCGCGCGCAGTTCCGCCTCCATCAGACGGCCCGCCGCCGCGGGCAAGAGCCGCGCCAGCCCCTCGGTCGAGGCATGGGCCCGGTGTGCCGCAGAAAACGCATCATTCACGAACACATCGCCCAGCTTTGCCATCTCGGCGGCCAATGCGGGATCGTTCTTTTCCTCTCCCGGCTGAAAACGGGTGTTTTCCAGCAAAACCACATCCGCCGGCCCGGCCTTCGCAATGGCCGCTGCCGCAACCGGCCCGATACAGTCAGCCCCGAAAACCACCGTCCGGCCCAGCGACGAAGCCACCGCCTTTTCGACATGCGACAGGCTCATCGCGGGCACCACCTTGCCTTTCGGCCGGTCGAAATGCGCCAGCAGCACGACTTTGCCGCCCTTGGCGATGATGTCCTCAACCGTGGGGCGGATCTTGTCGATCCGGGTCATGTCGGTCACCCGACCGTCCTCCATCGGCACGTTGATATCCACCCGCACCAGCACAACCTTGCCGGCCAGCGCCACGTCATCCAGCGTTTTCCAGGGCATCGGATTCTCCTTGATGAAAGACTGCCCGCTTTTGGCCCCCATATCACGCGCCCGTCAACCGCTTTGGACGCTTTGCCCTTCCCTTGGGCGGATGCCGCCATTACGGTCCTGCCCGACCGAAACGAAGGGAGAGGCACCGATGCCCGACATCAAGGACCCCGAAAACACCATCATCGTGACGCTGAAGGACGGCGAAGTGGTGATCGAACTTTTGGCCGACGTGGCCCCCAAGCACGCCGAGCGGATGAAGCAGCTTGCCCGCGACAAGGCATACGACAACGTCGCCTTCCACCGCGTGATCGACGGCTTCATGGCCCAGACCGGCGATGTGGAAAACGCCAACATGGAAAGCGCGAACTACAACCCGCGCCGCGCGGGTACGGGCGGGTCCAAGTATCCCGACCTTCCGGCAGAGTTTTCCAAGCTGCCGCATGACCGCGGCACGCTGGGTGCTGCCCGTTCGCAGAATCCCAACAGCGCGAACAGCCAGTTCTTCATCAACTTCAGCAACAACCATTTCCTGAACGGCCAGTATACCGTCTACGGCCGTGTCATCTCGGGGATGGAGCATGTGGACAAGATCATGAAGGGCGAGCCTCCGGCCAACCCGGACCGTATGATCACTGTCAGGGTGGCTGCCGATGTCCAGGCTTGATACCTACCTCGCCGCTGGTCTTTTCGCCGCTGGCCTTGCCGTCGTCGGCGCCTATGGCCTCAGCCAGTCCGCCCAGGCGCAAGAGGCGACCGATGGCCCCGGCCCGAACCTTGTGATCGAAGTCGCCGGTGCTGCCAACGGCACCGTCGTCATTGACCTTCTGCCCGACGTCGCCCCGCTGCATGTCGCGCAGATCACCGCGCTGGCCACCGAAGGCGCTTATGACAACGTGGTCTTCCACCGCGTCATTGACGGCTTCATGGCCCAGACCGGCGATGTGTCGAACGGCAAGGCCGGGGGTGATCTGTCGATGGCGGGCATGGGCGGCTCAAACCTGCCCGACATCCCGGCTGAGTTTACCAACGACCTCAGCTTCCAGCGCGGCGTTGTCGGCATGGCGCGGGCGCAAGACCCCAACAGCGCCAACAGCCAGTTCTTCATCATGTTTGCGCCGGGCGAATTCCTTGATGGCCAATATACCATCGTCGGCAATGTCGTCTCGGGGATGGAGGTGGTTGATACCATCCAGCGCGGCGAACCGCCAGCCACGCCGGACGTGATGACCAAGGTCACCGTCCAGCCGTGACGGCACGCAGATCGTAGCAAAAGGGGGCCGCAAGGCCCCCTTTTTCGTCAGTCCAGTGCGACGTCCGCCACCTTGTCGCGGAAGTCCTCTTGCGGCTTCACGCCGAACAGCGCCTTGATCCCAGCCGCAAGGGACGAGGCGTTTTCCCAGATCCGCGCGCTTTCCAGATCCATCCGAAGCAGCGCGATATCGGGATCGTCCTTCCCGTCATACCAGGCGGCGACAAAGGGGTTCCACAGCTTTTCGATCATCGCCGGATCTGTCGCTTCGGTCAGCTGGCCTTCGATCCGGGCAAAAAGGTCATGCCCTTTGGCCACGAAGGTCGCCGTCGCGGGCCCTGCTCCGGCAAGCAGCAGATGGCTGTCCTGACTGGTGAAGAACCACAGCGGACCGGCATCCTCGTCCCCGTCGATCATCGCCGTCATCGGGCGCGCGGCCCCTTCGCCATCGTCGCCCGTCTGGCCCACGGCGTCCGCCGTGATCTGACCCCGCCCGCCGGTTCCATGGCCGTCACGCTCCAGCATGACCGTCATGTCCGAGCGCAAGCCCGCCCAAAGTTTCGCTTCCAGCTCTTCCGGTGTCGGCATTGCCGTGTCTCCCTATCGGTTAGGACAGGGAAACACCGGGGCAGGGGAAGAAGTTCCCCCGCCCTGCGCATAATCAGCCCAGCACGACCAAAGCGTGCCGTTTCTTGCCTGCGGTCAGCTTTAGCGGCTCGTTCAGGTGGCTCGCGCCATAGCGCAGGCTGACGTCGGTCACGATGTCGTCGTTCACCTTCGCCCCACCTTCCGCGATCAGCCGCTTGGCATCCTTGCCGCTGGCCGCCAGCCCCGCGCGCACGAACAATTGCACGATCCCCACACCCTCGGCCAGTTCCTCCGGCGCAAGGGTCACGGTCGGCAGATCGTCCCCGATCCCGCCCTTCTCAAACACCTCGCGCGCGGTGGCTTCCGCCGCCGCCGCTGCTTCCTCGCCGTGCAGCAGAGCCGTCGCCAGATTGGCCAACTGGATCTTCGCGCTGTTGATCTCGGACCCGCCAAGCGCGCCCAGCCGGTCACATTCCTCGACCGGCAGTTCGGTGAAGATCTTCAGGAACCGCCCCACATCGGCATCGGTCGTGTTCCGCCAGAACTGCCAGAACTCATAGGGCGAAAGCATGTCGCCATTCAGCCAGACCGCACCGCTGGCCGACTTGCCCATCTTCCGCCCATCGCTGGTGGTGAGCAGCGGCGTGGTCAGCCCATAGATTTCCTGGTCGATCACCCGGCGGGTCAGGTCGATCCCGTTGATGATGTTGCCCCACTGGTCACTGCCGCCCATCTGCAGGATGCAGCCATAGCGGCGGTAGATTTCAAGGAAATCATAGGCCTGCAGGATCATGTAGTTGAATTCAAGGAACGACAGCGACTGCTCGCGGTCCAGCCGGGACTTCACGGATTCAAAGCTCAGCATCCGGTTGACGCTGAAATGCCGCCCGATGTCGCGCAGGAAATCAAGGTAGTTCAGCCCGTCCAGCCACTCGGCATTGTTCAGCATGATGGCGTCGGTCGGCCCGTCGCCATAGCTCAGGTATTTCGCAAACACCTGCTTCAGCCCGGCAATATTGACGTCAATCGCCTCCGGCGTCAGCAGCGGCCGCTCCTCGCTGCGGAAACTGGGATCGCCCACCTTGGTCGTACCGCCCCCCATCAGGGTGATCGGCTTGCCCCCGGTCTTTTGCAACCAGCGCAGCACCATGATGTTCATCAGATGGCCCACATGCAGCGACGGTGCCGTGGCATCATAGCCGATATAGGCCGGCACAGCGCTCTTGCGCAGCGCTTCATCCAGCGCCTGATAGTCGGTGCAGTCGGCGACAAAGCCACGCTCGAACATCACGCGCATGAAATCTGATTTTGGATGGTAGTTCATGGCCGCCTCGGTCTAGGATGGCCGGGGTATAGCTTCGCATGGGGCACAAGGGAAGATGCGGAAGGACGGTGCACTCTGGGCGCTTGGCGCGATGTCCGGCACCTCGCTTGACGGGGTCGATGCCGCGATGGTCCTGACCGATGGCGTGACGATCGAAGGCTTCGGCCCCTCCGCCTACCGCCCCTATACGCCCGATGAGCAGGACCTGCTGCGCGCAGCCCTCGGCCAATGGCCGGGTGACCCCAACGTCGCCGCCGCCGCCGAGACGGTGGAAAACGCCCATGCCGAGGTTTTGTCGCGCTTCACCGGTGCAGAACTCCTTGGGTTTCACGGCCAGACCCTGGCGCATGACCCCGCCGGTCGCGGCACGCACCAATGCGGCAACGGCGCGGTTCTGGCCCAGGTCCTGAACTTGCCCACCGTCTGGGATTTCCGGTCCTGCGACGTGACCATGGGCGGGCAGGGCGCGCCGCTTGCCCCGTTCTTTCACTTCGCCTGCGCCCGCCACATCGGCGCGACCGAACCTCTGGCCGTCCTGAACCTCGGTGGTGTCGGCAACCTGACATGGATCGACCCAACCGCCGACAAGGCCGAGGCTCCGGGCGCGCTTCTGGCCTTCGACACCGGCCCCGCGAACGCTCCGCTGAACGACCTGATGCGCGACCGGCTTGGTCTGCCCTTCGACGCCGATGGTGCCCTCGCCGCACAGGGTGAGGTGGATGAAGCCTTCGTTGCCATGGTCATGACGGACCCTTGGTTCGATCACCCCCCGCCGAAGTCACTGGATCGCAACGATTTTCACGGGCTTCTCGATCATCTTGAGATGTTGTCGGATGCCGATGCCGCCGCCACGCTGACCGCCGTTGCCGCCGCCGGGGTGGCTGCCGCGCAGATCCACTTCCCCGCCCCGGTCAGCCGGATCCTAGTGACAGGGGGAGGGCGTCACAACCCCCGCCTGATGGCTGAATTGCGCCGCCGCATCCCCAGCACCATCGATCCGGTGGAAGCCGCCGGCCTTGATGGCGACATGTTGGAGGCGCAGGCCTTCGCCTTCCTCGCCGTCCGCGTGCTGCGCAAGATGGCCACCTCCAGCCCCGGCACAACCGGCACTCCGGCGCTGGTTGGCGGCGGACAGATCAGCCGGCCCGATCCCTAGACTTGGCCCCTAGACCTGATCCCTGAACCGCGCCGACACCAGCGGAAGGGAATAGACCACCAGCGCCCCCCAGATCAGCCCGAAGGCCGCCAGCTTGACGCCACTGAACGGCTCGTCAAAGACGAAGACCGCGGTCAGAAAGATCATCGTCGGCGCGATGTATTGCATGATCGCGATGGTTGACAGCCGCAGCCGCTTGGCCCCGTTGGCATAGATCATCAAGGGCCCGGCCGTGACAATCCCGCAGCCGATCAGCAGCGCATTGTCCCAGGCCACCCCTTGCAGGAAATGCCCGCCCCCCGCACCCCAAAGCCAGAGCATGTACCCCAGCGCCAGCGGCAACAGGATCAGCACCTCCAGCGCAAAGCCCTGGTTCGGGCCAATCGGCAGCCATTTCTTCAGAAAGGCATAGAACCCCCAAGTCAGCGTCAGGGCCAGTGCCACCACCGGCAGCCGCCCCGCATCCCAGGTCAGGACCGCGACGGCAATCACCGCCAGCGCAATCGCCGCCCCTTGCCAACGCCCGATCCTTTCGCGCAGCAGCACCGCGCCCAGAAAGATCGAGAACAGCGGGTTGATGTAATACCCCAAAGCGGCATCAAGCGCATGCCCGGACCCGATGGCCCAGACATAGATCCCCCAATTCACCGAAATCAGCGCCGCCGTCACCGCCCCCATGGCCAGCATGCGCGGGTTGCGCACCGCGCTGCGCAAATCCCCGGTCCGCCCCAGAACCCACAACACGGCCAGCGCCACGGGCACCGACCAGACCACCCGATGCGCAATCACCTCCACCGGGGGAATATGCGCCAAAGCCTTCATGTAAAGAGGCAGGAAACCCCAGAGCAGATAGGCGGTCAGCGCGAACAAAAAGCCCGAAAGACTGTCTTCGTTGCGGGTGACGGGAACAGGGGCTGGATCGCTCATGCCCACCCCGTACCCAAACTGCCGCGCCGCGACCACGGCAATCTTGTGTCCCACACAATCACCGTTTGGAATACCAGCCTGCTTCAGCTTGCTCTTGTCGAAATACTCCGGGGGTCCGGGGGCTGGCCCCCGGTCGCGGCCCGCCAAGGGGCCGTTCCGCCCGAAGTCCGGGCTTAAAGCCGCCGCTCCAGATAGGCCTTGGTGAAAGCCGCATAGCCCGAAGCCGTGACCTGCAACTCCTGACGCATCAGGCGGTGCACCTCGGGCAGGCGGTGAAACGGCACGGCGGGCCAGACGTGGTGTTCGACATGAAAGGGCATGTTCCAGGCCAGAAACCGGACCAGCCGGTTCGTGAAGGTCGTCCGCGTGTTCTGGAACATGTTCGCCACGCGCGGGCAGTCGCCATGTTCAGCCAGAAGGTAGACCCGCAGGAAGGGCTGTCCCAGCAGAACCGGCACGATCCACACCCAAAGCAGCAGGGGCGACCACACCACGGTCAGGCCCACCGCCAGATATCCCAGCGCCATCACCCGCGCTTCCACCACGATCCGGCGCTTCGCGCCGTCAGGCAGATAGTCGCCCTCTGCCCGGCCAAGCACCAGTGCCGCCAGAAGCCGAAGCTGGGACCCCCAATAGGGCAGGCCAGAGACATGCCAGACCCAGGCCCCCAGCGTCCCTGGTTTCTCTCCCAGCAGTTCAGGGTCCTTGCCCTCGATGTTGGTCCAGCGGTGATGCGCAAGGTGAAAGTAGCGAAACCACTCGAACGGAAGCAGCAGAAGAAACCCCGCCGCCCGCCCCACCCAGTCGTTCAGGCGCTCGTTGGCAAAGGGTGTGCGATGCGTGGCTTCATGTTCCAGCGTGAACAGGAACACGATCAACACCCCCTGCACGGGCAAAAGCGCCCACCACCCCGGCACGCCGGACGCAATCAGGCCGCCGACCGCCAGAATGGCCCCCAGATGCAGCGCCAGATGCCGCAACCCCGGCCCGTCTGACCGGGCCGTCACCCGCTCGCGCAGGTCGGGGGGCAGCGCGCTGACAAAGGCACGGTGATCCATCAGCCCTCCACCGGCAGGGTCCAGCCCGGGGGGGCCAGTTCGAAGCCCTCGAAGCGGAAACCCGGGCTGACCGTGCAACTGACCAGCGACCACGCGCCCGTGGACCGCGCCGCCTGCCACCAGCCCGCCGGCACCACCGCCTGCACCCGATCACCGCCCAGCACATCCGGCCCCAGCCGCTGTTCCCGCGAGGCGGCCACGCCCATCGCCAGCACCAGCGGCGCGCCCGCATGCCAAAGCCAGATCTCGTCCGCATCCACCCGGTGCCAATGGCTGCGCTCGCCGGCCCGCAGCAGGAACAGGATCGCCGTCCCGCTGGCCCGGCCGCCCACCTCCGGCCCGACCCAGGTCTGCCGGTACCACCCGCCCTCCGGGTGGGGCTGCAGCTCCAGCTTGCGGATGATGTCCTCTGCGCTCATGCCTGCCTCCATTCCCCCGGCGCCAGACCGTCCAAGGTCCAGCCTCCCACCCGCCAGCGGATCAGCCGCAGGCAAGGCAGCCCCACCGCCGCACACATCCGCCGAACCTGCCGGTTCCGGCCCTCGCGCAGGGTCAGCTCGATCCACCCGTCCGGCACGGTCTTCCGCACCCGGATCGGCGGGATACGCGGCCAAAGCCAATCTGGCTCCGCCACCGCCTGCGCCCCCGCCGGCAGGGTAGGGCCATCCTTCAACGCCACCCCCGCCCGCAACCGGTCCAGTGCTGCGTCCGTCACTACCCCCTCCACCTGCGCCAGATAGACCTTCGCCAGCTTGTGCCGCGGGTCCGCGATCCGCGCCTGCAGCCCCCCGTCATCGGTCAAAACCACCAGCCCCTCGCTGTCCCGGTCCAGCCGCCCGGCCGGATAGACGCCCTTCACCGGCACAAGATCCGCGAGGGTCTGCCGCCCCTCACCATCGGTGAACTGGCAAAGCACATCGTAAGGCTTGTTCAGCAGGATCAGCATGGCCCATAGGTGCCACGGCGACAGGAAAATGAAAACGGGCACCACCGGTGCCCGCAAATCTTTTCGAAAAGATTTGCAAGGATTTTCGAAAATCCTTGCGCGCCCGATCTTACCCCTTCAGCACCGACCGACCAGCATACTCCGCCGTCTCGCCCAGCATTTCTTCGATCCGGATCAACTGGTTGTACTTCGCCAGCCGGTCCGACCGCGACAGCGACCCAGTCTTGATCTGCCCGCAGTTCGTCGCCACCGCCAGATCGGCGATGGTGGCATCCTCGGTCTCGCCCGACCGGTGGCTCATCACGTTCGTATACCGCGCGCGATGCGCCATATCGACGGCCTGCAAAGTCTCGGTCAGCGTGCCGATCTGGTTGACCTTGACCAGCATCGAATTCGCGCAACCGGTCTTGATCCCCTCGGCCAACCGCTTGGGGTTGGTGACGAACAGGTCATCTCCGACCAACTGGATCTTTGCGCCCAACCGGTCGGTCAGCAGCTTCCAGCCCGCCCAGTCATCCTCGGAACAGCCGTCTTCGATGCTGATGATCGGGTAATCCGCCGCAAGACCCGCCAGGAAATCGACATTCTCCTCGATCGACAGCGATTTGCCTTCGCCCTTCATCTCATAGCGGCCGCCCTTGAAGTATTCCGTCGCGGCGCAATCCAGCGCCAGATAGATATCCTCGCCCGGCTTGTAGCCAGCCTTCTCGATGGATTTCAAAATGAAATCAAGCGCGTCTCGGGCCGAGTTCAAGTTGGGCGCAAACCCGCCCTCATCGCCGACATTGGTGTTGTGACCGGCCTCTGACAGCTCTTTCTTCAGCGTGTGGAACACCTCCGACCCCATCCGCACCGCCTCGCGGATGTCCTGGGCGCCGACCGGCATGATCATGAATTCCTGAATGTCGATCGGGTTGTCGGCATGTTCGCCGCCGTTGATGATGTTCATCATCAGCACGGGCAGGATGCGGGCGCTGGTCCCGCCGACATAGCGATAAAGCGGCTGCGCCGTGAACTCTGCCGCTGCCTTCGCCACCGCAAGGCTGACCCCAAGGATCGCATTGGCCCCAAGCCGCGATTTGTTGGGCGTGCCGTCCATCTCGATCATCGTGCGGTCGATGCCGACCTGCTCGGTCGCATCAAACCCCACGAGCTCTTCGGCCAACTCGCCGTTCACTGCCGCGACGGCCTCCAGAACGCCCTTGCCCTTGTAGCGGGCCTTGTCACCGTCGCGCCGCTCATTCGCCTCATGCGCGCCGGTCGATGCGCCCGAAGGCACGGCCGCCCGGCCCATGCTGCCGTCTTCCAGCGTGACGTCCACCTCGACGGTGGGATTGCCCCGGCTGTCGAGGATTTCGCGGGCGTGAATGTCGATGATCGTGCTCATGGGTGGTTCCCTTTGGCCGAAGGATGCTCTCAGCCGCCCGTTTACCCCGGCCCCGTCCGCAGGGGAAGCCAGTTTCACCGCCGTGGCTTGCCCTTCGCAGCCCGCCCATGCACAAAGCACGGGCACGAGGGGGACAAGATGCACCGCAAGGACCGGCTTGATGTTTTCGGGGGCTCTGTCCTTCTGGGTGTGACACTCCTTCTGTCCTTCAACCAGATCATCGTGAAACTGGTGAACGACGGTCTGCAGCCGGTGTTCTTCGCCGGTCTGCGGTCGGCGCTTGCAATCTTCTTTGTCTGGGCCTGGCTGGCCTACAAGGGCCGCCCGCCACGCCTGCACCGCGCGGCCCTTGGCCCCGGCCTCCTGATGGGCGCGGTCTTTGCGGCCGAGTTTCTGTGCCTGTTCCTCGCGCTGGACTTGACCACCGTCGGGCGTGCCTCGGTCATCATGTATTCGATGCCGGTCTGGTTCGCGATCATGGCACATTTCGGTCTGGGCGAACCGATCAGTCGCCAGAAGGCCGCGGGCCTGTCGTTGGCCTTTGCCGGCTGCGCCTGGGCGATCTTCAGCCGCCCGGATACCGGTGAGGCCAGTCTTGCGGGTGATTTGCTTGCCCTTGGTGCAGCCCTTGGCTGGGCGGGGACGGCCTTTGTCGCCCGCCGCCCGGTGATGCGCGCCGAGGGGCCCGAGATGCAGCTGTTCTGGATGGTGCTGGTGTCGGCCCCGCTGCTGTTGCTTGCAGCGCCGCTGTTCGGGCCGCTGATCCGCGACCTCCAGCCGATCCATCTGGTCGGTCTGGTCTTTCAGGCTTCGGTCGTGGTGGCGGGCGGCTTCATTGCCTGGCTTTGGTTGATGTCGGTCTACCCCTCTTCAACGGTCGCCTCCTTTTCCTTCCTGACGCCGATCTTCGCGATCTGCCTTGGTGCCCTTATTTTCGGCGAAACCGTCACTTGGGCGATTCTCGGGGCGGCAGCACTCGTCGCTGCGGGGATCGTGCTGATCAACCGGCCAACCGGGCCGCGCGGCCAAGGTTGACCCGAGGGAATCGCTTGGCCTGACTGCAGCCACCTCAGCCGATTTCACAGCCCTGTCCGGCAAAGGGGCCGGAAGACTTGCAAATCCGCCCCTCCTCACAGACTGCGCGAAGTCTGTCCCCAGATATGTCCACAAGGTTGCATGCGGGGGCCGGAAACACGCCCTCTGTGATCTTGAAACCGTCAAGCCGCAAAATTTGCATCTGTGCTAAATTTTCCCGTTGATTGGGGGGGCGGATTACGACAGTTTGACAAAGCGGCAGGGGACACCACTAAATCTAGTGCCGCGGCAAACAGGCAAGACGCACCACAGCAAAGTGCATCCAAATCGGGTGCGACCCTCCCGCCGGCTCACCGGCAGGACAAGTGGAGTTTTTTCCTAAGCCGCGCACGGACCGAGCGACCCCCCTCCATTTTAACAATTTGAACGGCCAGCACGGCCGCAAAAAACAGGAGTTCAGGGGCATGAAGATCGAGCGGAAGTTCACCACCGAGGCCACCGGCGCTTACGGAGCCTTGGCCTTTGCAACCACGGTGTCCGAGATTCGCAATCCGGACGGCACGGTCGTTTTCCGCAATGACGCGGTCGAAGTGCCCGAGGGCTGGAGCCAGGTTGCCTCCGACGTGCTCGCCCAGAAGTATTTCCGCAAAGCCGGAATCCCGGCCCGCCTGAAGCGCGTCAAGGAAAAGGGCGTGCCCGAATTCCTGTGGCGCTCGGTCCCGGATGAAGAGGCTCTGGCACAACTCCCGGAAGGCGAGCGGAAGGTGGGCGAGACCTCCTCCAAGCAGGTCTTCGACCGTCTGGCAGGCGCTTGGGCCTATTGGGGCTGGAAGGGCGGCTATTTCACCACCGAAGCCGACGCCCGCGCCTATTTCGACGAGATGCGCTTCATGCTGGCCCGCCAGATGGCCGCCCCGAACAGCCCGCAATGGTTCAACACCGGCCTGCACTGGGCCTACGGCATCGACGGCCCCTCGCAGGGGCACTTCTACGTCGATCACGCCACGGGCAAGCTGACCAAATCGACCAGCGCCTATGAACACCCCCAGCCCCACGCCTGCTTCATCCAGTCGGTCAAGGATGACTTGGTGGGTGACGGCGGCATCATGGACCTCTGGGTCCGCGAGGCGCGACTGTTCAAATACGGCTCCGGCACCGGCACCAACTTCTCCTCGCTGCGCGGCGAAGGCGAGAAACTGTCCGGCGGCGGCAAATCCTCGGGCCTGATGGGTTTCCTCAAGATCGGTGACCGCGCCGCTGGCGCCATCAAGTCCGGCGGCACCACCCGCCGCGCCGCCAAGATGGTCATCATCGACATGGACCACCCCGATGTCGAAGACTTCATCAACTGGAAGGTGATCGAGGAACAGAAGGTCGCCAGCCTCGTCGCAGGCTCCAAGGTCCACTCCGCCCGCCTCAACGACATCTTCGCCGCGATCAGATCCTTCGACGGCTCGATGGACGGCGCCACCGACCCGGCCGCCAACCCGGCCCTCAAAGCCGCGATCAAGGCCGCCAAGAAGGCGATGATCCCCGACACCTACACCAACCGCATCCTGCAATATGCGCGTCAGGGCTTCACCTCGATCGAATTCCCGACCTACGACACCGACTGGGACTCGGAGGCCTATATCTCCGTCTCCGGCCAGAACTCCAACAACTCGGTCCGCGTGACTGATGCCTTCCTCAAGGCCGTCAAGAACGACCAGCCGTGGGAACTCATCCGCCGCACCGACGGCAAGGTCGCCAAGACCGTCTCGGCGCGGGATCTGTGGGACCAGATCGGCCACGCCGCCTGGGCCTGCGCCGACCCCGGCATCCAGTTCCACGACACCGTCAACGCCTGGCACACCTGCCCCGAAGACGGCGCGATCCGCGGCTCCAACCCGTGTTCCGAATACATGTTCCTCGACGACACCGCCTGCAACCTGGCGTCGATGAACCTGCTGACCTTCTTCCACAACGGCCAGTTTGACGCCGATGCCTATGTCCACGCCTCGCGCCTCTGGACGGTCACGCTGGAAATCTCGGTCATGATGGCGCAATTCCCGTCCAAGGAAATCGCCCAGCTGTCCTACGACTTCCGCACCCTTGGCCTTGGCTATGCCAATATCGGCGGCCTCCTGATGAACATGGGTCTTGGCTACGACTCCAAAGAGGGCCGCGCCCTCTGCGGTGCCCTGACCGCGATCATGACCGGCGTCAGCTACGCCACCTCGGCGGAAATCGCCAAGGAGCTTGGCCCCTTCGCAGGCTATGCCCGCAACCGTGACCATATGCTGCGCGTGATCCGCAACCACCGCGCCGCCGCCCATGCGACCGGCAGCTACGAAGGCCTGAACGTCCCCGCCGTTGCCCTTGACCACGCGAACTGCCCTGACCAAAGCCTTGTCGCCCTTGCGAAATCCGCTTGGGACGAGGCGCTGGCTCTTGGCGAGCAGCACGGCTACCGCAACGCCCAGACCACCGTGATCGCCCCCACCGGCACCATCGGCCTGGTGATGGACTGCGACACGACCGGGATCGAGCCTGACTTCGCCTTGGTGAAGTTCAAGAAACTGGCGGGCGGCGGCTACTTCAAGATCATCAACCAGTCGGTCCCGGCTGCGCTTGAAATGCTGGGCTACTCCACGTCCCAGGCGGCCGAGATCGTGGCTCATGCCGTCGGCCACGGCTCGCTTGGCCAAGCGCCGGCGATCAACCACTCCTCCCTCATCGGCCACGGCTTTGGCCCGCGTGAGATCGAGAAGATCGAGGCGGCACTCCCTTCCGCCTTCGACATCAAGTTCGTCTTCAACCAGTGGACCCTTGGCGTCGACTTCTGCAAAGGCACCCTTGGCATCCCCGAGGACAAGCTGAACGATCCGACCTTCGACCTTCTGCGCCACCTTGGCTTCACCAAGGCCCAGATCGACGCCGCCAATGACCATGTCTGCGGCACGATGACTCTGGAAAACGCGCCGCATCTGAAGCCTGAACACTATTCGGTCTTCGACTGCGCCAACCCCTGCGGCAAGACCGGCAAGCGGTACCTCAGCGTGGACAGCCACATCTACATGATGGCCGCCGCCCAGTCGTTCATCTCGGGGGCAATCTCCAAGACGATCAACATGCCGAACAACGCGACCATCGCGGAGACGCTGGCGGCCTATGAACTTTCCCACTCGCTTGGCATCAAGGCCAACGCGCTCTACCGTGACGGCTCGAAACTCTCGCAGCCGCTGGCAAGTGCCCTGATCGAGGATGATGAGGAGGCCGAAGAGGTTCTGACCAACGGCTCCTTGATGGAAAAGGCCCAGGTGATTGCCGAAAAGATCGTCGAAAAGGTGATCATCAAGGAAATCGTCCGCAGCAACCGCGAAAAGCTGCCCGAGCGTCGCAAGGGCTATACCCAGAAGGCCATCGTCGGCGGCCACAAGGTGTACCTGCGCACCGGCGAATATCAGGACGGCTCGCTTGGCGAAATCTTCATCGACATGCACAAGGAAGGCGCTGGCTTCCGCGCGATGATGAACAACTTCGCCATCGCAGTCAGCGTCGGTCTGCAATACGGCGTTCCGCTGGAAGAATTCGTCGAGGCCTTCACCTTCACCCGCTTTGAACCGGCAGGCATGGTCCAAGGCAACGACAGCATCAAGAACGCGACCTCGATCCTTGACTACATCTTCCGCGAACTGGCTGTCAGCTACCTTGACCGCACCGACCTCGCCCATGTCGCCCCGAAAGGCGCCAGCTTCGACGACCTTGGTCGCGGCGAAGAGGAAGGCAAGCGCAACATCTCGGAAATCACCGACGCCGCCGCGACCCGGGGGCTGGAGGTGCTGAAGCAGATCTCCTCTACCGGCTATCTGCGCAAACGCCTGCCGCAGGAACTTGTCGTCCTGCAAGGCGGCATGGGGGCAACCGCGCTGGCCAACGGGACAGACCCGGTGTCCACCCTGAACATGCTGGTCCCCGAAGGCCGGATGACGGGCTTCTCCGAATCCGTCTCGACCTTCGCCATCAGCGCTGCGACCACCACGACCACCACCGACGCCCGCTCCAAGGCCAAACTGCAGGGCTACACCGGGGACTCGTGCTCGGAATGCGGCAACTACACGATGGTGCGGAACGGGAGCTGCCTGAAGTGCAACTCCTGCGGCGGAACGACGGGGTGCAGCTGATTTGAGATTGGGGTTGGAGCGCGCTGTGTCACCAGCGCGCCCCGGCTCTCCCGCATTGTTGTGCACGCTGCGGGAAAAGCTGTCTCGGCCCTCGTGGGTCGATGCGCTCGTTGAAGCGCACTCCGGGACGGCGGGCAATGGCGTGCTCGCTTATACAGGTTTTGCCCACAGAAAACTGGGGACGCCTGTTAATATCTGGAGACGACTGAGATGGTTACCAAAGACTACTGGACGCAAAAGCGCTCTGATGGAAAATGGGAAACGAAGCGGGAGGGCGCAAGCCGCGCCACGAACGTATTCGATACGCAGGCCGAGTCTTGGGATCGAACGAAGGACTTGGCGCGTTCCCACGAGGGTGAAGCGTACCTCAAAGGTCAGAATGGACTGATCCGCGAACGCAACACCTACGGCCACGACCCTGAGAAGTCCAAAGGTTAATCGAAAGACGCTGCCAAATGAACGGGCGGGGACTGCTCCTCGCCCGTTTGCCATTTGCGCAGCTCTAGCCCTTTCCCTCCCCAAATATCCCACGGGAGGTCCGGAGGGTGTGAAACCCTCCGGGGCCAGCCCCAGCCGCTCCGCCCCCATTTCCTGACAAATCCTTAACACCCACCTCTAACCCGTTGAAATCCGGTGCGGCAGGCCCTGTCCCCGCCCGGGACACCCCATTTGACCCCGGCTGCCTCCAAGGCTACCATCCCGGAATGAAGCCAGACCCGACCCAGATCATGACCCAGACCCTCCGCGATACCGGTGTCCGTGTGACCCGCCAGCGCGAGGCGTTGCTGCGCGTCCTGACCGAGGCGCAGGACCACCCCGACGCCGCCGAACTCCACCGCCGCGCCCGGGTGATTGACGACAGCCTGTCGCTGGCCACCGTCTACCGCACGCTTTCCGTGCTGGAACGCGAAGGGGTCGTGCTGCGGCTCGCCCTAGAAAACGGCGGCGCGCGGTACGAGGTCGCGGACGCCCCGCATCACGACCATATCGTCGATCTCGATACCGGCCGGATCACCGAATTCCGGTCGGAAAAGATCGAACAATTGCAGCGCGAAATCGCGGCGGAGATGGGGTATGAGATCGTCCATCACCGGCTGGAGCTGTACTGCCGCAAGAAGCGTTAACCGCCAAAGCCGCCGTAGCGACCCTGGCTGAAAATCAACGGCTCCCCGTCGCGAACCGTGACCCGCAGCACCCGGCCGACTAGGATGGCATGGTCACCCCCGTCATGGGCGGCATGGGCCGCGCAGTCGAAGCGGGCAAGGGCTGTGGGAAGGACCGGCAGGCCCTCGTCGGTCACCACATGGTCAAGCCCGGCGAAGCCTTCACCTGTGCGGGCGAAGCGGGGGATCCAGTCGGCCTGCTCGACCCCCAGCACATGGATCGCGTAATGCGTCGCGGCCGTGAACACCCCGAACCGCCGCGAGGCCTTGGCGGGCGACCACAGGACCAGTGGCGGATCAAGCGACACCGACGAGAAGCTGTTGGCGGCAAAGCCCACCGGGCCATCCGGCCCCATCGTCGTGACCAGACAAACCCCGGTGGCAAAGCGACCGAAGGCATCACGCAGGCCGCGGCTGTCGATGGGTAGCGGTGTTCCGTCTGGCATGGTGGTCCCTTTCCTGAACCCCACCAGATATTGCGCCAAGCCGGACAATCAACGGCAAACCCTTCAGACAACCCGCAGCAATCGCAGCGCGTCATAAATGGCCGCGTGCGTGTTGCGGGCCGCCACTGCATCGCCGATCCGGTACAGCGCAAAGCCGGGCGGGCCGTCACCGTCGGGCTGTGGGCGACCGTCGATCAGCGCGTCGTGGTCAACCATGCCAAGATTGGCCGACAAGGGTTTGAGATCAAAGTAGATCTCTGCCAAAGGCTGGGTGCCGTGGTTGACGACCACCTGATCATAAAGCGCGGTCTTGGCCAGCTTCATGTAGTCTGACCCGATGGTCGCTTGCAGCTGGTTTCCGGCCCGCGCGACCGACAGCAGCCGGTAGGTCACGGTGAAGGTCACGTCCTTGTCCTGCATGGCGCGCATGTAGGGGACAAGGTTCATCGCCATCACATCGGGGGCGAAGGTGCGGTCGGGGGTCATCACCTCGACCTTCGCGCCCGTCTCGGCGATCAGTTGGGCGGCCTGCATCGCCGCATGGTCGCCCGCGTCATCGTAGAGCAGGACATTCGTGCCCGGCTTCACGTCACCCGACAGGATGTCCCAGGTCGACACCACAAGATCATTGCCAGCCGACAGCACGTCCGTTGTCGGCAGGCCACCTGTGGCGATGACCACGACATCAGGGCTTTCGGCAACAACATCAGAGGCTTCCGCGAATGTGTTGAAGCGGAATTCAACACCCTTTGCCGCGCATTGGGCCATGCGCCAGTCGATGATCCCGATCATCTCGCGCCGTCTTGGGGTGCGGGCGGTCAGAAGGATCTGCCCGCCAGGCTCTGCCGCGGCTTCGAAGACCAGAACACTGTGGCCGCGCTCTGCCGCGACCCGAGCAGCCTCCAGCCCTGCAGGGCCGGCACCGACGATTACTACCTTCTTGCGACGGGGGGCCGGGGCGATGCTGTGCGGCATCGTCTCTTCCCGCCCGGTCGAGGGGTTGTGGATGCAGAGCGCCATGCCACCCTGATAGATCCGGTCCAGACAATATGTGGCACCGACACAGGGGCGAATGTCAGCCTCACGGCCCTCGGTGATCTTCTGCACGATATGCGGGTCAGCCATATGGGCGCGGGTCATGCCGACCATGTCAAGCTGCCCGGTGGCCACGGCATGGCGCGCGGTGGCGACATCGGGGATGCGGGCGGCGTGGAAGGTGGGCAGGCCAACCTCAGCCCGCACCCGTCCGGCAAAATCGAGATGGGGGGCGGCGCGCATGCCCTGAATGGGGATCACGTCCGTCATGGCGGGATCAGTATGGATCCGGCCCTTGATGATGTTAAGAAAGTCGACCAAGCCACTGTCGCGGAACATCTTTCCGATGGCGATTCCTTCGTCGGCATCAATCCCGCCCGGCTCGCCCTCATCGGCGGTATAGCGTACGCCCAGCAGAAACCGGTCGCCCACACGTTTGCGGCAAGCGGCCAGAACCTCCATCGAGAACCGCGCCCGGTTTTCCAGCGACCCGCCATAAGGCGCGGGCAGCGCATTGGTGAAGGGCGACATGAACTGGTCCATCAGATGGCCGTAACATTCGAATTCCACCCCATCCAGACCGGCGGCCTGCATCCGTTCAGCGGCGTCGGCGTAGTCGTTGATGATGCGGGTGATATCCCAATCTTCAACCACCTTCGGGAAGGCGCGGTGGCTGGGTTCGCGGGCCGGACCAGCCGCGACCACGGGCAGCCAGTCGCCCTTGTCCCAGCGGGTGCGGCGGCCAAGGTGGGTCAGCTGGATCATCACTGCCGCCCCCGCCTCATGGCAATCATCGGCAAGGCGCTTCATCCATGGAACCACCTCATCCTTGTAGGCGAGGATGTTGTTGAACACCGGGGGGCTGTCCTTTGACACGGCGGCAGAGCCTGCGGTCATCGTCAGGGCAACCCCGGCCTTTGCCCGCTCCAGATGGTAAAGCCGGTAGCGGTCCTTGGGCATGCCATCCTCGGGGTAGGCCGGTTCGTGGCTGGTCGTCATGATCCGGTTGCGCAGCGTCAGGTGCTTGAGCTGGTAGGGTTGCAGAAGCGGATCGTTCGACATGGCCGGGCCTTGCGCTGAGGATTTGGCGCAAGGATAGCGGCGGGGGAAGGCCGCTCAAGAAAAATCGACACATGTGTCGAGTTTGTCGTCTTGTGCGCGGGGCAGGGGCAGGCATAGGGTCAGGCCATGGACAAGGAACGGTCGGAACGTGGCTGGCGGGGGACGCCGGAATTGTGGCTGGATGCGGCTTATGGCCTTTTGGTCGAAGGCGGTGTCGAGGCGGTGAAGGTCATGCCCTTGGCGCAACGGCTGGGCCTGTCGCGCACCTCGTTCTACTGGCATTTCCCCGACCGTGAGGCATTGCTGGATGGGCTTGTGGCGCGCTGGCGGGCGCAGAACACCGGCAATCTTGTGGCCCGGTGCGAGGCACCAGCACCCACCATCTCGGCGGCGATGCTGAACCTGATCGACTGCTGGGTCGATCCGGGGCTGTTTGACAGCCGTCTGGAATTCGCGATGCGCACTTGGGCTTTGACCGATCCGGCTGTGGATGCCGCCTTGGTCGAGGCGGACGCAACGCGGTTGGCCGCGATCACCCGGCTGTTCCTGCGTTTTGGCTATGCGGCGACCGAGGCGGATACTCGGGCGCGGACATTGTACCTGACGCAAGTCGGCTATATCGCGCTGCGGTCGGAGGAAAGCTTTGACGTGCGGATGGGCCGGATCCCGGCCTATGTGCTGACGTTTTCAGGGGTTGCCCCCAGCGCGGCGGAGGTGGCGGCCTTCCGCATGCGCCACGCGGTCAGGTCAGTCGGGCCAGAAGGGTCAGAAGCTGGCTCTGTTCGTCAGGCGTAAGCGGGGCGAGCGTTTCGCCGGATACGGCCAGCGCTGTCGCGGCGCGGGCGGCGAACAGGGCCGCACCGCTGTCGGTCAGGGAAACGGTCAGGCGGCGGCGATCTTCGGTATCGGCAGCCGTCGCCACATAGTCCAGCCGGGCCAGCCGGTCGACAACCCCCTTGATGGTGGCCGCGTCCATGGCCGTCGCGCGGCCAAGCTGGTTTTGCGACAGCGGGCCAACTTCGGCCAGACGCGCCAGAACGGCGAACTGGGTGGTGGTCACTTCGGGGATATGGGCGGCAAAAATGGCCAGATGCCGCTGCGTGACCCGGCGCAGGACATAACCGATCTGATCGTCAAGTCGGTACTCGGCGCGGCTTTCGGCGGCATCGCTCATGTCTTTGCGATACGCGTTGCGCCGCCGTGGTGCAAGACAGTTGACAGGGGCGGGGCCGGGGTCGCAGACTTGTTTCTACACAAACGAAGTGCCGGGGTGCCCAGCCCGTGACGCCGCCCGTAGCGACGCCTGACGCCAGACCAGCTTATGCCCGTCCGGACACATTGGCCGAGGCGTTGGGCCTGTTGTCCGGCGGCGGCTGGCGGGTGCTTGCCGGGGGCACGGACCTATACCCGGGTGCCGGGGCGCAGCTGTCGGGGCCGGTGCTGGATCTGGCCGGGCTTGCCGACCTTGCGGGGATCAGGGCGACAGGGCAGGGCCTGCGGATCGGCGCGGCCACGACCTGGGCCGACCTTGCCAGCGCATCGCTGCCCGGGGCCTTTTGCGCCTTGCAACAGGCGGCGCGGCAAGTTGGTGGGCGGCAGGTACAGGTGGCGGGCACCATCGGTGGCAACCTCTGCAATGCCTCGCCCGCCGCGGACGGGGTGCCGCCGCTGCTGGTTCTTGGGGCGGGGGTGGAATTGGCCTCACACTCCGGTGTGCGCCACCTGCCGTTGGCCGAGTTTCTGCTGGGCCCCCGTCAGACCGCCTTGCAGACGGGCGAGGTGTTGACGGCCATCCTGATCCCGCCGCAGGGAATGCAGGGCCAGTCCGCCTTTGTGAAGCTGGGCGCCCGGCGGCATCTGGTGATCTCCATCGCGATGGTTGCCGTGCGCGTGGTGGTGGAGGCGGGCCGCCTTGCTGAAGTGGCCGTGGCCGTCGGGTCCTGCTCGGCCACGGCAACCCGGCTGCCGGGGGTTGAGGCGGCGCTGTCGGGCGTTCTGGTGTCCAAGGCCCTTTCGCGGGTAACTGATGCCGATGTGTCCGCGGCGCTGTCCCCAATCGACGATGTCCGCGCGACTGCCGTTTACCGCAACCATGCCGCGGCGGAACTTGTGAGACGCGCCTTGGCCGAGGCACTGGCAGGGGTGGTGGAATGATCGCCTTCACCCTCAACGGCGAACCTGCCACGGTCGATGCCCCGCCGACCGAACGCCTTAGCCTGACCCTGAGGGAACGGCTGGGGATGGTGGGCACCAAGGTCGGCTGCGATGCGGGAGATTGTGGCGCCTGCACCGTGCTGCTGGACGGTGCGGCGGTCTGCGCCTGTCTGACGCCCGTGGTCCGCGCTGCCGGGCGATGCCTCACCACGGTCGAAGGTGAGACACCGGAACTGACCCGCCTGCGGGCGGCGTTTCTGGCGTATGGGGCCGCGCAATGCGGGATCTGCACACCCGGGATGCTGCTGACAGCGGCCGAGCTTTTGACCATAACCCCCCACCCCTCGGCTGCCGAGGTTGAGACCGCCCTTGGCGGCGTCCTTTGCCGCTGCACGGGCTATCGCAGCATCATCGCGGCTGTGGTGGCCGCAGGGCAGCCGATTGAGCCGGTGGTGACCGAGGGCGGCGTTGGCACAGCGGTTCAGCGGCTGGATGGGGCCGCCAAGGTGGCCGGCGACAGCTTTGGCGCCGACGAATGGCCGTCCGGCGCGCTGCTGGTCAAGGCCCTGCGGTCGCCGCATCCCCATGCCGCCTTCCAGATCGGCGATCTGGCCGCATTTCGCGCCCGCCCCGGTGTGGCGGCTGTATTCACCGCAGCCGACATCCCCGGCCGCAACGCCTTTTCCGTGATCCCGCCCTTTGCCGACCAGCCCGCAATTGCCACCTCCCCCGCCCGGTTTCGGGGCGAATGCGTGGCGCTTGTGGCGTTCGAGCCTGACGCCGACCCCGATCTGTCCGGCTTTCCGATCCTCTGGACCCCCCTGCCTGCGCTTTCCACGATGGCCGAGGCTGAAGCTGGCACGCTCATCCACCCGGACCGCCCCGGCAATATCTTGATCGAAGGGCAGGTCCGAAAGGGAAATGCCGCCAAAGCCCTGACCAGCAGCGCCCATGTCGTTGAAGGCACGATGACCACGGCCTTTGTCGAACATGCCTATATCGAACCCGAGGCCGGGGCCGCCTGGATGGACGGTGACCAGCTTGTCATCCGCGCCTGCACTCAGGCCCCCGGCATGGACCGTGAGGATACCGCTGCCGTCCTTGGCCTGACGGTTGACCGGGTGCGGATCATCCCGTCTGCGGTCGGGGGAGGGTTCGGCTCCAAGCTTGATCTGTCGTTGCAGCCGCTGATCGGTCTGGTCGCGCTGCGGACCGGGCGGCCCTGCCGGATGGTCTATGATCGCCAGGAAAGCATGGCATCGACCACCAAACGCCACCCGGCACAGATGCGGGGGCGGATCGGCTGCGATTCCAGCGGGCGGATCACGGGGATGGAGTTCGAGGGGCGCTTCAATACCGGAGCCTATTCCAGCTGGGGGCCGACGGTGGCAAACCGGGTGCCGGTGCATGTCTCGGGGCCTTACCTCACGCCGAACATCTCTGCCACCGCCCGGGCGATCCATACGCATGGCCCGGTCTCTGGCGCGTTCCGGGGCTTTGGGGTGCCGCAAGGGGCGCTTTGGCAGGAAACGCTTTATGACCAGCTGGCGGACAAGGCGGGGATTGACCGGCTGGAGTTTCGGATCCTGAACGCCCTGCGGGACGGCGACGCCAGCGCCACCGGGCAGGTGCTGCGGGCGGTGGGTATTCAGGACTGTCTGACGGCGCTACGGCCGCAATGGACCCGGGCAATGGCCAGCGCTGCCGGACGGCCCGGAAGGGGCGTGGGGGTCGCTGCATGCTGGTACGGTTGCGGGAATACGGCGCTGCCCAACCCCTCCACCATCCGCATCGGCCTGTCTGCGCGGGGGGAGGTTGTCCTGCATCAGGGTGCCACCGACATTGGTCAGGGCTCGAACACCGTGATCGCGCAGATCGCGGCAGAAGCGCTGGGACTGCCGCTGTCTGCCGTTCGGCTGATCGGGCCGGATACCGCGCTGACCCCGGATGCGGGCAAGACCTCGGCCAGCCGACAGACCTTCGTGTCAGGCCGCGCGGCCAAGGCGGCGGCTGAGCGTTTGCGGGCCGACCTGCTGCGCCGGGCCAATGCAGGGCAGGGGGCGACCCTGACGCTGGATGGGGCAACGGTGCTGGTGCGCGAGGGGACAGTGGTCGCCCGGATCGACCTTACCAGCCTGCCAGCCGATGCCCAAGGCCTCGCGCTGTCGGCCGAGGCGACCTATGACCCGCCGACCTCGCCCCTCGACGCGGATGGGCAGGGGGTGCCTTACGCCCTTTATGGCTACGGCGCGCAGATGGTCGAACTGGAGGTGGACCCCGCCTTGGGCACGGTCAACCTTCTCAAGATCACGGCTGCGCATGATCTGGGCCGGGTGATCAACCCGGTGCTGGCGCGCGGCCAGATCGAGGGCGGCATTGCCCAGGGCATCGGCATGGCGCTGATGGAGGAATACCTGCCGCGCCGGACGGAAAACCTGCACGATTACCTGATCCCGACCTTTGGCGATGTGCCGCCCGTCGAAAGCCTCCTGATCGAAGTCCCTGATCCGGAAGGCCCCTTCGGTGCCAAGGGCCTGGGCGAGCATGTGCTGATCCCGACCGCCCCCGCGATCCTGAACGCCATCCGCCATGCCACTGGGGCCCAGATCACGCAGGTGCCCGCCCTGCCGCATCGCATGCTGGCTGCCATCGGGGACGTGACATGACACAAGGTGGCTTTCTCTTCTCCAAATATCCTGCGGGGGTGCGGGGGTGGAAAACCCCCGCTGCAACCGTCGGCGCAGGGGGCACGGCATGACCGATGCCCCCGAAAAGCTGCGCTGCGATGCCTGTCCAGTGATGTGCTACATTGCCCCGGGCCAGACCGGCGCCTGCGACCGCTATGCCAATGACGCGGGCCGGATCGTGCGGACCGATCCGGTGGTGATGCTGTCACGCACGGTCGAGGCGGGGGGCGCGTCGTGCCTTTTGCGTTGCGAGACTGGGACGGCTCGGTCGTCCCGGCGGATGCCTTCGTGACTGGCATCGGGTCTGGCACGACCTATCCCGACTACAAGCCCGCGCCCTTCATCATTGCCAGCACGGTCGACGGGGCCGACATGGTGACCGTGGTGACCGAGGCGATCTTTTCCTACGCAGGCCTCAAGGTGAAGATCGACACGGACCGCTTCCTTGGCCCCGAAGGTGCCGAAGTGCGCTGTGAGGGTGAGGTGATCGGCCATGTCACCACAGCCGAATACGGCAGCCAGATGCTGTCGCTGGGCGGGGTGCATCATCTGACCGGCGGGGAAAAGGCCGAAGGCCGGGTGACCTGCGCCGCGATGCTGGCGCTTTGCAACGGTGCGCCGGTCGCGATGGAGATTGCAGGCGGCTCCAGCGTCGTGGTGCAGGCCGGGCAGCCGCCCATCGTGGACGGGCTGCGGGAACGGCGGATGCGGGTGGGCTGCGGGTCGGCCACCATCGGGATGTTCGCGGCGCAATGGCAGGGGCTGGTCGATGAGGTCGTTGTGGTGGATGACCACATCACCGGTGTTGTCAGCGAACATCAGGCGGGCCGCGTGCTGGGCTGGCCTGCGACGGGCATCCGGATCAAGGGCCACCGCTCCACCCCCGGGCGCTACTTCCGGGTCAGCGAGCCGGGCCTTGGCTGGGGCGGCACGCGGCTGACCGACCCGCTTGCGATCCTTGGCCCCTGGAACCCGGCCAAGGGTGCGCGGCCCGGGTTGATGCTGCTGATGGTGTCGACCACGGGCGAGGACAGCGCATATTTCGTGCTGGATGACAGCCTGCAACCGATCCGCCAGGACATGCCCGAAGGCTTGGCGCGCACCGTGGCGCTGATTGCGGAAAACTGCGAGCCGTCGCTCTGCACCGTGCTTTTCATGGCGGGTGCAGGCGGGTCCTTGCGGGCGGGTGTGGCGAAGAACCCGGTGCGGCTGACACGGTCGGTGCAGGCCGGGGCTACCCGGCTGACGCTGGGCGGGGCCGAGGCCTATGTCTGGCCCGGGGGCGGGATCACCTTCATGGTGGAGGTGACGCGCCTGCCGCCCGGCGCTTTCGGCTATGTCCCGACCCCGGCGCTGGTGGCGCCGCTGGAATTCACCCTGCCGCGGGCCGCCTATCTGGCGATGGGCGGGCATGAGGCGAGTATCCGTACGCTGGACGAGACGATGTCGGAAGGCGGGGAATACCCCGTCGCCGCGCGGATCCTGCCATGGCCCGCCCGGTGACCGCTGCGTTTCATATGGCGCAGCCGCGCATGCGCGCGCGGCTGCAAGAGCCTGTCTCGCCTCTGGCCGTTCCGGCCAACCGGCTCGGGCCTGCCTCCGGCGGGAGTATTTTGGCAAAGAGCAATTCGGGGGGCGGGGGCTGGTCGGCCGTGGCCGCGCGTCTGCCGGACGGGCGGCTGCATCTGCAGCAGGGACCGATCGACATTGTCGCCGAAGCCTTTGGCGAGGCCGCGGCGGTTGAGGCGGCCTATGCCCGCGCTGCGCGGCGGTTTGCGCCGGTGCTGAGCGCGTTGGTGGCTGAATTGCCTGCCCTGCGGTCGGTGAATGGGGCAGTGCAGGACGAGATCGGGCAGGCCATGGCGGCGGCGGTGGCCCCGTTCCGCCCGGCCTTCATCACGCCCATGGCGGCGGTGGCGGGGGCAGTTGCGGATGCCGTGGTGGCGGCGATGGCTGGGCCGGGGATCACCCGGGCCTATGCCAACAATGGCGGCGATATTGCGGTCTGGCTGACGCCGGGGGCTGAACTGACGGCGGCATTGGCCGTCTCAGGCGGGGGCGACCGGGTGACGCTGCGGGCGGCGGATGGGGTGCGGGGTATTGCCACCTCAGGCTGGGGGGGACGAAGCTTTTCGCTGGGGATTGCGGATGCCGTGACAGTGCTGGCCCCGACAGCCGCGATGGCGGATGCCGCCGCGACGATGATCGCCAATGCTGTCGATCTGCCCGGACATTCAGGGATCACCCGCCGCCCGGCCAGTGATCTGCAGAGCGACAGTGATCTTGGCCACCGGTTGGTGACCGTCGCCGTCGCGCCGCTGGGTGCCGCCGAACGCGCGCAGGCTCTGGCGGCGGGGCTGGCGGTGGCGGAGGGGTTCCGGGCCCAGGGGCTGATTGCCGGAGCGGCGCTTTATCTGCAGGGTGAGATACGCATGACCGGGCTGTCAGGACGACTTGTCAATGGAGGGGACCATGGCTGATTTCACCGTGCGCAAGATCGTGCTGCAGTTGGAGGAGATCCGGCACGAAGGCGGGCCGCAGGTCGCCCCCCCTCCGCTGCGCGGGGCGGTCTATGCGATCTGCCACAACCCCTTTGCCGGGCGCTATGAGCCGGACCTGCAGCCCGCGATGGAGGCGCTGAAACCGCTGGCGCTGGACCTGACTGACAGGCTGGTCGCGGCCCTTGGCGGTCGGGCCGGGATTGACGCCTATGGCAAGGGCGCGCTGGTGGGCGAGGCGGGTGAAAGCGAACACGGGGCGCTTTGGCATGTAGCGGGGGGCTACGGCATGCGCGACCGGCTGGGTGAGGCGCGCGCCATCGTGCCCTCGGCGATGAAGGTCGGCGGCATGGGGGCGACGCTGGACATCCCGCTTGGGCATCTGAACGCGGCCTATGTCCGGTCACGCTTTGACGCGATCACCATCAGTTGCGCCGATGGCCCGCGTGCGGGTGAGGTGCTGTTTGCCTTGGCCATGGCGCGGGGCGGGCGGGTGCACAGCCGGATGGGTGGGCTTGAGGTGGATCAGGTCACCGGCCTTGACGGGCTGCGCTAGATGCCGCGTGCCGCGCCGGGGCTGGTGGCCGGGGTCGATGTGGGGGGCACCTTCACCGATCTGGTGATCCTTGACCCGGCCTCGGGCGCGGTCCGGCTGGCCAAGGTGCCGACCACCTTGCCCAATCAGGCCGAAGGGGTGTTGGCCGCCTTCGAGGCGGCGGAGGCGGATCTGGCCGGGATCGACCTGATCGTGCATGGCACCACCACGACGACCAACGCGGTCCTTGAACGCCAGTTGGCGCGAACGGGGATGATCACCACCCAAGGCTTCCGCGATGTGCTGGAGCTTGGCCGCCGCACCCGCCCGCAAGCCTATGGCATGCATGGCCACTTTACCCCCGTCATCCCGCGCGACCTGCGGCTTGAGGTGCCCGAGCGGATGGATGCCCGCGGCCAGATCCTGACGCCGCTGGATGAGGCGGCGGTGGAGGCTGCCGTGCGACAGTTGCTGGCTGCCGGTTGCGAAAGTCTGGTGATCCATTTCCTGCACGCCTATGCCAACCCCGCCCATGAACTGCGGGCCGGGGCACTGGCCAAGGCGCTTTGGCCGAATGGCCATATCACCCTTGGCCATGCGCTGCTGTCGGAAAGCCGGGAATATGAACGGGGGGTGACGGCGGCCGTCAACGCCTCGGTCCAGCCGCTGTTGGAGCGGTATGTGGCGCGGCTGGCGGATCAGCTGGCTGCAAAGGGTTATCAGCGCGACCTTCTGGTGATGAACGGCAATGGCGGCATGGTGACCGCCCGCGATGTGGGGCGCGAGGCGGTGAAGACCGTGATGTCCGGCCCTGCCTCGGGCGTGATGGCGGCGGTGGCGACGGGCAGGCGGGCGGGGATGACCAACCTGCTGACCTATGACATGGGCGGAACCTCGACTGATGTGGCGATGATCCGGGGCGGGGTGGCACCCGTGTCGAACGAGATCGAGGTGGAATATGCCATGCCGATCCATGTGCCGATGGTGGATGTGCGCACGGTGGGGGCGGGGGGCGGCAGCATTGCGCGGATTGATGCAGGCGGCATGCTGCGGGTGGGGCCGGAAAGTGCGGGGTCGGTTCCCGGGCCGGTGTGCTACGGCCTTGGCGGCACGCGGGTCACGATCTCGGACGCGAACCTGATCCTCGGGCGGTTGCCGGCCAGCCGCTTCGGTCAGGCCGCCTCCGCCGCGCGGCAGGCGATGGCTGACCAGATCGGCGCGCCACTTGGTCTTGGGGTCGAGGCGGCGGCTGCGGCGGTGATCCGGATTGCCAACACCCATATGGCGGGGGCGATCCGGATGGTGTCGATCTCGCTTGGGGCGGACCCGCGCGACTTTGCGCTGTTTGCCTTTGGCGGGGCAGGGCCGTTGCATGCCGTGGCGCTGGCGCGGGAGTTGGGGGTGCCAAGGGTGCTGATCCCGGCGCGACCGGGCATCACCAATGCGCTGGGGTGCGTGGTGGCGGACCTGCGGCATGATTTCGTGCGCACCCTGAACCGTCCGCTGGACGCGGCAGATATGGCCGAGGTACACGCCATTCTTGCCGCGCAAGAGGCAGAGGGGCGTCGTCTGGTCGGGGCCGAAAAGATCACGCTGCGTGCCACGCGCACGACCTTTTCCGCTGACATGCAATTTGTCGGCCAGACCCATCTGCTGCGGGTGCCCGTTGTCTCAGCCAACCCCAGCCGGGCGGACCTGCAGGCGGGGTTCGAGGCCGCCTATCACGCCCGCTTTCGCGTCAATCTGCCGACGATCCGCGCCAATCTTGTGAACCTCAACTGCTCGGTCATCGGCGAGCGTCCGGCGTTTGACCTGTCGCGCCTGATCGACCCCGCAGGGCGCAAGCCAACCGCCGTGCCAACCGAAACCCGCAAGGTCTGGTTCGACGGCTGGCACGATGCGCCGGTCTACTGGCGCGACCACCTGCCTTTGGACCTGGACCTGCATGGCCCTGCGATCATTGAGCAGATGGATACGACCATCGTCATCGACCCCGGCGCCCGCGTCACCTCGGATGCCGATGGCAACCTGATTGTCGAGGCAGGTGCATGACAGGCCGGCCCCCCACCCCCATCTCCTCCCCACAAGGGGGAGGGCCGGGGTGCGGGGAATTGCTGCAGGCCAAGGATAGTGAGGGCAAGCCATGATCGACCCTGTCACCTTGGCCGTCATCCAGGCCGGCCTCCAGCAGGTTTGCGACGAGATGGACCTGACCTTTTCCCGCGCCGCCTTTTCCCCCGTGATAGCCGAGGCGGATGACCGGTCGGATGGAATCTATGCCGCCGATGACGGCAGCCTGATCGCGCAGGGGGCCAAGGGTCTGCCGGTCTTTGTCGGCGTCATGCAGTTTTCCACCCGCACCATTCTGGACCGCATCGCCAAGGGACTGACCGCGGCGCCGGAGCCGGGGGACATCTACATCGTCAACGACCCCTACCTGGGCGGTACGCATCTGATGGACGTGCGCTTTGCCATGCCGGTCTGGCGCGATGGGGTCATTTTCTGCTGGCTTTCGAATACCGGCCATTGGCCGGATACCGGCGGCGCGGTTCCGGGCGGCTTCAGCGCCAGCGCCATCAGCGCCGAACAGGAAGGCCTGCGCATTCCCCCGGTGAAGCTGTTCAAGAAGGGTGTGCTGGATAGCGAAATCTACCAGATCATCTGCTCCAACATCCGGGTGCCGGACCAGCGGATCGGTGATGTGCAGGCGCAAGCCTCGGCCCTGCTGGTCGGGGCGGAACGACTGGCCGCACTGCTTGACCGCTATGGTGATGCCACGGTGACCGAGGCGATTGCCGAAATGCGTCGTCTGGCGGCGGCGCAGATGCGGACGCTCATCGGGTTGATCCCGCCCGGCCCCTGGCGCAGCACGGCGATCATTGACAGCGACGGCGTGGTGAACCAGCCCCTGACCATCGCGCTGACCGTGTCCACCACGGCCGAGGGGCTGACCTTCGACTTCACCGGCACCTCGCCGCCCTGTATGGGGCCGATGAATTCGGTCCGCGCCACCACGCTGTCGTCGATATACCTCGCCATGCGCCACATCTTCCCGGATGTGCCGATCAGCGCCGGCGCGTTTGAACCGCTGACCATCACCGGCATCGAAGGCACGTTCCTTGACGCCCAATACCCCCGCCCTGTGTCGGGCTGTGCCGCCGAGGTCAGCCAGCGCATTGCCGAGGCGGTGTTTGCAGCCCTCGTTCAGGCGATCCCGGACCGGGTCACGGCGGCACCTGCGGGCACCAGCGGCAACTTCGGGCTTGGCGGGCATGACCCGGAAAAGGGCCGTGATTATGTGATGTATCAGATCTCGGGCGGGGGCTATGGCGGCTTTGCCGGGGGGGATGGCATCGCCAATGGCTGTTCCACCATCGGCATCTCCAAGGCCCCGCCGGTGGAGATCATGGAACAGACCTACCCCGTCCTCTACCGCCATTATGCCTTGCACGAAGGGTCGGGCGGGGCGGGGCAGCACCGGGGCGGGCTGGGGCTGGATTACGAGATCGAGCTTTTGCGCGGCACCGCACGGGCCAGTTTCGTGATGGACCATGGGCGGGTCGGGCCACAAGGCGCGCTGGGGGGCAGCGACGGTGCCGTCAACCGGGTGGAAGTGACGCAAGGCGGTGTGACGCTGATCCCGGAACATCTGTCCAAGGCACAGGACATCGCCTTGACCCCCGGTGACCGTGTCCGGGTACGCACCCCGGGTGGCGGTGGCTATGGGCCGCCTGCCGCGCGCGATCCGGCGCTGGTGGCGGAAGATGTGCGCCTTGGGCGGTACACGCAGGCGCAGGCCGACAGGCTTTGGCCGAACGGCTGAGCTGGGGCCAAAATTCTTCGAAGAATTTTGCAATTTTCTTCGAAGAAAATCGGTCCCCTCGCCCGGAAGTTCCCCCCTATTCCGCCGCGTGGGGCGTGGTCTTTCGCCGGGACAACGCCTGTTCCAGCGCGGCAAGCCTGCCTTGCAGCAGCGCCATATCCTCGCGTCCCCGTTCGATCCGTTCGGCAAGCACATGCGCTTCGGGGTTCTCCGGCTCGGCCTCTTTCTTGCCGATGAACCGGCCAAGCACCCAGCCGAACAGCCGCGACAGATCGTCCATCACCAGATACATCGACGGCACGACCACCAGACTAAGCACGGTGGACACGATGATCCCCCCGATCACCGCAATCGCCATCGGCGCCCTGAAAGCCCCCCCTTCGCCCACGCCAAGCGCCGAGGGCAGCATCCCTGCCGACATCGCGATGGAGGTCATCACGATGGGCCGCGCGCGCTTGTGCCCGGCCTCGATCACCGCGTCGATCCGTTTCATCCCGCGGGCCCGCATTTCGATGGCGAAGTCGATGAGGAGGATGGCGTTCTTCGCCACGATCCCCATCAGCATCAGGATGCCGATCAGCACCGGCATGGACAGCGGGTTCTGCGTGATGATCAACGCCGCGGCCACCCCGCCGACCGACAGCAGCAGCGAGAAGATGATCGTCACCGGCTGCACCACGGAATGGAACAGCAAGATCAGCACGAACATCATCAGCAGCACGCCCAGCACCATGGCATTCACGAAACTGCCGACCAGTTCCGCCTGCACCTCGGCATCGCCGGAGGGCGTGATCTTCACGGACGGTGGCAGGTTCAGCGTCGGCAGGATTTCCATGAACCGCGCGGTGGCCTGATCCAGCACGAAGCCCGGCGCGATGTCGGCGCCGATGGTGGCAACGCGCTGGCGGTTCAGGCGTTTCACGACCGAAGGGCCCTCGGCCACCTCGACCGTTGCGACGGCAGAGAGCGGGACCGGACCAATCGCCGTCTGCACCTTCAGCGCCGACAGCCTTGCCAGATTGTCGCGCGAGACTTCGTCCAACTGCACCCGGATCGGCACCAGCCGGTTGTCGATCGACAGTTTGCCAAGGGCCGCCGACACATCGCCGATGGTCGCAACCCGCACGACCGTGGCGATCTGTTGCACCGTGACCCCCAGACGCGCGGCCTCTTCGGCCTTGGGCGTGATCTGGATTTCGGGGCGCGGCAGCGCCGCCTCGGTCGAGACGTTCAACAGCGTCGGTTCGTCCAGCAGCGCGGTTTCGATCTTCTGGATCGCCTCGTTCAGGTCGGCCTCGTCGATCGACAAGAGGTCAAAGCTGAACGGCCGCGAGCCGCCGGCCGCCCCGCCGATCTTGAAGGCCCGCACATCCGGAATGGCGCGCAGGGCGGTGAAGACCTCTTCCTCGATCTCGGCCTGCGGACGGATGCGGCCCTTGACCGGGGTTTCCGGCAAGTAAGGCCCGATCACCGGAATCGCCTGACCAACGTCGGACAGCTTGCGTCCAAGGCCGTTGTCCAGCCGGTCCAGAATGATGGTAAAGGTTGCCCGGCGTATATCCCGGTCGCCCAGAGGCGTTGAACCGCCGACCACCAGCACAGATTTCACCCCGTCGATATCGGTGACCAGCCTGCGCATCGCTTCGGTCGTGGCTGCCGTATCGTCCAGCGTGCTGCCCGGTGGCAGTTCGACGGAGGCGACGATGCGGCTTTCGTCTTCGGGTGGGAACAGGCTGCCGGGCACCGCCAGCATCGCCTGCACCGAGAAGATCACAAGCACCACTGCCGCCACGACCGTCAGGTAATAGGTCGGCAGCCCCAGCCAACGGATCTTCGTCGGACGCCAGACCCGCGTGGTGGTCCGCACCAGGCCCATGTAGCCGCGCATGACCAGCCCGTCCCGTTCGCCGCCTTCGTGCACGGCGTCCTTGGCCCGCATCAGATAGGCCGCCATCATCGGCGTGATCAACCGCGCGACGAGCAGGGAAAACAGGACCGCAATGGCCACCGTCAGGCCGAATTGCCGGAAGTACTGCCCCGGAATCCCCGGCATGAAGCTGACCGGCACAAAGACCGCGACGATGGTGAAGGTGGTGGCAATGACCGCAAGGCCGATCTCATCCGCGGCTTCGATGGCCGCGCGGTAGGGGGTCTTGCCCATCCTGATATGGCGGGCGATGTTTTCGATCTCGACAATGGCATCGTCGACGAGGATGCCGGTGGCCAGCGTCAGGGCAAGGAAGGACACGAGGTTCAGCGAAAAGCCCAGCATGTCCATCAAGAGGAACGTAGGGACCGCCGACAAGGGCAGCGCCACCGCTGAAATCAGCGTCGCACGCCAGTTGCGCAGGAAGGCAAAGACCACCAGCACGGCCAAAAGGGCCCCTTCCAGCAGGGTGTGGATCGCCGCCTCGTAGTTGCCGTAGGTGTAAAACACGGAATCGTCGATCAGCGAGATGTCGACGTTGGGGTTTTCCAGCCGCAGCTGGTCGATCACCGAATTGGTGACTTCGGCCACGCTGACTTCTGACGCGCCTTTCGACCGGAAGACCAGGAAGCTGACCAGCGGTTCGCCGTCGACCCGGGTAAAGCTGACCAGTTCCTCGTAGCTGTCGATCACCTGACCAAGGTCGGTCAGCCGCACGAAGCGGCCCGAGGGCAAGGCAATTGTCGTCGCGGCAAGGGCTTCGACCGTGCCACTGTCACCAAGCGTGCGGATCACCTGTTCGCCCGACCCAAGGCTTAGCTTGCCGGCGCCAAGGTTGGCGTTCGTGGCGGCGATCTGCGCGCTGACCTGTTGGGCCGTGACGCCCAGACTGTCCATCTTCACCGGGTCAAGCTCGACCCGGATCTCGCGGTCAGCGCCGCCGATGCGGGTGACGCGGCCGATGCCGGGGCGGCCCTGCAAGGCGCGGGTGACGGTATCGTCAACGAACCAGCTGATTTCCTCCATCGTCATGTCCGGCGCGCGGACCGCGAAGGTCATGATCGCCTGACCCTCCACGTCGATGCGGGTGACGATGGGCGCTTCGACGTCGCCGGGAAGGTCGCCGCGGATCTGGTCCACCGCGTCTTTCACATCCTGCACCGCCTTGTCGGTCGGCACGTCCATCCGGAATTCCACCACCGTGCTGGACAGCCCGTCCGTGACGGTCGAGTTGACTTTCTTCACCCCGGTGATGCCTGCAACGGCATCCTCGATCTCTTTGGTGATCTGGGTTTCCATCTCGGCCGGGGCGGCGCCCGACTGTGACACGCTGACTGCGACCAGCGGCACGTCGATGTTCGGAAACCGGGTGATTGGCAGCGAGTTGAAGCTTTGCCAGCCCAGCACCATCAACAGAAAGAAGGCCAGCAGCGGCGCGACAGGATTGCGGATCGACCAGGCGGAAAAGTTCATGGCTCAGCCCTCAATTCGTCTTTGCCGGGTCGAGTAGCGGATTGATCCGGTCACCGGCCCGAACGAAGGCCCCGGCCTTCGACACCACCAGATCGCCCGCCGCAAGGCCGTCGATCACTTCCACAAAGGCGCCGTCGCGGATGCCGGTCTTGACCACGACCCGTTCCACCAGCCCGTCGCGTACCCGCATCACCGTGATCCCCTCGGCCGAAGAGCCGATTGCCGTCAGCGGCACTGCCAGCGCCTCACGTTCGGCCACGATGACCTCGGCTTCGACGAACATGCCTGCGCGCAGCAGCTCAGGGTCGGCCACCGCAATCCGGGCGCGGCCCAAGCGGGTGACCGTGTCGATGGTCGGCTCGACCAGATGGACGGTGCCTTCAAGCGCACCGATCATGCCGGCCGTGCGCAGCCGGGCGGGCTGGCCTTCATCAAGGCGCAGGATGTCGGACTCGGCCACGTCCGCGCGCAGTTCCAGCGCGCCGTCCCGGATGATGACAAACATCGGCTCGCCCGCCGCCGTGGCGATGGCGCCAATCCGCGCGTTCCGTGCGACGATCTTGCCCGCGACCGGAGCCTTCACTTCGGTCCGGCTGAGCTGCAGGTCGACGTTTTCCAGCCGCGCTTCGGCCAGCGCCAGTTGCGCACGCGACGATTCCAGTGCCTGCCGGGCAACCTGTACCCGCGCTGCCGCCGAAACGGCATTTGCGTTGGCCGTATCGGCCTGCGCCTGCGGCGCGGTGCCCTGTTCGCGCAAAAGCGTCGTCCGGTCCGCCACGCGCTGCGCTTCGGCAGCGCTTGCCTCGGCCTCGACCAGTTGCGCCTCGGCCTGGGCAATCGCAGCGGCGGCGGCGGCAAGGGACGCAACCGACTCGCTGCGCTGCAATTCCAGCGAAGACCGTGACAGGACGGCCAGGACCTGACCTTCGGTCACGGTGTCGCCCACGTCAGCCGCCAAAGCCTCAAGCGGCTGGCCCTCGATCAGGGGGGCGACCTGCACCTCCTCGATCGCGCCGACAAGGCCCGAGGCGATGATCCGGTCGGTCAGGAGGCGGGCCCTCACTTCGGCCACGGTGATCGCGGGCAGGCTTTCGGCAACGGGGGCGGGCGCGTCCACCGCCGCCTCCGCCTCCTGCGCGCGAAGGGCGGGGGCGGGCAGGGCCATAAGGGCCGTCAGGGTCAGGACTGGTATCAGGCGCATCGTGTCTCAGCCTTTTGGGATATCGTTCGAAATGTCTTTCATGATCAGGTCGATGGTCCGCACGACCATCGCGGCCAGCGCCGGGCTGGCCGGGCCGCATTGGCTGGTCCGCATCGCCACGGCCTTGACCAGCATCACCAGCATCTGGCTGTGCCCGGCATAGCGCTGTTGCACATCGTCCATGCTGCGTCCGGTCACACGGGCAAAAACCTCTGCCATATGGGTGACGACTGTCCGTTCCATCTGCAGCGCGGCCACGCCGATTTCGGGCTTGCGGATCGCGGCTGCCGTGATTTCAGCCCAAAGCCCGCCGTCCCCCATGCAGTCTTCGGTCAGGCGGGCCAGGATCTTTTCGCGCAGCCGCCCAAGGGGGTCATCCGATACAAGGATTTCCGCGAAATCGCCCTGTATTTCTGCCAGATCCAGCCCGACCATCGCCTCGACGATGGCAGCCTTGGAGGGGAAGTAGCGGTAGAAGTTGCCCACGCTCATCCCCGCCGCGCGGGCAAGGTCCTGCATCGACGCCCCGTCAAAGCCCTTTTCGGCAAAGGCCTGACGGATCGAGAACAGGATCTCGTGGCTGCGTTCTTCGGCGGCAGGGGTAGGCTGGGGCAGGGACACCTTGGGTACGACTCAGGTTGGGAATGAACGTTCATTCACGCAATTAGCGATTGACTGCAAAAGGTCAAGAAGTTTGACGATCTGCCACCACCGGTCCTTGGCTTTTTCCGTCAATTAGCTCAAACGGGCGGCAGACAAGGTACGATCTTCCGTTGGACGCACTGGGATCAGGCAATGGCGACAGGCTTCACCTTCACGGTCGCGGCAACCGATGGCGCGGCCCGAACCGGGGCGATCAAGACCCCGCGGGGCGAGATCCGCACCCCGGCCTTCATGCCGGTCGGCACGGCTGCCACCGTAAAGGCGATGCTGCCCGAAAGCGTGCGCGCCACCGGGGCTGATATCCTGCTGGGCAACACCTATCACCTGATGCTGCGCCCGACGGCCGAACGCATCGCGGCCCTGGGCGGCCTGCACCGGTTCATGAACTGGGACCGGCCGATCCTGACCGACAGCGGCGGGTTTCAGGTCATGTCACTGGGCCCCTTGCGCAAGCTGACCGAGGAGGGCGTGCGCTTCTCCTCGCACCTTGACGGCTCCAAGCACATGCTGACACCCGAACGCAGCATGGAGATTCAGGCGCTCCTCGGGTCTGACATCGTGATGTGTTTCGACGAATGTCCCGCCCTGCCCGCGACAGAGGCCGAGGTGGCGAAATCCATGCGCCTGTCGATGCGGTGGGCGCAGCGTAGCCGCGATGCCTTTGGCGACCGGCCGGGCCACGCGCTGTTCGGCATCATGCAAGGCGGCGTCACCCGCGACCTGCGCCAGGAATCCGCCAAGGCGCTGACCGACATCGGCTTTGACGGCTATGCCGTCGGCGGGCTGGCCGTGGGCGAGGGGCAAGAGGCGATGTTCTCTGTCCTCGACTATGCGCCGGGGTTCCTGCCCGCAGACAAGCCGCGCTATCTGATGGGGGTGGGCAAGCCTGACGACATCGTGGGGGCGGTCGAACGCGGCATCGACATGATGGATTGCGTGTTGCCGTCCCGCTCGGGTCGTACCGGGCAGGCATGGACCCCGCGGGGGCAGGTCAACCTGCGCAACGCCCGCCACAAGGACGACCCCCGCCCGCTGGATGAAAGCTGCACCTGCCCGGCCTGCACCGGCTACAGCCGCGCCTATCTGCATCATGTGGTGAAGTCGGACGAGATCATCGGGTCGATGCTGCTGACCTGGCACAACCTGCATTACTATCAGGTGCTGATGCAGGGGCTGCGTGATGCCATCGCGGTGGGCAGACTTGCCGGCTTTGTCGCGTCGTTCCATGCCGGGCGCGCGTCGGGGGACATCGATCCGCTTTAGGGTCCGCTGCCGGAAAAGGGTTCCGATCGCGAAACAATCTTGTGCAAAAATGCATAGCAGGCAGGGCGCAAACGCGGGTTGTGGCGGTTTTTGCAGAGCTTACCTTGAAATCCGTACACTTGGAATTCAAGGAACTAACCAGATGACCGACCTGCTTTTTACCCCCACCACCCTTGGCGACATTGCGGTCAAGAACCGCGTTGTCATGGCGCCCCTGACCCGCAACCGCGCCCGGGCCGAGGATGACACGCCCTACGCCCTCCATGCCGAATACTACGCCCAGCGGGCCGGGGCCGGCCTGATCATCAGCGAAGGCACCCAGATATCGCCTGAGGGGAAAGGCTATGCTTGGACCCCCGGCATCTATTCCACAGCACAGGTCGCTGGCTGGAAAGCCGTCACCGACGCCGTCCATGCCAAGGGCGGCAAGATCGCGGCCCAGCTTTGGCACGTCGGCCGGATCAGCCATACCTCGTTGCAGCTGGATGGTGCCGCCCCCGTGGCGCCGTCGGCCATTGGCGCCGCGTCGAAAACCTTTGACGGCACCGGCTTTGTCGAAACCTCGGTTCCGCGCGCGCTGGATCTGGCTGAGATCCCCCGCCTGATCGAGGATTACCGCCAAGCTGCCCGCAACGCCGATGCGGCGGGCTTTGACGGGGTCGAGATTCATGCCGCCAACGGCTATCTGATCGACCAGTTCCTGCGCGACACCTCGAACACCCGGACAGATGCCTATGGCGGGTCCATCGCCAACCGGGTGCGTTTCTTGGCCGAGGTGGTGACCGCTGTGACCGAAATCCTTGGGCCGGGCCGCGTCGGTGTGCGCCTCAGCCCGTTTTCCAACGCCAACAACGTTGGCATCGACAGCGACACTCTTGCCACGTTCGGGGCTGCTATCGACGTGCTGAACACGGCCAAGGTCGCCTTCCTGCACATGGTCGAAGGCCAGACCGGCGGCCCGCGTGACTGGCCGGCTGGCGCTTTGGAAACTCTGCGCGACCGGTTTGAGGGCACCTATATCGCCAACAATGGCTATACCCGCGATACGGCCATCGCCGCTGTCGCTTCGGGCAAGGTCGATCTGGTCGCCTTCGGCAAGCTTTACATCTCGAACCCCGATCTGGCCGAGCGTCTGGCCGCGGATGCGCCTTTGAACCCGCTGCCGACCAGTGGCCTTTATGGCGGTGGGCGCGAGGGCTATACCGACTATCCGGCATTGGCAGACATCGCCGCCTGATCGGCAGACAAACCATGCAAGGGGCGTGCCTGCTGATATCGCCCCTTGCAGCCGCACACGCAGACGTTCAGATTGCGACTATTGGCCTAGACTTGAATCCCACGCACGGGACCACAAGTTAACGTATCCCAAAGGCGGAGCGCGCCGGGTTGCCGATGGTCGGGGCCCCGTTCGTTGCCGCAGCAAAAGGACATCAGATGACTGACCAGCTGTCCCCCAGCTATCCCGTCCTCCCCCTCCGCGACATTGTGGTGTTCCCCCACATGATCGTGCCCCTGTTCGTCGGACGCGAAAAATCGGTCCGCGCGCTGGAAGAGGTGATGCAGGACGACAAGCAGATCCTCCTCGCCTCGCAGAAGGACCCGACGGTTGACGATCCGTCAACTGACGGCATCTTCCGCACCGGCGTTCTGGCCAACGTGCTGCAATTGCTCAAGCTTCCTGACGGAACCGTGAAGGTTCTGGTCGAAGGCAAGGCACGCGTGCGCATTACGGGGTTTGTCGAGAACCCTGCATATTTCGAAGCCACCGCCGAACTTCTGGATGAAGTCGAAGGCGATGAAACCGCGGTCGAGGCTTTGGTCCGCGCCGTGGGCGAAGAATTCGAACGCTATTCGAAGATCAAGAAGAACATCCCCGAAGAGGCGCTGGCCGCTGTGTCAGACACCCGCGATCCTGCGCGGCTGGCTGACCTTGTCGCCGGCCACCTGGGTGTTGACGTCCGCCAAAAGCAGGAGATTCTTGAAACCCTCAACGTGTCCGAGCGGCTGGAGAAGATCTACGGCCACATGCAGGGCGAACTTTCGGTCCTGCAGGTCGAGAAAAAGATCAAGTCCCGCGTCAAGACCCAGATGGAAAAGACGCAGCGCGAGTACTATCTGAATGAGCAGATGAAGGCCATTCAGAAGGAACTTGGCGACGGCGAGGATGGCCAGAACGAAGTGGCCGAACTTGAGGCCCGCATCGCCAAGACCGCCCTGTCGAAAGAGGCCCGCGAAAAGGCGGATGCCGAGCTGAAGAAGCTGAAATCCATGTCGCCGATGTCGGCCGAGGCAACGGTGGTGCGCAACTATCTTGACTGGCTCTTGGGCGTGCCATGGGGCGTCAAGTCGCGGATGAAGAAGGACCTTCCCGCCGCGCAAAAGGTCTTGGACAAGGACCATTTCGGTCTGGAAAAGGTCAAGGAACGCATCGTCGAATACCTTGCTGTGCAGGCCCGTTCGACCAAGCTCAAGGGGCCGATCCTCTGCCTCGTCGGCCCTCCGGGCGTCGGGAAGACCTCGCTTGGCAGGTCGGTTGCCAAGGCCACGGGGCGCGAATTCATCCGCATTTCGCTGGGCGGCGTGCGCGATGAATCCGAAATCCGGGGTCACCGGCGGACCTATATCGGGTCGATGCCGGGCAAGATCATCCAGAACCTGAAGAAGGCCAAGACCACCAACCCGCTGATCCTTCTGGATGAAATCGACAAGATGGGCCAGGATTTCCGGGGCGACCCGGCCAGCGCCCTGCTTGAGGTGCTGGATCCCGAACAGAACTCCACCTTCGTCGACCACTATCTTGAGGTGGAGTATGACCTGTCCAACGTGATGTTCATCACCACGGCGAACTCCTACAACATGCCGGGCCCCCTGATGGACCGGATGGAGATCATCCCGCTGGCTGGCTACACCGAGGATGAAAAGCGCGAGATTGCCAAGCAGCACCTGCTGCCCAAGCAGATCGCGGCGAACGGTTTGAAGAAGGGTGAATTCAGCGTCAGTGACGCAGCCCTGACCCACACCATCCGCTACTACACCCGCGAAGCCGGGGTGCGGAACCTTGAGCGCGAGATTGCAAAACTTGCGCGCAAGGCGGTGACGGACATCCTCAAGGGCAAGACCAAGCGTGTCGACGTGGACCCCGCCAAGGTCGAGGAATATCTGGGCGTCCAGCGCCACCGCTATGGTCTGGCTGAGCTAGAGGATCAGGTCGGCGTCGTCACCGGTCTGGCATGGACCAGCGTCGGCGGTGATCTGCTGCAGATCGAAGCGCTGAAACTGCCCGGCAAGGGCCGGATGAAGACGACTGGCAAGCTGGGCGATGTGATGAAGGAATCCATCGACGCCGCGGCAAGCTATGTGCGGTCCATCTCGCCGCAGATCGGGGTGAAGCCGCCCAAGTTCGAGACGATGGACATCCACGTCCACGTTCCGGATGGGGCGACGCCAAAGGACGGCCCCTCGGCCGGCCTTGCGATGGTCACCTCCATCGTTTCGGTCCTGACCGGGATTCCGGTCCGTCGCGACATCGCCATGACGGGCGAGGTTTCGCTGCGTGGCAATGCGATGCCAATCGGCGGTCTGAAGGAAAAACTTCTGGCCGCGCTGCGGGGGGGGATCAAGACGGTCTTCATCCCGGAAGAGAACGCCAAGGATCTGACCGAGATCCCCGCGAATGTGAAAGAGGGGCTGACGATCATCCCCGTAAAGCATGTGCGTGAGGTGTTGGCCCAGGCCCTGACCCGACAGCCCGAGCCGGTGGAATGGGACGAAGCCGCGGAAGAGGCTGCCGCCGCCGCACGGGCGTCGCAAACGCCGCCTCCGGCGCAGACCGCACACTGAACCAGCGCCCCTTGGGGCCTGCACCAGCCGGCGCAACTTTGGTTGCGCCGGCCTTTTTCACGCAAGCCGGCTGTGCCTGAAAGCTGTGGCAAAGGGGGGGAACGCGCACTAAGGTCACGGCGCAACTTTCCCACTCTTGCCAGAAAGCAGCCAAGGCCCTCGCATGCCCAAATCCCCTGACACCAAACCCGCCAAACCCGCCCGGGGCGACAAACCTGCCGCCGCAAAGGCCGCCCGTGCGGCCAAGCCTGCGGGCGAAGCGGTTGCTGCCGCCGCGGCTGCCGCACCCGCCAAGGCCCGCCCAAAGCCCGAAGCCAAAGCTGCCGCGAAGGCCGGCTCGCTTGCCGCGGGTCTCAAGCTGCGCGACCTGATCGACAGCGTCGCCGCAGCGACCGGCGCGAAGAAACCCGACGCCAAGATCGCGGTCGAGGCCACGCTTGCCGCCCTTGCCGAGGCGCTGAAGGCCGGGTCCGACATGACCTTGCCGCCACTGGGCAAGATCCGCGTCGTGAAGCTGGCGGAAAAGGGCGATGCCACGATGATGACCCTGAAACTGCGGCACGGCGGCGGCGCTGGAAAAGGTGGTTCAAAGCCTCTTGCGAAGGATAGCGAGGACGACTAAACACCGCCCACCGAATAGCTTCGGGCGATTAGCTCAGCGGTAGAGCGCTTCGTTCACATCGAAGATGTCAGCGGTTCAAATCCGTTATCGCCCACCATTTCCCGAAAGGCGCGCCAGAAACGGTGCGCCTTTTCCCTTCCCTGCGCCCGGAAAGGACCCCGCGGATGACCACTGGCCACGTCTTCATCGCCACCAGCCTTGATGGTTTCATCGCCCGCCCGGACGGCACGCTTGATTGGCTGCTCAGCCGCGACGTGCCCGGCGAAGACCACGGCTATGATGCTTTCATGTCCGGGATCGACGGCCTGGTGATGGGCCGCGGTACCTATGAGGCGGTCGCAGGGTTCGACCCTTGGCCCTATGACAAGCCGGTTCTGGTGCTGTCAAAGACCCTTGCCAATACCCCGGTCCCGGACCGCCTTTCTGGCCGTGTCCGCTTTGCCGACCTCTCGCCCAAGGCCGCGCTGCAGGCTTGCGCGGCTGATGGCATGGCCCGCGTCTACGTTGACGGCGGCCAATTGGTGCAATCCTTCCTTGCCGAGGGTCTGATCGCCGACATGATCATCACCAGCGTCCCCGTCCTGCTTGGCGCGGGTCGTCGGCTGTTTGGTCCCACGCCAGCCGACATTCCGCTGACCCATCTGAGGACCGTGGCCTTCCCCTCCGGCCTCGTGCAATCTTCCTATCGGGTCGGCAGCTGAGCCGCCCGGTGCGCAGGGAAGGTGATGACCAGCAAAGCAAACCCGGCCGCCCCCAAAGGTCCGGCCTCCTACTTCCCGTCGATCGAAAAGACCTATGGTCAGCCGATAGCGCATTGGCTGGAACTTGTGGCCGCGATGGGTGACAGGACACATATGGAGAAGGTATAGGCCCTCAAAGCCGACCATGGCCTTGGCCACGGCCATGCCAACGCAATCGTCGCCCATGCCAAGGCTTCTGCAAAAGGGCGGTGATCACCCGTCCCACGCGGCCCGCTCTCCTCCCTTGCCATGCACCGGCTGGTCGGTGTAGACCCCACGTCGCGGGCGGTTAGCTCAGTTGGTAGAGCGTCTCGTTTACACCGAGAATGTCGGGGGTTCGAGTCCCTCACCGCCCACCATCCGCATCCATTGTTGTCTGCCCCGCTGCTGGCTGCAGGTCCTCCTGTGTTCTCCCTGCTCTTTCCTGCGGCCAGACAGCGAGTACCGCTTCGCCGCCTCTGATAACCACCGTTCGCGTCATCCTTTCTGCGAAGATATCCCGGCGGTGGGGGGGCTGGTCCCCGCCCCGCCATCGGCCACTCTGCGAGAAAGGCCCTAAACGCCCCTCTGTTCACCCCCGCACACCCGGCGCGCGCGACCCTTGGGGTGCATTTGGGGTGCGAAAGGTCTACCTTTCCTGCAAAGGAGACCCTCATGAGCTGGAACCCCATCCTCGACCCGCAGATCCCGATCGGCGACGCGGTCGACGCGATCGAGACTGTGATCATCCCGCGCGCCCGTGATCTTGGCGGGTTTGAGGTGCGCCGGGCGCTGCCCTCGGGCAAGCGCCAGATGGTCGGCCCCTTCATCTTCTTCGACCAGATGGGCCCGGCCGAGTTTCTGACGGGGCAGGGCATCGATGTGCGGCCTCACCCGCATATCGGGCTGGGGACGGTCACCTATCTTCTGAAAGGCCGCATGCACCACCGCGACAGTCTGGGGACCGACCAGTGGATCGAACCCGGCGCGGTCAACTGGATGAAGGCGGGTTGGGGCATCACCCATTCCGAACGCACCGATGGCGAGGTCAGGGCGACCGGGCAGACGCTGTTTGGCCTGCAGACCTGGCTGGCCCTGCCCAAGGCGCAGGAGGATGATCCGGCGGCGTTCATTCACACCCCTTCCGCCGACCTGCCGGTGCTGGAGGGTGAGGGCAAGACAGTCCGGCTGATCCTTGGCCAGGCCTGGGGCGAAACCGCGCCGATGGAGACCCCGTCCGAAATGTTCTACGCCGATGCGACCCTTGCCCCCGGTGCCGCGATCCCGTTGCCGGACGGGCAGGAGGATCGGGGGGTCTATATCCTGCAAGGTGAGGTCACGGTGGCGGGTCAGACCTTCCCCACCGGGCAGATGCTGGTCTTTCGGCCCGGTGACCGGATCAGCGTGAAAGCCGGTCCGGCGGGCGCGCGGATCATGCTGCTGGGCGGGGCCACGATGGACGGGCCGCGGCTGATCTGGTGGAATTTCGTCGCCTCGTCGAAGGACCGGATCGACGCCGCGAAAGAGGCGTGGCGGGCGGGGGACTGGGCGCATGGGCGGTTCCAGTTGCCGCCGGAGGACAATGCCGAATTCATCCCGGCGCCGGAGCAGTAATTTACTGCAAGCCCCATTGACGGCGCCCGACCCCTTGCGTAAGACGGCGGCTGTTCGGGGGCAACCTGCGAACGAAGAGATGCGCGGTGGTAGCTCAGTTGGTTAGAGTACCGGCCTGTCACGCCGGGGGTCGCGGGTTCGAGCCCCGTCCACCGCGCCACTCTTCGATCCTTCCCAAGATTGCGATCACAGGATGTCCCGGGCAGGGCACCTTTTGCGGTTGAGGCTTTTCAAGGACTTGCAGGGCGCAGTTCAGCTTTTGTTAACGTCCTGAGGCCCTGAACCGCCGCAGGCAGCATCTTCAAACCAGCGCATAAAAGCTGCCGTTTCCCGCTTGACGCCCCACGCGGGAGGCCTTATTCCGCCCTCCACGCGCGGTGGTAGCTCAGTTGGTTAGAGTACCGGCCTGTCACGCCGGGGGTCGCGGGTTCGAGCCCCGTCCACCGCGCCACTTTCTTCCCCTTGAATGATGTACACGACGCCTTGTGTGGCTGTCGTCACCAAGGGCAAGACAGATCCCGGGAAACATTGAATGTTCCTTCTTGACCGCCTGCCACTGTCTGTCCTGTTGATTGCCGCGCTGGCCTTGGGGCTAGCGCCGTTTGTGCCCGAGCCGCACCTTTGGGAAAAGCTGAAGATGCTGGCAGCAGGCACGCTGGTGAAGCCGGTCGACGTGTTTGACCTGCTGTTGCATGCCACGCCAGTTCTGCTTTTGGCCGCCAAGCTGCTGCGGCTGGCAACCAAGGCCTAGCTGGCCAAGGTTGCCAACAGGGTCAAAGCGCCATCCGATAGCGGATATGGCCGTCTGAGGCGACATACTGGTCATAGAGCGCGCGGGCGCGGTTGTTGCCTTGGTTGGTATGCCAGTAAAGCCGCGCCCAGCCCTTGGCGCGGGCAATGGTGATCAGATCGTCGATCAGTGCGCGGCCGAGGCCTTGGCCACGGGCAGCATCGGTGACGAAAAGGTCTTCCAGATAGGCATCCTCGGTCGCGACCCAGGTGGAAGGGTGGTGCATGTGGATGGCGAATCCCATGACCTGCCCATCCACCAGCGCCAGCCGCGCCTTGACCGGCGAGGCGGGGTCCATCAACCGCGCCCAGGTGGCCGCAGAGATGGCGGGCGCTAGGTCGACCTTGTAGAAGGCCAGATACTGGTCCCAGAGGGCGCGCCATGCGGCCTCATCGCCCGGGGTGGCGTCTTGGATCGTGGTCATGCGGTGCCCCTCAGGCGATTCTGGCCAGAATCCGCGCCCAGCTGCGGATGCCGAGGTGGAAGGACGCCAGATCGTATTTTTCGTTCGGGGAATGGATCTGGTCGTCATCCTTGCCAAAGCCGATCAACATCGCATCCATCCCGAGGATCGACTTGAAGTAGCCCGCCACCGGAATCGACCCGCCCGAGCCGATGAAGGCGGCGGGGCGACCCCATTCGTCGGTCAGGGCCTGACGGGCAGCCTCAAACGCCGGGTCGGCGATGGCCATGACCGAGGCGGGGGCACCGTCGATGCCGTCGTGCCAGATGATTTCGCAATCTGCGGGCATCTGCGCCTCGGCCCAAGCGCGGAAGGCGGTCAGGATCTTGGACGGGTCCTGGTTCGACACAAGGCGGAAGCTGACCTTGGCATGCGCCTCGCCCGGCAGGACGGTCTTGAAGCCCGCGCCGGTGTAGCCGCCCCACATGCCGTTCACCTCGGCCGTCGGGCGGGACCAGATCATTTCCAGCGGGGTCCGGTCCTGTTCCCCGGCGGGATGGGACAGGCCCACGTCGCCAAGGTAGGTGGCATGGTCGAAGGCCAGCGATTGCCATTGCTGGCGCAGGGTGTCGGGCAGTTCGGCCACGTCATCATAAAAGCCCGGGATAGTCACGGCACCGGTGGAATCGTGCAGCCCCGCCAGCAGCGCGGACATCACATGCAGCGGGTTGCGCGCCAGACCGCCATACATGCCCGAGTGTAGGTCGCGTGCGGCGGCGCGGATGGTGAATTCCGCCTTGCAAAGCCCGCGCAGCATGGTGGTGATCGCGGGCACAGCACTTTCGAACAGGCCGGTGTCGCAGATCAGCGCCAGTTCGGCCGACAGTTCGGCGCGGTTTTCCTTGAGGAACGGGATGAGGGAGGGGGAGCCGGATTCCTCCTCGCCCTCAAGAAAGATCGTCAGGTTGCCGGGCAGGGTGCCATGGACATGTTTCCAGGCGCGGCACGCCTCGATGAAGGTCATCAGCTGGCCCTTGTCGTCGGACGAACCACGGGCGCGGATGACCTTGCCTTTGGGGGTGTCCTGCAGTTCGGGATCAAAGGGGTCGCGGTCCCAAAGGTCAAGCGGATCAACGGGTTGCACGTCGTAGTGACCGTAGAACAGGATGTGCCGCTTGCCGGTGCCGCCATGGCCCACGACCATCGGATGGCCCGGCGTGGCAGCGGCGCGGGCGTCAAAGCCCAGCGATTGAAGATCGGCCACCAGCCAGTCCGCCGCGCGGGCGCAATCGGGCTTGAAGGCCGGATCGGTGGAGATGGAGGGGATGCGCAGCAGGTCCATCAGCCGGTCAAGGGCGTCGGGCAGGGTGTCATCGATACGGGCAAGGACGGCGTCTAGGGTCATCGGGCGGGCTTTCCTGTCGATCCGGCTGTTTCAGCCTGTGGCCAAGCCTAGCAGGCAGGCCGGGGGTGTCCAGAGCAGGCCGCCGCTCGCAAGGACGTGAGGGGGCCTGGGGGCGACAAATCGCCCTGTTGGCCTTAAGTCGGGTTGACCAAGATCAAGGCAAGGCTGCAAAAGGCGGCTCAAGTTGGCCATGCAAGCCCGCAAGACCTGCCAGTAATGGACCAGACGCATGATGGATTTTGAAGCCGCCCTCGACGCCAGCCTGCAACGGCTGCATGACGAAGGGCGCTATCGCACCTTCATCGACATCGAACGCCGGCAGGGTCAGTTCCCCCATGCGGTCTGGACCAAGCCGGATGGCAGCCAGAAGGACATCACCGTCTGGTGCGGGAACGACTATCTGGGGATGGGGCAGCATCCGGTGGTGCTGGCCGCGATGCATGAGGCGCTGGAGGCGACGGGGGCAGGGTCCGGCGGGACGCGCAACATCAGCGGCACGACGGTGTATCACAAGCGGCTGGAGGCCGAGATTGCCGATCTGCATGGCAAGGAAGGCGCGCTGGTGTTCACCAGTGCCTATATCGCGAATGATGCGACGCTGAGCACGCTGCGGGCGATCTTTCCGGGGCTGATCATCTATTCCGACGCGCTGAACCACGCCAGCATGATCGAAGGCGTGCGGCGCGGGGGCGGGGAGAAGCGGATCTTCCGGCACAACGATGTGGCGCATCTGCGCGCGCTGCTGGCGGCGGATGATCCAGCGGCGCCGAAGCTGATCGCGTTCGAATCGATCTATTCGATGGATGGCGACTTTGGCCCGATCGCCGAAATCTGCGATCTGGCGGCGGAGTTCGGCGCGCTGACCTATATCGACGAGGTGCATGCCGTGGGCATGTATGGCCCGCGCGGGGCGGGGGTGGCGGAGCGTGATGGCCAGATGGGCCGGATCGACATCATCAACGGAACACTCGCCAAGGCCTATGGGGTGTTCGGCGGGTATATTGCTGCATCTGCGAAGATGGTGGATGCGGTGCGGTCCTACGCGCCGGGGTTCATTTTCACCACCTCGCTGCCGCCTGCCGTGGCGGCCGGGGCTGCGGCGTCGGTGCGGTTTCTGAAGGGCGAGGGCGGTCAGGCATTGCGCGCGCGGCACCAGACGCAGGCCAGTATCCTGAAGCTGCGGCTGAAGGGGATGGGCCTGCCGATCATCGACCACGGGTCGCATATCGTGCCGGTCCATGTCGGCAATCCGCACCACTGCAAGTTGATCTCGGACATGCTGCTGGAGAATCACGGCATCTATGTCCAGCCGATCAACTTTCCCACCGTCCCGCGCGGGACGGAGCGGCTGCGCTTTACCCCGTCGCCGGTGCATGGCCCGAAGGATGTCGAGGCGCTGGTGCATGCGATGGATGCATTGTGGAGCCATTGTGCGCTGAATCGTGCCGAGGCGGTGGCTTAAGCTATCCTGCATGTGCAAAGGCCCTTGCCCTGTGCTACCGTTTCCTCAATACGAAAAATTGAGTGAGTCGTTCGGGAAGGCGACTTCTCGAGAGCGGTGCACCAAAGGGGACAGGGGCATATGATCGGTTGGAGGTCGAAACCTTCGACAACCGAAGAGGACAAGCCCAAGGGCTTTGACGACTTTGAGTTGCGTCTTGGTGATCTGATGCGGGGCGAACGCGCCACGCTGGGCAAATCGCTGCTTGATGTTCAGCGTGAGCTGAAGATCAAGGCCACCTACATTGCCGCCATCGAAAACGCCGACCTTTCCGCCTTTGAAACCCCCGGCTTTGTGGCTGGCTATGTCCGGTCCTATGCGCGCTATCTGGCGATGGATCCGGACTGGGCCTTCGAACGCTTCTGCGCCGAAGCGGGCTATGCTGTGTCGCATGGTCTTTCGGCGGCTGCTGCACCGCAGCAAATCATCAAGGCCCGGGCACGGTCCGAATTTTCCGATCCGCTTGGCAACCCGAACGCCAGTTTCGTTCCGCGGGGCGAGGCGATGTTCGCCCGGGTCGAACCCGGGGCGGTCGGGTCGATTGCGGTGCTGATCGCCCTGATCGGGGCCATCGGCTATGGTGGCTGGTCGGTCCTGCAAGAAGTGCAGCGCGTGCAACTGGCCCCGGTGGATGAGGCTCCTACCGTGGTGGCCCAGATCGACCCGCTGGCCAATGCGGGTGACGCTGCGCCGCAGTTGGTGACCACAAGGGCCGACACAACTTCGGAAACCACGGTTGATCTGGCTGAGGCGGATACGACCTCGGGGTCTGACATGATGGACCGGCTTTACCGGCCACAGGCGCTGGATGTGCCGGTGCTGACGTCGCGCGACGGCCCGATTGCCGCGATTGACCCGCGCCAGACTGGTGTGCTGGCCGATGCCGGTGAAGCGGCGGCTGTGGATGCCGCGATTTCCGAGGCCTTGGGTCCGGACGTGCAGGTCGTCGCCTCGGCCCAGCAGGGGGTTGAGGTTCTGGCCGTGCGCCCGGCTTGGGTGCGGGTTGATGCCGCTGATGGCACTGTGCTGTTTGAAAAGATCCTTGATGCTGGCGAACGCTATGCCGTGCCCGCGCTGGAAGAACCGCCAGTCTTCCGCACCGGCAATTCCGGGTCGGTCTATTTTGTGGTCGACGGGGCGACCCTTGGCCCGGTGGCGCCGGGTGCCAATGTGGTGCGCAACATCGCTCTGTCGCCCGAAGCGCTGACCCAGACCATGGCTGCGGCCGACCTGACCGCGGACGAAGATCTGGCTCGCTTTGCCACCGCTGACGCGACCGGGGTGGCCCCTGCGGTCGAGGGTGCGACAGACTAATCCACCTTGACTGACGTACCGAATGGTTGCGCGCTGTTGCCGTCGCTGACGGCTGCGCCTATTCTGCCGCCAGAATTGCAGCGGAGCCGATCAGATGTCCCATAACCCCATCCGCCCCTGGCGCAACATCGACCGCCGGGTGTCGCGCCAGATCCGGGTGGGCAAGGTGCTTGTCGGCGGGGATGCGCCCATCTCGGTCCAGACGATGACCAATACGCTGACCACGGATGTGGCGGCGACCATCGAGCAGATCCAGCGCTGCGCAGTGGCGGGGGCGGATATCGTCCGCGTTTCGACCCCTGACAAGGAAAGCACGGCGGCGCTGCGCGAGATCGTGGCAGAAAGCCCGGTGCCGATCGTGGCGGACATCCATTTCCACTACAAGCGCGCGATCGAAGCGGCCGAGGCGGGGGCTGCCTGCCTGCGGATCAACCCCGGCAACATCGGCGACGCCAAGCGCGTGGCCGAGGTGGTGCGGGCTGCCAAGGACCATGGGTGCAGCATCCGCATCGGGGTGAATGCCGGGTCATTGGAAAAGCACCTTCTGGATAAGTATGGCGAGCCTTGCCCCGACGCGATGGTGGAATCGGGTCTGGATCATATCAAGCTGTTGCAGGACAACGATTTTCACGAATTCAAGATCAGCGTGAAGGCGTCGGACGTGTTCATGGCGGCGGCGGCCTATCAGCAGCTTGCCGGGGTGACGGATGCCCCGATCCATTTGGGCATCACCGAGGCTGGCGGGCTGATGTCCGGCACCGTGAAATCGGCCATCGGGCTGGGAAGCCTGCTTTGGTTCGGGATTGGTGACACGATCCGTGTCTCGCTGTCCGCCGATCCGGTTGAAGAGGTGAAGGTGGGCTTCGAGATCCTGAAAAGCCTTGGCCTGCGGCACCGGGGGGTGACGATCATCAGCTGCCCGTCCTGCGCGCGGCAGGGGTTTGACGTGATCAAGACGGTCAGCGCGCTGGAAGAGCGGCTGGGGCATATCACCACCTCGATGAGCCTGTCGATCATCGGCTGCGTGGTGAACGGCCCGGGCGAGGCGCTGATGACCGACATCGGCTTTACCGGCGGCGGGGCGGGCAAGGGGATGGTCTATCTGGCGGGCAAGCAGGACCACACTTTGTCGAACGACCGGATGGTCGACCACATCGTCGAACTTGTCGAAGCAAAGGCTGCCGAGATTGACGCTGCCGAGAAGCGCGCGGCGGAGGATCTGGCGGCCGAGTAGGCCGCCAGCGACCCGGCGGAAGCTTAGCCGTCTGCGCGGACGTCGGCGATGATCTGCTGCATGCCTTCCAGCGGCACATAGCCCCGCACCATCATGTCCTTCATCACAAAGGTCGGGGTACCGGAAATCTGCATCTCATCCGCCAGCGCATGGTTGGCCGAGATCACGGCCATCACTTCATCGCTGGGCATCTTGGCCAGAATCGGGGCCGGGTCATGGCCGAGATCGGTAGCTAGGCGGCCCAGCGTTTCCGGAGTGGGATCGCCGCGCAGGGTGATCAGCGCGTCATGCGCGGCCTTGTAGGCCGCGTCGCCATGCAACAGCCGCACGGCGATGGCGAATTGCGACGACAGAAGCGAGCCTTCGCCAAGGATCGGAAATTCCTTGATGACATAGCGGATGTTGCCATCGGATTCGACAAGGGTCTGCACCTCGTCATGGGCCTTGCGGCAGTAGCCGCAGCGGTAATCCATGAACTCCACCAGCGTCACGTCGCCTTCTAGGTTGCCACCGACCCAGTCGGCGGGGCTGGTGAAGATTTCCTCGGACTTGGCCTGGAGGAGCATGGCATCGCGTTCAGCGCTGGCGGTTTCTTCGCGCGACTGCAGGATGTCCATCGCCTCGACAAGGACTTCCGGGTTTTCCAGCAGATAGGCGCGCACTTCGGCGCGGAAGGTGGCGCGTTCCTCAGCCGTCATGTCGGCGGCGCCTTCGGCATGGGCGGCGACTGTGACAAGGCTGACGACAAGGGTGGTCATGATGCCAAGGGCGACAAGACGGCGCATGGAAAGCTCCTTCAGGGGTTTCGCAAGGCGTTGGCGGGCCAGGTCGTGGCCAGTCGCACCTGTACGGCGGCGCGGCAACCGTAAGGGGCGGTGGCAGGCAAGATCAAGGCGGGGAACGCCAACTTCCCCCATTTGTGATGGATGAATGTTCATGCCATGCGGGATTTGCCTTTTCGGCGGGAAGCGGGGATAAGTCGCGCGATGCGGATTCCGGGACTGTCCTTCCTTGTGCGGCTGGCGCTGCTTTGTCTGACGCTGACAGGTCCTGCGGCGGCGCAGACGCTGTCCGCGCTGGCGCGGCTGGAAGTGGAGGGGTCGACGGTCACCCGCAAGGCTGCGGGGCTGGAGCTGCGGCTGGCGGTCAGCCAGCCGGTTCCCTGGCGGCTGCGGTTTGCGGATGGCCCGCCGCGGCTGATTCTGGACGCGCGGACGATCGACTGGACCGGCCTGAACCGGTTGCCGCTGCGCGACCCGGTCGTGGCGATGCGGGCGGGCAGTTTCCGGCCGGGCTGGTCACGGCTGGTGGTGGAACTGGCAGGGCCGCAGCAGGTGGTGGCGTCCGAGATGGTGACGGGGGAGGGTGGCACGGTGATCCGGGTCGTCCTTGCACCGACCGACGCCGAGAGCTTTGCCACCGAAGCCGCGCGCCCCGACCTGCCGGAATGGGCGGCGCCGGACCCGGCCGAGATCATGGCGCCCTTGCCGGAAGGGGCGGGGCCCATCGTTGTGGTGCTGGACCCCGGCCATGGCGGGATCGACCCCGGCGCAGAGCGTGACGGGCAAACCGAAGCCGCGCTGATGCTGACCTTCGCACGCGAGTTGAAAGAGGTCTTGCTGCGCGACGGCCGCTTTGCCGTGGTGATGACCCGGGATGACGATGTGTTCGTGCCGTTGGAAACCCGCACCTCCATCGCGCGGGAGGCGGGGGCGGATATCTTCCTGTCCCTGCACGCCGACGCGCTGGCCGAGGGTGAGGCGCAGGGGGCCACGGTCTATACGCTGGACGAACAGGCGACCGACGCGGCCAGCACAGCGCTGGCCGAGCGCCATGACCGCGATGACCTTTTGGCCGGGGTTGACCTGACGGATCAGGACGATGTGGTGGCCGAAGTGCTGATGGACATGGCGCGCACCGAAACCCAACCGCGCACCGACCGGCTGGCCAGCGCGATTGTCGGCGCGATCAAGGCGGCGGAAATCCGCATGCACCGCCGCCCAAGCCAGAGCGGCAGCTTTTCGGTGCTGAAATCCCCCGACATCCCGTCGGTCTTGCTGGAACTGGGGTTCCTGTCATCTGAACGGGATTACACCCGGCTGATCGATCCGGACTGGCGGGCCAAGATGGCCGAGGCCATCCGCGTGGCGCTGGTCGCGTGGGATGCCGAGGAAGCCGCGATCAGAAACCTGAGCGAGGACTGAACCGCAAACCAGGCGGTGTGCCGCGAAACCCCGCCACAAAGACAAATCGTGATCGGCCAAGGTTTTGACGGCAGCGCGCGTCTGGTATAGTGCAGGGGTTCACGGCAACGGAGGCTGCGAGTGCTTCGCTTTATCGGATCGGCTTTGGGGGGAATCTTCTCGGCGGCGACGCTGGGGTTGATCTTTGCCGCGCTGACGGTGGGCGGCATTTTCTTCATGTATTCCCGCGATCTGCCCAGCCACGAAAGCCTTGCGCAATACACGCCCGCCACGATCAGCCGAATCTATTCCGGCGAAGGCCAGATCATCGACGAATTCGCCGAGGAGCGGCGTCTGTTTGTCGCGTCCGAGGATATTCCCGATCTGGTCAAGCAGGCCTTCATCAGCGCCGAGGACAAGAACTTTTACAACCACCACGGCTATGACACCCGCAGCATGGTGGCCGCCTTTATCGAGGCGGTGCAGACCCGGGGCGAACGGGTGCGCGGGGCCTCGACGATCACCCAGCAGGTGATGAAGAACTTCCTTCTGTCGTCGGACCGGACGGCGGAACGCAAGATCAAGGAAATCATTCTGGCGACCCGCGTGGAAACCGCGATGTCGAAGGAAAAGATCCTTGAGCTTTACCTGAACGAGATTTTCCTTGGTCAGAACTCTTACGGGGTGGCGGCGGCGGCGCAGACCTATTTCAACAAGGCGCTGCAAGACCTGACCGTGGCTGAGGTGGCCTATCTGGCAGCGCTGGCGCAAAGGCCGGGCAACCTGCATCCGGTGCGCCAGAAGGACGATGCCATTTCCCGCCGGAACTATGTTCTGGGGGAAATGCAGGACAACGGCTATATCGATGAGGCCGCCTATGAAGAGGCGAAGGCGGCACCGCTGCTGACCGTGCAGGGCGGCGATTATGAGGCGTTCCGGGAATCGCTGCCGCCGCGCGACTACTTCACCGACGAAATCCGCCGCCAGCTTTCCGGCACCTTCGGTGAGGAAGAGTTCTTTTCCGGCGGTCTGACGATCCGCGCCACCGTGGACGCCGATCTGCAAGAGGCCGCCGCCGCCGCGCTGCGCGACGGGTTGGAGAAGTATGATCGCGGGCAGGGCATCTGGCGCGGCACCGGGCAGGTGCTGCCCGCCGATGTGCTGGAGTCCGAGGCCAGCTGGCGTGAGGCGCTGGCCGCGCTGGACCTGCCGCGGGACGTTGCAACATGGTTCCCGGCCGTTGTGCTTGAGGTGGGCGAAAATGACGCCCGCATCGGCATTGAAGGCGTGATGGATGATGAAGACGGCCATTTCATCCCGGCGGATGACGTGACCTGGGCCCGCAAGCAGCTTGAAGGCGGTGAACTTGGCCGCCGTGCCCGTGTGGCGGGTGACCTGCTGGCCGTGGGCGAAGTGGTTCTGGTCCGCGCGGTCACGAATGATGACGGCACGTTCCGGCGCTGGTCCTTGCGGCAGGTGCCGGAAGTGCAGGGCGCCTTCATGGCGATGGATGTGAACACGGGCCGTGTTCTGGCGATGCAGGGCGGGTTCAGCTATCAGGATTCGGTGTTCAACCGCACGACCCAGGCCACGCGGCAGCCGGGATCCAGCTTCAAACCCTTCGTCTATGCCGCCGCACTGGACAGCGGGTTCACCCCCGCCACCATCGTCGTCGACGCGCCGATCGAGCTTGAAACGCCGCAGGGGCTGTGGACGCCAAAGAACGCCTCAAACCGCTTCTACGGGCCAACGCCCCTGCGGACCGGGATCGAGCAAAGCCGGAACCTGATGACCGTGCGGATCGCGCAGGAAATCGGGATGCAGACGGTGGCGGGCTATGCCGAACGGTTCGGCGTTTATGACCGGATGGGGCCGTTCCTGGCAAACTCGCTTGGCGCGCAGGAGACGACGCTGTTCAAGATGGTCGCCGCCTATTCCATGTTCGCCAATGGCGGTGAGCGGGTGGAGCCCACGCTGGTTGACCGGGTGCAGGACCGCTTTGGCCGCACGATCTACCGCCATGACCAGCGGGTCTGTGAAGATTGCGCCGCAGCTGACCTTGCGCCGGGGCAGGGGGTCAAAATCACCTCCAACCGCGAACGGGTGATGAACGCGATCACCGCCTATCAGCTGACCAGCATGATGGAAGGCGTTGTGCAGCGCGGCACGGCGGCGGGGATCAACCTGCCGGTGCCAGTGGCGGGCAAGACCGGGACGACCAACGACAGCAAGGATGTCTGGTTCATCGGCTACACCAGCAACATCGCGGCGGGCTGCTACATCGGCTATGACCAGCCGCGCACGATGCAGGGTGCCTCGGGCGGGGGGTTCTGCGGGCCGGTGTTCGAAGACTTCATGAAGGTCGCGATCAAGAAATACGGCGGGGCCAAGTTCGCCGTGCCGCCGGGCGGCTATTTCATCAAGATCGACCGGTTCACGGGCCAGCAACTGCCCGATGATGCCACGGGGGATTTCGTGGTGGCCGAGTATTTCCGCGAGGGCGAAGTGCCGATCTTCGGGTTGGGGGCCATGGTGGATGGCGGCTTTGCCATGGGGGAAAACCTGCCCCTCTTCGCCTATGGCGAGGGTGAGGTGGACAATGGCACCACCATCACCAATTCCGAAGGCGAAACCGTGGTCGTGCCGAAGAAGGCCGATTTCGGCACCGTTTCCTCCGGCGGGCTTTACTGACACTGCCATGCCGTCCGGGCCGCACCCTTGCCGGGGCGCGGCCTTGAGGCTATCACGCCCGCAGCAAACCGATCTTAGAAAACCGATCTTCAGGACCTGACCCGACATGCGCGCCGAAACTCAAGGCAACATCGAAGCGATCGAAAAGACGCTTAAGCTTCTGGCCCAGCGGATGGACTGGGAAACCGCGCCGCACCGTCTGGAAGAATTCGACGCGATGATCGAAGCGCCGGACCTGTGGAACGACCCGGCCAAGGCGCAGAAGCTGATGCGCGACCGGCAGGCGCTGATTGACGCGCTGGGGACCTACAAGCTTATCGACACTGGCCTGCGCGAGAACGTGGAACTGATCGAGATGGGCGAGGCTGAAGGCGATACCCAGATCGTCACCGAGGCCGAGGCCGCCCTGACCGACCTTGCCAAGCTGGCGGCGGGCAAGGAGCTTGAGGCGCTTCTGGATGGTGAGGCGGATGCCAACGACACCTTCCTTGAAATCAACGCAGGTGCTGGCGGCACGGAAAGCTGCGACTGGGCCAGCATGCTGGCGCGGATGTATGTCCGCTGGGCCGAAAAGCACGGCTTTACGGTAGAGTTGCAGTCTGAAAGTGATGGCGACGGCGCGGGGATCAAGTCGGCAAGCTACAAGATCAGCGGCAAGAACGCCTATGGCTGGCTGAAGTCTGAAGCGGGGGTGCACCGGCTGGTGCGGATCAGCCCCTATGACAGCGCGGCGCGGCGGCACACGTCGTTCTCATCGGTCTGGGTCTACCCGGTGGTCGACGACAACATCGAGATCGAAGTGCATGACAAGGATATCCGGATCGACACCTACCGATCCTCGGGTGCAGGCGGGCAGCACGTCAACAAGACCGACTCGGCAGTGCGGATCACCCACTTTCCGACCAATATCGTTGTGACCTCCAGCCTCAAGTCGCAGCACCAGAACCGCGACATCGCCATGCAGGCGCTGAAATCGCGGCTGTATCAGCTGGAGCTGGACAAGCGGAACGCAGCCATTCTTGAGGCGCATGAAAGCAAGGGCGATGCGGGTTGGGGCAACCAGATCCGGTCCTATGTGCTGCAGCCCTACCAGATGGTGAAGGACCTGCGCACGGGGTATGAAACCTCGGACACCGCCGGAGTGCTGGATGGTGATCTGGACGGGTTCATGTCGGCGACACTGGCGATGAAGGCCAGCGGCAAGAAGCGCAGCGATTTTGACGACGTCGACTAGGTCCGGAACCCCTGAGTTGCGGGGCGAACCCGTAGCGGGCTAGGCTTTCGGCAACCGTGAGGGTGTCTGATGCATCTGGCTGCTGCCCTTGGCCTTTTGGCAACCGTTCTTCCCACCAGCCTTATGGCAGACATCGGTGGCCGCGTGCTGCCCTGTGATCAGGTCACGGCGGCCCCTGCCTGCCAGCGCGCGGCGGAGCTTTGGGGCTTTGTCCCAAGTGGGGGCATTGCTGTGCTTGCCGATAGGCTTCGCCTTGCCGGAGTGGAAAGCCTGCCCGGCGATGACCGTGCGGTGATCCTTGATCTGGCGCTGCCGGGGGGTGAGGTTCTGGCCGTCGTGCCGTTGCCGCCCAGCGTGCCGCTGACGGCAGTGACCGAGCTTTCGCCGGACGGGGCGGTGCTGCTGGTGGTTGACCCCGTGGCGGAACCCGAACTGGATGCGATAGCACCGCAAACCCTGCTGGTCTTCGATGCCACCGGCCAGCAGATCGGCGCGGCAGAGGGGCTGGCCGTCAGCGCGATGGCAGATGCCTTTGGCGAAAACCGCCTTGGCTTTGCGCCCGGCCGGGTGACGCTTGACCTTGCGCCCTTGGGCGTGGCGGGGGCAGTCTCGGTCCGCTATGACAGCGGCAAAGTCGAGGGTGGCGCGCTGATCCCGGACGGGATGTGGCTTTACGACGCGCTGTTCGACCGGGACCGAAGCTGGCAGCACGACGACGCTACGGTGGTCGCCACCTACGCCCGCGACGGCAGCCCTTCCACGGTCATCCTGCAAGGCGCAGAGGCTGACCGGACGCTGATTGCATCGGGCAGTCCGGGTTCAGCCTCGGCCTATGGGGTGGAGTTCTTTGGCCCGGTCCTGTCACCCGATGCCGCACGTCTGGCCGTGCTGCAACTGGGCGAGGCTGCGCCGGGCCCGATCCTCGTCGCGCTGGACATGGCCTCGGGCGGTGAGATCTGGCGGGGGAGTGTCGCTTGGCACAAGGCGCGGTGGCCGGTCTACCGCTGGACGCCGGACGGCGCGCTGGTGATCCTGCAGCCGCACCCGGTGCTGCCGGACCTGAGTGTGCTGACACTGTTTTCGCCCGCGCCCTGACGCAAGGACTTGCGTCCTGTCGGGCAGGCCGCCTAACATTTCAGCATGACCGCAGTGCATCCGCCCGCCACGCCTGAAATCAACGAACTGGACCTGTCGGACCTGAAGGCCAGCCTGTCGCTGGGTTGGCAGGACTTGCGCCGCGCGCCCCTGTACGGGCTGATCTTTGCGGCGGTCTATGTGCTGGGCGGCTGGCTGATCTTCTGGGCCACGACGACCAAGGGCCAGATCTGGTGGACCTTGCCGGCAAGTGCCGGGTTTCCCATCCTTGGCCCGTTCATCGCCTGCGGGTTCTATGAAATCTCGCGCCGATTGGACGCGGGTGAGGCGCTGGACATGCGCGGGATCTTCGGGGTGATCTGGCAGCAGAAGGATCGGCAGATCCCGTCGATGGCGGCGGTGATCGTGGTGTTCTTCCTGTTCTGGAACTTTCTGGCCCATATGATCTTTGCGCTTTTTCTGGGCAATGCGCCGATGACCAACGTGTCATCCTCGCTGGCGGTGTTTGCCACGACAGAAGGCATGGCGATGCTGGTGGTGGGAACCGCTGTCGGCGCGGTCTTCGCGACGCTTCTGTTCAGCCTGACGGTGGTCAGCCTGCCGATGCTCTTGGACCGCGAGGTGGACTTTGTCACCGCCATGCTGACCAGCTTTGCGCTGGTGCGGGAAAACCCCGGCGTCATGCTGTGCTGGGGCGCGCTGATCGGGGGCGCGCTGTTTCTGGGGATGTTGCCCGGGTTCCTGGGGCTGTTCCTGGTGCTGCCGTTGTTCGGCCATGCGACATGGCACCTGTACCGCCGGGCGATCACCTGACGGTACGGCCCGTGGTCAGTGCAAGGGCTGCAGCCAGCCCCGCCATCACCGCAGCGATCAGCGCCACCTGTGCAAAGGCCGCCCCCGTTGCTGCCAGATGCGCCGCATCGCCGCCAAGGGTGCCAAATCCCGCACCGCCCGCGCCATAGGTCGCGGCGGCCACCCGGCCCAGGAGCGCCACGGCGATCAGCCCTGCCACCCGCGCCACCGCGTTGTTGATGCCGGAGGCGGCGCCTTGTTCGCCTTCCTCGGCGCTGTGCATCACGGCGGCGGTCAGGGGGGCGACGACAAGGCCAAGCCCGATCCCGGCCAGCACCATCAAGGGCACGATGCGGCCCCAGAAATCGCCCTCGGCCGCAAAGATCGACAGGCCGCCATAGGCCAGCGCCACAAGGACGGACCCTGCGGCCATCAGCGGCCCGGGCCCCAGCCGGTCTGCCCAGCGGCCAGCGGGGGCGGACAGCAGCCCGATCATCAGGGAGATCGGCAGGAATGCCGCCGTCACCTCCAGCGCCGTCACGTTCCAGGCCGAGACTGCGGTCATCGGCAGGTAGAACATCACCCCGTTCAAGGCGAAGTAGAGCGCCAGCGTCACGATGTTCGTCACGGCAAAGCTGCGGTTTCGGAACAGGCCAAGGCGGATCATCGGGGCAGGGGTCATTGCCTCCCAAATCAGGAAGGTGGCAAGGGCGGCCAGCGCCAGCGCCCAATGCCACAGGCCCGCCGCCGCATCTGTCAGGACCCAAGCGAGCAGCCCCAACCCGATGGAGGCCAGCGCTGCGCCGACCAGATCAACCCTCACGCCCGGACGGCCCCGGTCGCCCGGCGTGCGGCCCCGGACCAGCCAGAGCGCCACCAAGCCAAGCGGCAGGTTCAGTGCGAAGATCATGCGCCAGCCAACCTCACCCCCCCAGGTGACCAGCATGCCGCCCAGCACCGGGCCAAGTGCTGTCGTCATGGTCGAGGCGGCGGCCCATAGCCCCAAGGCGCGGCCGCGTTCCGCACGCGGATAGGCGCGGGACACCATGGCCATCGACCCCGGCACCATCAGCGCCGCCCCCACGCCCTTGGCCGCCCGCGCGGCGATCATCTGGCCGGGGTCCAGCGCAAAGGCGCAGGCGATGGAGCCTGCGACGAAGATGCAGATCCCGATGGAGAACACCCGCGCCGTGCCGAACCGGTCCCCCATCGCCCCGCCGGCCAGCACCAGCGCCGACAGGGTCAGCAGATAGGCCGCGTTGATCCATTGTGCCTGCTCCAGCGTCGCGCCAAGGCTGGCGCGCATCGCGGGCATGGCGATTGAGGTGACCGAGCTGTCGATGAACCCCATGGAGGAGGCAAGGATTGCCGCCCACAGGATCACCCGCCGATCTTCGGGCGCACAAAAGGAAACGGGCACCGAGGGGTCCCCCGATGCCCGCGAAAGCGTCATGTCAGGTCAATTCAGCCAGCTTCGCCGGCGGATGGGGCAGCCGGGCTGTCCAGACGCATCGACGGTGCCGGGGCGCGGCCGGTCGACAGCGGATCTTCCTGCCGCTGGACTGAGCCTTCGAAATGCGCGCCGGATTCGATGGCGATGGTCTTGTGGATGATGTCGCCTTCGACCCGCGCGGTCGAGGTGAGGCGGACCTTCAGGCCACGGACCCGGCCGATGACGCGGCCGTTGACCACAATGTCATCGGCGACGATTTCGCCGCGAATCGTGGCGCTTTCGCCGACGGTCAGCAGATGGGCGCGGATGTCACCCTCAACCGTGCCTTCGACCTGGATGTCGCCGGTGGTGCGCAGGTTGCCAACCACGGTCAGGTCGGACGACAGTACCGAAACCGCAGCCTTGCCCTTCGGAGCCGAGGGGGTGAAGTCCATGCTGGGTTTCGTCATCGGGGCCTCCGGGGCTTTGGGCTTCTCGGCCTCGGCTTTCGGGCCCGGCTCGTTGATGCGGCTTTTAGAAAACATTTTTCGCTGCCTTTATGAAGGTCATCGGGTTAACGGCAGAGCCGTCGAGGCGGACCTCGTAGTGAAGATGCGTGCCGGTCGACCGGCCTGAATTGCCCATATCACCGATCCTGTCCCCGCGCGAGACCCTTTGGCCCACCTCGACCCGGATCTGGCTGAGATGTGCGTACCGCGTCTCGATCCCGAAGTCGTGGCGGATCTTCACCAGACGGCCATAGCCCGAATCCCATCCCGCATGGGTGATGACGCCATCGGCGGTGGCAAAGATCGGCGTGCCATAGGCGCCGGCCATGTCGGTGCCTTCATGCATCCGGTTGCCTGCGCCCTTTGGGTCGCGGCGATAGCCGAAGCCACTGGTCCAGCGGAAGCTATCCTTGACCGGCATCGCGAAGGGCAGCTTGAAGGCGGCGATCCGGTACATGTTCATCCGGTCAAGCCCGCCAAGGATGGCGTTGGCCCGCATTTCCTCAGGCGTCAGCACCCCGCCCGAGGTTGACATGGAAATCGGCGTCAGGGGGCCGCCCTGGCCCGAATAGCCCTGGCGCACCGAATCCAGCAGGTCATCGGGGGACATGCCCGCTTCACGGAACATGTTGTCCAGCGGTTCCATCGAGATGGTGACGGCTTCTTCCAGTTTGGCGAAGATCAGGTCGTTGCGCTGTTCGACCAGACGCTTGGCATCGGCGATTTCGCGGGTTTCCTCCCGCGCGATTTCGGCTTCGGCCAGCATTTCATCGCGTTCCTGGGCGGTCAGGCCAAGCGCGTCGGTCAGGATTTCCAGCGTGGCGATCGCATCGCGGGCGCGGCCCATTTCGGTAGCGCCGCCGGACTGTTCATTCAGGGCAAGCGTTGCACGGTCCGCCTCACCCCGGGCCTCGTCGCGTTCCTTGATGGTGCGGCGCAGGGTTTCCTGAATCGCGTCGATGCCGGTTTCCAGTTCCCGCCGCCGATCTTCCGACGCGAGCAGGCGTTCCTGCATCTCGGACACCTGGGCCAGTGCGACGTTGAAGCGTTCCTGGGCGCGGGCCGCCTCATCCGCGCGCAGGTCGCGGTCGGTGGACAGCGTGTTCAGCCGTTCTTCGTACAGCGCCTGCTGGCGGACGGACTGTTCGCGGGCCGACCCGGCGCCGATGCTGTCCATCATGATCAGGGCGGTCGCGACGATGGTCCAAGACAGGGCAAGGGTAAATCCAGCCAGCGCGATGATCTGGGTCATCGGGCGCAGACGGATGAACCGGGTCTCGGTATCGGATTTCAGGAACAGGCGCTGTTCGGGAAAATGCCGCTCCAGACTTTGGTGAAACCGATAGGCGAGGCGGTTCAGCACGTTGCGGTCATCCGTTTATTGCTTCCGGGCGCGCAGGCCTAGACGCCCGAAGGGCATCCTTGGCAGCGGTTGCAACTGATTAGCCACCCGGTTACAGCCCCGCAACAATTTTGACCGGAAGGTGGGTTTTTCCGCCCGAAGCAGGGGCTTTTCGGCAGAAAACCGCCGATCCGGGGCGGGTTTCGGGACGCTGGTCCGGTCAAGGGTGTTGTGAGGGGTTCAGGTCCCGGTGCCGGCAAGGGGCCAGTAAAAATCAGGCGGCAACCCGGCATCGGCGCGCTTCGCCTCGTTGAACGGCGGCTTCAGGTTGCCGTGGAAATAACGCCGGACAAGTGTGTGGAACACGTCTTTCGGGTCTGTCCCATCCCGGCCGCACAGCCAGTTGAACCATTTCGAGCCATAGGCGACATGCGCCACTTCTTCGGCATAGATCACCTCAAGCGCGGTCAGGGCCTGAGTTTCGCCCGCGGCGCGGAAGATGTCGATCATGCCGGGGGTTACGTCCAGCCCGCGCGCCTCCAGCACCATGGGCACGACGGCAAGGCGGCCGTGCAGGTCATGCGCGGTGTCTTCGGCGGCGCGCCACATTCCGGCATGGGCGGGCATCGCGCCGTAGTGGCTACCAAGTGCTTCAAGACAGTCGCAGATCAGGTTGAAATGCTTGGCTTCTTCGTCAGCGGCCTTCACCCAGTCGTCATAGAAGCCCATGGGCATCGGCTGATCGGTGAAGCGGGCGATGATGTCCCAATGCAGGTCGACGGCGTTCAGTTCGATATGCGCCACGGCATGCAGCAGGGCGATGCGGCCGAGCGGGCTGCCCGGGCGGCGGCGGGGCACGTCGCGCGGGTTCAACAGGTCCGGCTGGGCAGGGCGGGCTGGTTGGTCGGGCGGGGTGGCATGACCGACGGGCAAGGGCTGGCCCGCCGCGCGGGCGGCGAACCAACGCGCGGAATGAGCACGACCGAGGGCGGTCTTGGCGCGGCCATCTGCGGTGGTCAGGACCTCAACCGCCATTTCGGCAAGCGTCGGCCCTGTGGCGCCCGTCACAGCGCCTTGACCGCAGCCAGAACCTCATCGGCATGGCCCTTGACGCTGACCTTGGGCCAGACCTGGGCCACGTTGCCCGCGCCGTCGATCAGCACGGTCATCCGTTGGATGCCCATGTAGGTCTTGCCATACATGCTTTTCTCCACCCAGGCGCCGTAGTCTTCGCAGGTGGTCCCCGCTTCGTCCGAGGCGAGCACGATCGACAACCCGTGCTTCTTGCAGAACTTGTCATGGCTTTTGACGCTGTCCTTGGAAATGCCGATCACCGTCGCCCCAGCGGCGGTGAAATCGGCCAGACGGGCGTTGAAATCCTGCGCCTCCAGCGTGCAGCCGGGGGTGTCGTCCTTGGGGTAGAAGTACAGCACCACCTTGCCGGGCCGCAGCGCCGACAGGGTGACGGTGGCCCCGCCATCGCGCGGCAGGGTGAAATCGGGGGCGGGCGATCCGGTGGACAGCATGGGCGGCTCCTTGCCTTGTCAGGATATGTGATTTTGGTTCTAGTTGCCTTCGCGCAAAGATAAAGGCAAGCACGGGGTTACCCGCACGCCATGAGATCAGGCACCCGACCACGGCGGCGGACACAGGCAGCGAGGCACGCAAGGCAAGATGCAGGACGAACCGGCGGGCCAGGACGATGGGACCACGCCCACCGACCGTCCGGCCCGTGGGGCGCGTGGCTTGGGTCTGGCGACCGGTGCGGGCGGGCGCAGGCGGCATCGGCGCACGCGATTCAGCCTGACCGTGATCCTGACGCTGCTGCTTCTGGCGCTTGGCTTTGGCTATCTGACCCTCGCCTACAGCGGGAAGACCTTGCGTTTTCCGGTCCTTGCCGTCGCCGAGGTCGAGGCGCGGCTGAATGCAGGCCTTGTCGGCGCGCGCCTGCCGGAAGGCGCGGCCGTGTCCTTGGGGGGGGTCGAATTTGCTGTGGACAGCAGCTTTGTCCCCCGCTTTCAGTTGGAAGATGTGCGGCTGATCGATCCCAGCGGCAGGTCGCTGCTGGCCCTGCCTGAGGCGCAGGTCACCTTTGATCCGATGGCGATGCTTTCGGGTTATATCCGGCCAAGCTCAGTCCGGTTGATCGGGGCGCGGCTGGCCGTCCGGCGCGATGCCGACGGGCGTCTGGATCTGGAGTTTGGCGGCACTGCCGGGGCGGGGCCAAAAAGCCCGGCGGACGTGCTTGAGATGGTCGATGACGCGCTTGCGTCGCCCGGATTGTCCGCGCTTCGTGTGATCGAGGCTGAGGCGTTGACCCTGACGCTGCGGGATGACCGTGCGGGGCGGTCGTGGCAAGTGGGCGACGGGCGGCTGACGATCGACAATCAAGCAGCAACGGTCGCGGCAGAACTTGGCCTGACGCTGCTGGACGGTGAGGTTCCGGCACAGGCGACGTTGACCATGGTCCTGACCAAAGGCGGCGGCGGCGCGCGGATGAATGCCCGGCTGGACAACATGGCGGCTGCTGACCTTGCCGCGCTGGCGCCGCCGCTGGCATGGCTTGGCTTTGTGAAGGCCCCGCTGTCGGGGGGGCTTGTGGCGGAGGTGGCACCCGACGGCACGGTGGCCAACCTGACGGCTGACCTGTCGCTGGCCGCAGGCAGCATCTCGCCCGGGGCGGGGGCGCGGCCCGTGGACTTTGACCGCGCTTCGCTGTCGCTTGGCTATGATCCGGTGACGGCACGTCTGGAGCTGACCGAGCTTGCGGTTGAAAGCCCCTCACTCCGGCTGCGGGCGCGCGGGCATGGTGATCTGCTGGATGCAAAGGGTGGGCCGCTTGCGGCGGGCGATCTGCCGGCCAGCGTGCTGGCGCAGATCGCCTTTGCCGAAGTGATGGTCGACCCCGAGGGCCTGTTCGAGGAGCCGGTGCGCTTTACCCAAGGGGCTTTGGACCTGCGCCTGCGGCTGGCCCCGTTCCGCCTTGATATCGGCCAACTGGCGCTGGTCGAGGGCGGGGAGCGGCTTTTGCTGTCGGGCGCGGTCGAGGCGGAATCGGGCGGCTGGGGCGGTGCCCTTGACGTGGAGCTTGACCAGATCGACGCCGACCGGTTGCTGAAGCTGTGGCCGATTTCGGTCGTGCCAAAGACCCGCGACTGGTTTGCCGGCAACGTGGGTCAGGCCATGCTGACCGATGTGCGCGCGGCCTTGCGCCTGACGCCCGGCACCGCGCCGCGTTTCAGTCTGGGCTATGAATTCGCCGAGGCCGAGGTCCGGTTTGTCCGCACCTTGCCGCCTGTCCTTGATGCACGCGGCCATGCCACGCTGGAGGGCAGCACCTATACCGTCCAGCTGGACCGGGGCCATGTCGTGCCGCCCGAAGGCGGGCAGATCGAGGCGGCGGGTTCGGTCTTTCAGGTCGTCGACATCACCCAGCGGCCCGCCACGGCGAAAATCACTCTGGTCACATCCTCCACCCTGACGGCGACGCTGTCGCTGCTGGATCAGGCGCCGTTCAGCTTTTTCTCGAAAGCCGGGCAGCCGGTGAACCTTGGCGACGGGCGGGCCGAACTGCGCACGACGCTTTACATGCCGCTGATCACCCGCGTGACCTTGCCCGATGTCAGCTTTGTCGTCACCGGGCGGATCGTCGACTTCACCTCGCCCGCGCTGGTGCCGGGGCGCATCCTGCGCGCGCCGGAAATCGCGGTGGCGGTCGATACCAAGGGGCTAAGCCTGTCAGGGCAGGGGATGCTGGACCTGCTGCCGGTCGATCTGACCTATCTGCAGGGCTTTGGCCCCGAACAGAATGGCCGCGCGCGGGTGAATGGCACGGTCATGCTGTCGGATGCGGCGCTGCGGGATCTGGGGATCGAACTGCCCGAAGGGTCGGTCCGTGGTGAAGGACCGGCGGCAATCGACATTGCCCTGATCAAGGGGCTGCCACCGCAACTGACGCTGACGTCAAACCTTGTCGGCCTTGCCCTGCGGCTTGACCCGCTTGGCTGGTCGAAGGACGCGGACACGCGCGCCAGTCTGGACCTTGAAGCGCGCCTGACGCGTGAGCCCCGCGTGGACCGCCTGATCCTGACCGCCCCGGGCCTTGAGGCGGAAGGCGACATCACCACCGCCGAAGGTGGCGGGCTGCAGCGTGCCCGCTTTTCCCGGGTCAAGGCGGGCAACTGGCTGGATGCCCCGGTGACCCTGACCGGCACCGGGCGGAACCGTGCGCCGGATGTGGCAATTACCGGCGGCAGGCTGGACATTCGCGCCATGCCCAAGGGCAACAGTGGCGGGCAGGGGGGTAGCCCGCTTAGCGTCAGTCTTGACCGGCTGGTCATCTCGGACGGGATCACGCTGACCGGATTTCAGGGTGAGTTCGCTGACAACGGCGGGCTGAATGGCCGCTTCAGTGCCACGGTCAATGGTCGCGGGCCGGTTCAAGGGGTGATGGCACCGGCCGAGGGCGGCAGCGCCTTTCGGATCACGTCCGACAATGCGGGCGAGGTGATGGCGGCGGCAGGCATCTTCGAGAATGGTCGTGGCGGCAGTCTGGACCTGACGCTTAGCCCACGGGGGCCGGCGGGCCAGTTTAACGGTCGCGCCCTCTTTACCCGGCTGCGGATTCAGGATGCACCGGCTTTGGCCGAGCTTCTGTCCGCCGTGTCGGTCGTGGGCCTGCTGGAGCAGATGGACGGCGAAGGGCTGGCCTTCAACAATGGCGAGGTGAATTTCATCCTGACCCCCGATGCCGTGGAAATCACCCAAGGGTCGGCCGTAGGCGCGTCGTTGGGGATTTCCTTTGCCGGGATCTACCAGACAGCAGGCGGGCGGCTTGACTTGCAAGGGGTGATCTCGCCGATCTATCTGCTGAACGGCGTGGGGCAAATCTTCTCGCGCCGGGGGGAGGGGTTGTTCGGCTTCAACTACCGGCTGACCGGCACGGCTGCGGACCCCAATGTTTCTGTCAACCCGCTGTCCGTCCTGACGCCCGGCCTGTTCCGCGAAATCTTTCGTACAGCCCCCCCGAACCTGAAGGACAGCGGCGGATGAAGCTTGCCGATTTCGACTTTGATCTGCCCGAGACCCTGATTGCCACCCGACCGGCCCGGCCGCGCACCCATGCCCGGCTTTTGCTGGCCGAAGGCGACCGGATCAGTGACCGGCATGTCTTTGACCTGCAGGACATCCTGCGCCCCGGTGACCGGCTGGTCCTGAACAACACCAAGGTCATCCCGGCCCGCCTGTTCGGCACCCGCCAACGCGGCGATGCGGTGGCCAAGGTCGAGATCACGCTTCTGGAACCCCAGCCCCTGGGCTGGCGGGCGCTGGCCAAGCCCCTGCGCAAGGTGAATCTGGGCGAGGTGATCCGCTTTTCCGACCGACTGAGCGCCAGCGTGGCAGCAAAGACGGAAACGGACCTGACGCTGGCCTTCGATCTGACGGGGGATGACTTTGACGCCGCCTTGGCCGAGGCCGGGGTGATGCCGCTGCCGCCCTATATCGCCGCCAAACGCGCCGCCGATGACCAGGACCGGACCGATTACCAGACCGTCTTTGCCCGCCATGCCGGGGCCGTCGCCGCGCCAACTGCCTCGCTGCATTTTGACGAACCGCTCCTGCGCGCGCTGGCGGCCAAGGGTGTCGACTTCACCGAAGTGACCCTGCATGTCGGCGCAGGCACCTTCCTGCCGGTGAAGGTGGAGGATGTGACCACCCACAAGATGCACGCCGAATGGGGCCGCGTCAGCGCCGCCGCCGCGGATGAGATCAACGCGACGAAGCGGGCAGGGGGCCGGATCATCCCTGTCGGCACCACAGCGCTGCGGCTGATTGAAAGTGCGGCCAGCCCGGACGGCACCCTGCACCCCTGGGAGGGTGAGACGGATATCTTCATCTATCCGGGCTACCGCTTTCGCATCACCGATGCGCTGATGACCAACTTTCACCTGCCGAAATCGACGCTGGTGATGCTGGTTGCGGCGCTGATGGGCGAGACGACGATCCGCAAGGTCTATGACCATGCCATCAATCAGGGCTACCGTTTCTTCTCATACGGCGACAGTTCGCTGCTGATTCCAGCCAAAGCCTGAGTCTGTTCCCTCTGACCCTGAAAGTCGCCCGATGCTGAAAGTTCTGTCCCATTCCTGGCCGCTTCTGATGGGCGTCATGCTGCTGATGGTCGGCAACGGCATTCAGGGCACGCTGCTGGGCATCCGCGGCAATCTGGAAGGGTTCACGACCTATCAGCTGTCCTATGTCATGGCGGCCTATTTCCTTGGGTTCCTCTTCGGGTCCTGGATCGCGCCAAAGATGATCCGCCGAGTCGGGCATGTGCGGGTGTTCGCAGCACTTGGGTCGCTGATCTCGGCGATCATCGTGATCTACCCGGTGTTCCCCGACTGGATGGCCTGGACAGCGCTGCGGGTGCTGGCGGGGTTCTGCTTTTCCGGCATCTACATCACGGCGGAAAGCTGGATCAACAACACCGCCAGCAATGACACCCGGGGTCAGGCGCTTTCCGCCTACATGATCGTGCAGATGCTGGGGATCATCGCAAGCCAGGCACTGATCAACGTGCCGGACCCGTCGGGCTTTGCGCTGTTCATCATCCCATCGGTGCTGGTGTCGCTGGCCTTCATGCCGATCCTGCTGGCGCCGGTTCCCGCCCCAGCCTTCGACAGCACGCGCCGGCTGCCCTTTACCGAGTTGTTCCGCATCTCGCCGCTTGGCTGTGTGGGGATGCTGCTGACCGGGGGCGTGTTCTCGGCGATGTTCGGCATGGCCTCGGTCTGGGGGGCGCAGGTCGGGCTTTCGGTGCGCGACATCTCGATCTTCGTGGGCGCGATGTATGTGGGAGGGCTGGTCCTGCAATACCCGATCGGGCTGGCGTCTGACCGGATGGACCGCCGGATGCTGATCACCGTTCTGTCGGCGGTGGCGGCGGCGGTGATGCTGATGGCGGCCTTTGTGGACTTGCCCTTTGCCGCGCTGATCGGGGTGGCCGTCCTGTTGGGTGGGATCACCAACCCGGTCTATGCGCTGCTGATCGCCTATACGAACGACTTCCTCCCGCGCGAGGAGATGGCCGCCGCATCGGCGGGGCTGATCTTCCTGAACGGGTTCGGCGCGATCTTTGGCCCCCTTGTCACCGGCTGGATGATGGAAACGGTTGGCCCCTCAGGCTTCTTCCTGTTCATCGGCGTGCTGTTCGTGCTGCTGTCGGCCTATGCCATGTGGCGGATGACCCGCCGCGCCGCACCCAGCGTCACGGGGGCCTTCCGCGGGGTCACCCCCACGGCCTCGCCACTGGCCGTTGGGGCCGTGCTCGACGAGGCTTCGGTCGAGGTTCAGGCCGCCCGTCCCTGACATCGGCGGTTGCAGGGCGGCGCATTCCCTGCAAGGCTTGACCGCAAAAGGGAGGGGCGCATGGCAGACCCGATGGAGGTTCTGGAGTTCTGGCTGCACGAGATCGGCCCCAAGGGCTGGTACGCCGGGGGGGACGCGATCGACACGGTCTGCCGTGACCGGTTCGGCGATCTGTGGCAGGCGGCCCATGACGGCGGGCTGGAGCATTGGGTTGATGGCACGGTCGGAACGCTGGCCTATCTGATCGTCACCGACCAGTTCCCCCGCAACATCCACCGTGACAGCCCGCTGGCCTTTGCCACCGACGCCCGGGCCCGCGATGCGGCTCGCAAGGCCGTGGCGATGGGCTGGGACATGAAGGCCCCGGAGCCCGAGCGGCAGTTCTTCTACATGCCTTTCGAACATTCCGAAGACCCGAAGGATCAGGAACTCTCGGTCGCCTATCTGACGGAACGCCTGTCGTCCGAGCCGGACAAGGCCTTGCACGCGCGCGCCCATCAAGAGGTGATCCGCCGCTATGGCCGCTTTCCAACCCGGAATGCCGCACTCGGCCGCGTCTCATCGCCCGAGGAGCAGGCCTATCTGGATACGGGCGGCTATGGCGCGCTGGTGGAACGCTTGAAGACCTGAAGCCATGCGTCAGGCGCATAGGCCTGTGGCGGCGCCTTTGTTGCTTGGGGTTCCAAATTGGTTTAAGGGCAAACTACTTTTTCGGCTAAGGGAAAAGAGTGGGGGAGGGAAGAATGGCAGGCCAGAGTTTCGACGTAGTTGTGATAGGTGCCGGACCGGGGGGCTATGTCGCGGCCATTCGTGCCAGCCAGCTGGGCCTGAAGGTCGCCATCATCGAGCGTGAGAATCTGGGCGGCATCTGCCTGAACTGGGGCTGCATCCCGACCAAGGCGATGCTCCGCAGTGCCGAAGTGTTCCACCTGATGCACCGCGCCAAGGAATTTGGCCTTGGCGCCACGGGGATCAGCTATGACCTGCCCGCCGTCGTCGCCCGCAGCCGTGGAGTGGCAAAGCAGCTGTCGGGCGGCATCGGCCATCTGATGAAGAAGAACAAGGTGACCGTGTTCATGGGCTCGGCGACCATCCCGGCAAAGGGGACCGTCAGCGTCAAGACTGACAAGGGCACGGAAACCCTGACGGCCAAGTCCATCGTCCTTGCCACCGGCGCGCGGGCCCGCGAACTGCCGGGGCTGGAGGCGGATGGCGATCTGGTCTGGTCCTACCGCCACGCCCTTGTGGCCAGCCGGATGCCGAAGAAATTGCTGGTCATCGGTTCCGGCGCGATTGGCATCGAATTTGCGTCCTTCTTCAACACCTTGGGTGCAGATACCACGGTGGTTGAGGTGATGGACCGCATCCTTCCCGTCGAAGATGCCGAAATCTCGGCCTTTGCGAAAAAGTCTTTCGTGAAGCAGGGCATGAAGATCATGGAAAAGGCCACGGTCAAGAAACTTGACCGCAAGCCGGGGCAGGGCGTCACCGCCCATATCGAGACTGGCGGCAAGACCGAGACGATGGAGTTTGATACCGTGATCTCGGCTGTCGGGATCGTCGGCAATGTCGAAGATCTTGGGCTTGAGGCCTTGGGCGTCAAGATCGACCGCACCCATGTGGTCACCGATGAATACTGCCGCACCGGGGTAGACGGGCTTTACGCCATCGGTGACATCGCGGGCGCGCCGTGGCTTGCGCACAAGGCCAGCCATGAAGGCGTGATGGTGGCCGAACTGATCGCGGGCAAGCACCCGCACCCGATCAAGCCGAATTCCATCGCCGGCTGCACCTATTGCCAGCCGCAGATCGCCTCCGTCGGCCTGACGGAGGAAAAGGCCAAGGCGGCGGGCTATACGCTGAAGGTCGGTCGCTTCCCCTTCATCGGCAACGGCAAGGCAATTGCTCTGGGCGAGGCGGAGGGGATGATCAAGACCATCTTCGACGCCAAGACGGGTGAGATGCTGGGTGCCCATATGGTCGGCGCGGAAGTCACCGAACTGATCCAGGGCTATGTCGTCGCCCGCGGGCTGGAGACGACCGAGGAAGACCTGATGAACACAGTCTTCCCGCACCCCACCCTGTCCGAGATGATGCACGAAGCCGTGCTGGATGCCTACGGCCGCGCGCTGCATATCTGATGCGCTATCTGAACCGGGTGGTGATGCAGCAGACCAGCCGCGACTGGATCCGCGCGCTGGGGCCGGAAAAGCTGGATGCGGCCGAGATTTCGGGGGAATGGGGCAAGGGCTATGGCTTTCGGTCCTACAAGACCTACCGCTACCCCGAGTTCGACCCCTGCGCCGCACCGTTCCGCGATGATGAGGGTCGGGTCATCAAGGTTGATCTGATTCTGGCCAATCAGGTCTGGGAACATGTCGACCGCCCCCATGCCGCGACGCGCAATGTCTGGAAGATGCTGCGCAAGGGTGGGTGGTTCTGGCTGGCCGTGCCGTTCTTCATCCCCTACCACGCGGTGCCGGTTGATTGCAGCCGCTGGACGGCACGCGGCCTGTGTAATCTGTTGGTTGAGGGTGGCTTTGACGAAGCCTCGATCCGCGCGGCGCAATGGGGCAACCGCGCTGCCGCCCTGCGCAACCTTGAAACCCCCTGGCCCCCGGAACTGCGGCCTGACGACGATCTGACCGATGATCCCGAGTTTCCCATCGTTGCCTGGGCGATGGGCCAGAAGGTCTAGATTGAAACCGTAGCCCGCGCCAAAGGCCCTGACGCCGCCACTGGCGCTTTGGCGCAGGACTGGCTACCAAACCGACATGCGCCCATTCCCCCCGATGATCCTTGTCCTGCTTCTCTGGTGCGCCGGCCTTGGGGCTGCGGCACAGTTCGGCAAGATCTCGATCCTCTACGAAACCCTGCGCGCCACCTATGGCGCGAATGGCGAGGTGGCGCTTGGCCTTGTCGTGTCCATCGTCGGCATGGTCGGGTTGATCTTCGGCACGACGGCGGGGCTTCTGGTCGCCCGCATCGGCCCGCGCCGGGCCATCGTGGCGGCCCTTGCCGCCGGGGCGGCGATGTCGGCGATCCAGGTGCTGATGCCGGTTTACCCGCTGATGCTGTTTTCCCGCATAGTCGAGGGGGCGTCACATCTGGCCATCGTGGTCGTTGGGCCAACAATGATTGCCACCTTGGCCCCCGAAAAGTCGCGCCCGCTGGCGATGACGCTGTGGTCCAGCTTCTTTGGTGTCACCTATGCCGCGCTTGCGCTGATCGGTCCCTATGCCACGCCGACGGGCCTGTTCCTTGGCCATGCCGCCTATATGGCCGTGTTGGCAGTGGTTCTGGCGCTGACTTTGCCGCCTGATCCAAAGGGTGCCCCGGCCCCCATGCGCAACCTGCTGGCGCAGCATGCCACCATCTATGCCTCACCCCGTCTGGCGGCCCCGGCGATGGGGTTTTGCTGCTACACTTTCCTTTACGTCGCGATCCTGACCCTGCTGCCGCCCGAAACCCCGCTGACCCACAGGGCGCTGATTGCTGCCGGGATGCCGCTGGCGTCGATCCTGGTGTCGCTGACACTGGGCGTCTGGCTCTTGCGGCGTATGTCGGCGGTGCGGTTGGTGCAAGCCGGGTATCTGGTGGCGATCCCGGGCTTTGTGATCCTATGGGCGTTCTGGGGCAATGGCGCGGGGATGATCCTTGGCGGCTTCTGGCTATCGGCGGCGCTTGGCATCGTTCAGGGGGCCAGCTTCGCGTCGATCCCCGAGCTGAACACCAGCGCCGATGACCGCGCCCGCGCCGCCGGGGCGGTGGCCCAGTTGGGCAACCTTGGGACAACGACGGGAACCCCGGTTCTGGCGGCCCTGCTGGCCGCGACGGGCCCCAGCGGACTGACCCTTGCGGCCACGCTGCTCTGCGCGCTTGGCATCTTGCTGCACGCCGTGCAGGCGCGGCGGCGCGGCGCTTTCACCATTTGACGAGCGTTCACTTTTCGTTCACAAAATCGGGTTGGAGACTCGGCCGCAACGCCCTATCTGTTGCGGCGGCATCCGGGGGTAAACCATGGCCGAACAGAAGTTCATCGAGGTGCGGGGTGCCCGCGAACATAACCTCAAGGGCGTGGATGTCAGCATTCCGCGCGACCAGCTGGTGGTGATCACCGGGCTGTCGGGGTCGGGCAAATCCAGTCTGGCGTTCGACACGATCTATGCCGAAGGCCAGCGCCGCTATGTCGAATCGCTGTCGGCCTATGCCCGCCAGTTCCTTGACATGATGGGCAAACCGGATGTCGACCACATCTCGGGCCTGTCGCCTGCGATCAGTATCGAACAGAAGACCACGTCGAAGAACCCGCGTTCCACCGTCGGCACGGTGACCGAGATTTACGACTACCTCCGCCTGCTGTTCGCGCGGGTGGGGACGCCCTATTCGCCAGCCACCGGCCTGCCGATCACCGCGATGCAGGTGCAGGACATGGTCGATGCCGTGATGGCGATGCCGGAAGGCACGCGCGCCTATCTGCTGGCCCCGATCATTCGCGACCGGAAGGGCGAGTATAAAAAGGAATTCCTCGACCTGCGCAAACAGGGTTTCCAGCGCGTCAAGGTCAACGGCACGTTTCACGAGCTTGAGGACCCGCCGACCCTGGACAAGAAGTTCCGCCACAACATCGACGTGGTGGTCGACCGGATCGTGGTGAAAGAGGGGATCGAGACGCGGCTGGCCGACAGTTTCCGCACCGCCCTGAACCTTGCCGACGGCATCGCGGTCATCGAACTCGCCGAAGCGAAAGAGGGCGAAGCGCCCGAACGTATCACCTATTCCGAAAAATTCGCCTGCCCAGTCAGTGGCTTCACCATCGCCGAGATTGAACCGCGTCTGTTTTCCTTCAACGCCCCCTTCGGTGCCTGCCCGGTCTGTGACGGGTTGGGGATGGAGCTGTTCTTCGACGAACGCCTTGTCGTGCCCGACCAGAACCTGACCCTGATGCAAGGGGCCATCGCGCCATGGTCCAAGTCGAAATCCCCCTACCTGACCCAGACGATGGAGGCCTTGTCCAAACACTATGGCTTCAACCTCAAGGCCAAGTGGAAAGACCTTCCCGACAGCGTGAAGGAGTTGTTCCTGCAAGGCTCCAAGGGCGAGGAAATCCAGTTCCGCTATGATGAAGGCGGCCGGGTCTATCAGGTCAAGCGCGTCTATGAGGGGATCATCCCCAACATGGAGCGCCGCTACCGCGAAACCGACAGCGCCTGGAGCCGTGAGGAGATGGAGCGGTATCAGGCCAACCGCGCCTGCGGGGCCTGTGGTGGCTACCGGCTGAAGCCAGAGGCTTTGGCGGTGAAGATCGCCAAACTGCACATCGGACAGGTGGTGCAGATGTCGATCACCGAAGCCTATGCCTGGATCGAAAGCGTGGCCGACACGCTGACCAAACAGCAGAACGAAATCGCCCGGGCGATCCTGAAGGAAATCCGCGAACGCCTTGGATTCCTTGTGAATGTCGGCCTCAACTACCTGACGATGAGCCGCGCTGCGGGCACGCTTTCGGGCGGGGAATCACAGCGCATTCGGCTGGCCAGCCAGATCGGCTCGGGGCTGACGGGCGTGCTTTATGTGCTGGACGAACCCTCCATCGGCCTGCACCAGCGCGACAATGACCGTTTGCTGACCACGCTCAAGAACCTGCGCGATGCCGGGAACACCGTGCTGGTGGTGGAACATGACGAGGACGCCATCCGTGAGGCGGATTATGTGTTCGACATGGGGCCGGGCGCAGGCGTGCATGGCGGCATGGTCGTCAGCCACGGAACCCCGGCGCAGGTGGCCGCCGACCCGGCCAGTCTGACCGGGCAGTACCTTTCTGGCGTGCGCGAAATTCCGGTGCCGAAAGTGCGCCGCAAGGGCAGTGGCAAGAAACTGACCGTTGTGGGTGCGACGGGCAACAACCTGAAGAACGTCACCTCCGAGTTTCCGCTGGGCATGTTTGTCTGCGTCACCGGCGTGTCTGGCGGCGGGAAGTCGTCCCTGACGATCGAGACCCTGTTCAAGACCGCCGCAAGCCGCCTGAACGGCGCACATGAAACGCCCGCGCCTTGCGAGACGATCAAGGGGTTTGAGCACCTCGACAAGGTGATCGACATCGACCAGCGCGCCATCGGGCGGACTCCGCGGTCGAACCCGGCCACCTACACGGGGGCCTTCACTCCGATCCGCGACTGGTTCGCCGGGTTGCCGGAATCCAAGGCCCGGGGCTATCAGCCGGGCCGCTTCAGCTTCAACGTCAAGGGCGGGCGGTGTGAGGCGTGTCAGGGCGATGGCGTCTTGAAGATCGAGATGAACTTCCTGCCCGATGTCTATGTGACCTGTGAGACCTGCAAGGGTCAGCGCTACAACCGCGAAACTCTGGAAGTAAAGTTCAAGAACAAAAGCATAGCCGACGTTCTTGACATGACCTGCGAAGACGCGAAGGACTTTTTCCAGGCCGTCCCCGCGATCCGCGAGAAGATGGATGCCCTCGTTGAAGTCGGGCTTGGCTATATCAAGGTCGGCCAGCAGGCGACCACCCTGTCAGGCGGTGAAGCGCAGCGGGTGAAGCTGTCCAAGGAACTCAGCCGCCGTGCCACGGGCCGCACGCTGTACATCCTTGATGAGCCAACCACGGGACTGCACTTCGAAGACGTGCGCAAGCTGTTGGAAGTGCTGCATTCCCTGGTGGATCAAGGCAATACGGTCGTGGTCATTGAACACAACCTTGACGTGGTCAAAACCGCCGACTGGGTGATCGATATCGGCCCCGAAGGCGGAGATGGCGGGGGCGAGATCGTGGCCACCGGCACGCCGGAAGCCATCTGCAAGGTCGAAGCAAGCCACACCGGCCGCTACCTGAAGGACCTGTTGAAGCCGCGTCGGGTGGCGGCGGAATAGTCAGTTCAGGGCATCGTCGATGATCCGTACCGCCTCGATCACGACCAATGTGTCGCGGACGACGCGCAAGATATGATTATCTACGCGCAGATAGGTGCTGCCGTCGCGATAGTCGCGCAGGTTCCACCGGCGCCAATCTTCGCGCGGGATCCAGGCATAGTCACCACGGATCCGGTCGCCCCGGTTCCAGGATTTGCCAACCTGTCCCGGTGGCACGCAAGGCGGGTTCTTCTTCGCCAATCCGGGGGGGCAATGCTTCTGCTTTGCCTCAGCCGGAACGCTGGCCAGAAGGGCGCTGACGGACAGAGCGGTGACAAGCAGTGTGCGTAGGCGGGACATGGCAGGCTCCTTCGAAGGCTGTAAGGGCAAATGCCTCAACCGGCGGTCAGGTTCCATATCCCGGCACCGACAGGTGCCATGCATGAGCCATTTGCTGCCGTGGGGCCGGGAGCAACAAAATGGCGCGGAACCTGGGTCGGTTCCGCGCCACACGTCATGTGCCCCATCTGGGTAAGGGTCAGTCCAGTGCTTTGAAATTCAGCGCGGCGCCATCCTTGATGCCGCTGAACCAACGGGCGGTCACGGTCTTGGTCTTGGTGTAGAACTTGAAGGCATCCGGCCCGTATTGGTTCAGGTCGCCAAAGGCCGACCGTTTCCAGCCGCCGAAGCTGAAGTAGCTCAATGGCACCGGGATCGGGAAGTTGATCCCCACCATCCCGACATTGACGCGCGACGCAAAGTCCCGCGCGGTGTCGCCATCGGCGGTGTAGATCGCAGTGCCGTTGCCGTATTCGTTGTCCATCACCAGTTGCAGCGCCTCGTCATACGACCCGGCGCGGACGGTCGACAGCACCGGACCGAAAATCTCCTGCTTGTAGATTTCCATGTCCGGGGTGACGTTGTCGAACAGGCTGGGCCCAACAAAGAACCCATTCTCATAGCCCTGGATCTTCAGGCCACGCCCGTCGATCACCAGCTTCGCGCCCTGATCCACGCCCGAGGCGATCAGCCCCAGCACCCGCTCCTGCGCCTGCTTGGTGATCAGCGGCCCGAAATCCACATCGTTTCCAGCGGTATAGGGGCCGACCTTCAACTTCTCGATCTTCGGGATCAGCTTTTCGATCAGCGCATCCGCCGTCGCTTCGCCCACCGGGACCGCCACGGAAATCGCCATGCAACGTTCGCCCGCCGCGCCAAAGCCCGCGCCCACCAGAGCATCTGCCGCCTTGTCCAGATCGGCATCCGGCATGATGATCATGTGGTTCTTCGCACCGCCAAAGCACTGCGCCCGCTTCCCGTTCGTGGCCGCGCGCCCGTAGATGTACTGCGCGATCGGCGTCGAACCGACAAAGCCCACGGCCTGAATGACCGGATGGTCCAGAATACCATCCACCGCCGCCTTGTCGCCGTTCACCACCTGCAGCACGCCGTCGGGCAGACCGGCCTGCTGCAACAGCTCGGCCAGGTAAAGCGAGGTTGACGGGCAACGCTCGGACGGCTTCAGGATCATCGCATTGCCGGACGACAGCGCCGGGCCGATTTTCCACAAGGGAATCATCGCGGGGAAGTTGAACGGGGTGATCCCGGCGACCACACCAAGCGGCTGACGCATGGCGAAGAGGTCGATGCCGGGGCCGGCCGAATCCATCATCTCGCCCTTCAGCATCGCGGGGGCGCCCATGCAGACCTCGATCACTTCAAGGCCGCGCTGCACGTCACCCTTGGCGTCGGGGATGGTCTTTCCATGTTCCCGCGCGACAAGTTCAGCCAGCTTGTCCATGTTTTCATTGATCAAAGCACCAAAGGCCATCATCACCCGCGCCCGGCGCTGGGGGTTGGTGGCGGCCCAGCCGACCTGAGCCTTGGCGGCTTCGGCAATCGCATGGTCCAATTCTTCGACCGTGGCCAGCGCGACCCGGCCCTGAACCTCACCCGTGGCGGGGTTCATGACATCGGCAAAACGGCCGGACGTCCCTTTGACCAATTGCCCGTTTATCCAGTGACCGATCTCTTGCATGGAAGCCTCCCAAACTGTTCGGCAGCACCATAGCCTTGCAATCGCGCAGGAAACAGTGGCAATACACCATTAACGTTTTGCGGAAATGCATTATGTGAATGGGAATCGAATGCGAATTTGTGCCTTCTCGCGGATCATGGGAGAGCATCGTCCCCATTACCCGTCGCTGATCTCGATCCTGTCGCCGATGTTCCGCGAATTGGGGCATGAGGTGACGGTTCTGACCACGGTGATGCCGGATGGCGCGTCGGGGGTCCGGCAGGAAGGCATTGCCGAGGTTCACTATCTGGCCGGAACGAAGGCTGACCGGCTGGATGCGGCGTTCTATGCGGCCAGTGCGCGGGCCTTTGATGCGTTGCACGCAAAGCGCCCGTTTGACTTGACCTTCGGGCGGGGAAAGTCGGTATGGGGCTTTGTCAGCCAAAGCGCCAACGCGGCGCGGGTGCCGCTGGTGCTGCATGAGGGGACCTATCCCAAGTGGCTTCACAAGATTGAAACGCGGTTCGGGCCGCTGGCCCCTGCGGTGGCGCGCGCCTTGGCCCCGGCCTTTGCGCTGAAGAACGGCGAAACGCGGGCGTGCAAGCAGGCGGCGGCACGGGTGGTGTGCAACTCCTCTGCGCTGGCCGAGGCCGAAAAGCTGGCGGTCTGGTGGCAGCCGCCGCGCGCGGTTCCGCTGGAATATGGCTTTGACACCACGCCCTACCGGGTGGAACCGCCCCCCGCCGGCCAGCCGCCCCGGTTGATCTTCGTCGGGCGGCTGACATGGGACAAGGGCATCTTGCCGATGATCGACGTCCTGGCGCAGCTTAAGAATCGGACGGCGACGCTTGAAGCGATTGGCCCCGCATCCCCCGCGATCCAGCAGCGCCTGCTCAACCATGCGCAGCAGGCGGGGGTGGCGGACCGCTATTCCCTGCCCGGGCCGGTCAGGAATGATGAGCTGCCGGATCACCTGGCCGGGGCGTCGGTGTTCCTGTTCCCCTCCACCCATGGTGAGGGGTTGCCGAAATCGGTGCTGGAGGCGATGGCGGCGGGTTTGCCAGTGGTGGCCTACCGGACGAAGGTGCTGGAAGAGGTTGTGGATGACGGCGTGACCGGGTTTCTGGTGCCGATCCGGTCGGCCAAAGCGATGGCAGAGCGGGTGGACCAGCTGTTGGCCGACCCGGCGCTGCGGGCCCGGATGGGGGCAGCGGCCCGGCAAAAGCTGGAAACCAAGTTCCGGCCCGAGGTGATCAACGCCCGTTGGCGCGTCCTGCTGGATGAGGTTGTGGCCGAAGCCGCCTCACGGCCATCGCGCTAAGATGGATTGGGACGACCTGCGCATCTTTCTGGCCGTGGCGCGGACGGAAAGCCTGTCAGCGGCGGGCAAGCGGTTGAAGATCGACCCGGCCACCGTGGGCCGCCGCATCGCCCGGCTGGAAGAGGCGATCGGCGCGCATCTGTTTGCAAGGTCGCCCCAAGGCTACGCCATGACCGAGGCTGGGACCCGCCTGATCCCCCATGCCGAAGCCGCCGAACGGGCCACGCTCGGCGCGGTGGAAAGTCTTTCGGGCCCCGGCGGCCTGACGGGCCAGATCCGCCTTGGCGCGCCCGATGGCTGTGCGAACTATCTTCTGCCGCAAGTGCTGGCCCGGATCTGCGATGCCAATCCGGGGCTGGAAGTACAGATCGTCGCCCTGCCGCGGGTCTTCAACCTGTCCAAGCGCGAGGCGGACATGGCCATCGCCGTCAGCCGACCGGAGGCAGGGCGGCTGACCGTGCAAAAGCTGACCGACTACCACCTGCACCTTGCCGCCAGCCGCAGCTTTCTGGCGGCCCACCCCGTGCAAGGCCCGGAAGATCTGCGGCACCACCGCTTTGTCGGCTATATCCCCGACATGATCTTTGACAAGGAACTGGATTATCTTTCCGAAATCGGGGCCGGGCCGGCCGCGTTGACCTCGAACTCGGTCTCGGTGCAGCTGAACTGGCTGCGGCATGGGGCAGGGATCGGCGTTGTGCATGACTTTGCGCTGCCCTCTGCGCCGGATCTGGTGCGGATCATCCCCGACCGGGTGCATCTGACCCGCGCCTTCTGGTTGATCCGGCATGAAGGCGACAGCCGCCTCGTGCGGTTGAACCGCTTTGCCGACCAGCTGACCCGCGAAGTCCGGTCCGAGATGGCGCGCCTTGAGGCCGCCGTGGCCGCTTCTGAACTGCGTGCTTGACAGAATCCCGTACCAGTCCGACCCTTGCCCTCCGGTCAGGAGGAGGGGCCGCCCCATGCTCGTGCAACAAATCCTCAAATCCAAGGGCGATGACGGTGTCGTCACGGTTCCGCCCGGAACGACGGTGACCAAGGCGGCCGAACTGCTGTCGTCCCGGCGGATCGGGGCGGTGATCGTGTCGCCCGATGGCAAGCGCGTGGCGGGCATCCTGTCCGAACGTGACATCGTGCGGGAACTGGGCCGCCGGGGCATTTCCTGCCTCACCGACACGGTCGATGCGCTGATGACCGCAAAGATCGTCGGCTGCACCCGCAATGAAAGCACGGATGAAGTGCTGGGCCGCATGACCGAGGGCCGTTTCCGCCACATGCCGGTGATGGAGGGCGACGAAATGGTGGGCCTCATCTCCATCGGGGATGTGGTGAAGGCCCGGATGATGGAACTGGCGGCCGAGAAGGACGCGCTGGAAGGGATGATCAAGGGCTTCTGACCCGCCGATTTCTTCCAAGGAATCGGACCGGAGCCTTCAAAGGCTCCGCTGCGGAGTTTTCGAAAACTCCGCTTCCCACGCCCGGCGTCGTGTGAAACTTTTGGCCTTGCAGGCGGGCGCGTGATCTTGTTGCTTGCCGTGTGTCAGCAGGGCGGGGGACAACCATGCGCATCGGGCTTTATCCTGGGACCTTCGATCCGGTCACCCTTGGCCATGTCGACATCATCCAGCGCGCCATGGCGCTGGTCGATCGGTTGGTGATCGGTGTGGCGATCAACCGCGACAAGGGCCCCTTGTTCACCCTGGAAGAACGCGTCGCCATGGTCGAGGCGGAATGTGCTGCAATCACGGCCAAGACCGGGGGCGAGATTGTCGTCCATCCGTTCGAGAACCTGCTGATCGACTGCGCCCGCGACGTAGGGGCCAGCATCATCATCCGCGGCCTGCGCGCCGTGGCGGATTTTGAATATGAATTCCAGATGGTTGGCATGAACCGGTCCCTCGATGCCAGCATCGAGACGGTGTTCATGATGGCCGATGCCCGGCGGCAGGCCATCGCGTCGAAACTGGTCAAGGAAATTGCCCGGCTCGGCGGTGACGTGTCGAAATTCGTCACACCGCCGGTTGTGCTGGCGTTGCAGGCCAAGTACGGCTGACATGCAAAGGGGGCCGAATGGCCCCCGGATCGTCGCACAGGATTTGGCTACCCTCAGGCGGCCTTGCCGTACACGGCTTCGCGGGCAATGCGCTCTGCGTCGCCGGGATAGATGCCGATGTCCAGCGCCACGTCCAGCGGCAGGTTGGCAATCTCGTCCCGGGTGGAGCGATAGGCCGCATAATTGCGGGCGGCGGTTTTCAGCATGTCGAACACGGTAATCATTTTATCGTCCTTTTTCACTGCGGGGGTCTGCTTGTCCTCCTCGCATGGTCAGTATGTAGGAAAGGCGTTAGCGCCAACAACGGCCAATGCTGCGCTGTGGCTATGCAGCGCTTGCATGGCTTGATCATGCAAAAAGGGCGCCCGAAGGCGCCCTTTCCGATGCGATTTCAGTGGGTTCAGATGAGCTTGCCCATGGCGACAGCCGTGTCAGCCATGCGATTGGAGAAGCCCCATTCATTGTCATACCAGCTGAGGATCGACACGAAGGTCCCGTCCATCACCTTGGTCTGGTCCATGTGGAACACCGAAGAATGTGGATCGTGGTTGAAGTCCGAGCTGACCAGCTTTTCCTCGGTATAGCCCAGAATGCCCTTCAGCCGTCCATCCGCCGCGGCCTTGATGGCGGCGTTGATCTCTTCCACCGTGGTTGCCCGCTTGGCGATGAACTTCAGGTCCACGACCGATACGTTCGGCGTCGGCACGCGGATCGACATGCCGTCCATCTTGCCCTTCAGCTCGGGAAGGACCAGACCCACGGCCTTTGCCGCCCCGGTCGAGGTCGGGATCATCGACAGCGCCGCCGCGCGGGCGCGGTACAGGTCCTTGTGCATGGTGTCGAGTGTGGGCTGGTCGCCCGTATAGCTGTGGATGGTCGTCATCATCCCCTTTTCGATGCCGATGGCGTCGTGCAGCACCTTGGCCACCGGAACCAGACAGTTCGTCGTGCAGGATGCGTTCGACACGACGATGTCGTCCTTGGTCAGCGTGTGGTCATTCACGCCATAGACGATGGTCTTGTCCGCGCCGTCGCCCGGGGCGCTGATCAGCACCCGCTTTGACCCGTTTTCCAGATGCGCCTGGCACTTTTCCTTCGAGGTGAAGATGCCGGTACATTCCATCACGATGTCGACATCCGACCACGGCAGATCGGCCGGGTTCCGCAGCGCCGTGACCAGCATGTGGCCGCGGCCGACGTCGATCCAGTCTGCCCCCGTGGTCACCGTGGCCGGGAACTTCCCGTGGACCGAATCGTAGCGCAACAGATGCGCGTTGGTTTCAACCGGACCAAGGTCGTTGATCGCCACGACCTCGATGTCGGTGCGCCCTGATTCCACGATTGCCCGCAGCACGTTGCGGCCAATGCGACCGAACCCGTTGATGGCGACTTTGACCGTCATGATCTTCCCTCCGTCCGGATGCGACTCACGTCGCTGTTAGCGGTAACATCCATCTATGCCCGCCGATTGCAACCACAGTTTGACGCGGTCAGCGCCAGAATGCCACCCATTCCACCAGCCGCAGGAACTTGCGCGTCAGAAAGGTGAGGGCGGCGCCGTCATTGGCCAGCAAATCAAGGCCGATGGCGGCGACCAGCAGAAGGCCAAGGAATAAGGCGATGGTGTTTGTCATGGCCGCCTTGTCGTTTGACTGCTGCACGTGGTCTATACGGCAATTCTGAAGCTGGCGTGAAGGGGGGCTATTCCACCACCATCGCAACGCGCTAGATGGACCCGAACAAGAACGGAGATTGGCATGAGCGGACTTCTCGCCCTTCTGGATGATGTGGCTGCCATCGCCAAGGTGGCCGCAGCCTCGGTTGACGATATCGCAGCCGCTGCGGGCAAGGCCGGGATGAAGGCGGCGGGGGTGGTGATCGACGATGCCGCGGTCACGCCAAAGTATGTGCACGGCTTTTCGGCCGACCGCGAATTGCCGATCATCTGGCACATCGCGCAAGGATCGCTGCGTAACAAGATTGTCGTCCTCCTTCCCGCATTGCTGGCGTTGGACCATTTCCTGCCGCAGGCCATCACGCCGCTGCTGATGCTGGGTGGCGCCTATCTGTGCTTTGAAGGGGCGGAAAAGGTGGTGCACGCCTTTGCCCCGCACGCCGACCATGCGGTCGAGGCGGATTTTGACACCAAGGATCCGACCCATCTGGAAGAGGAAAAGGTGGCAGGGGCCATCAAGACCGACTTCATCCTGTCGGCCGAGATCATGACCATCGCGCTTGCCACCATCGAAAGCCCCAGCTTCTGGATGCAGGCGATCACACTTGCGGTGGTCGGGGCCTTCATCACCGCGCTGGTCTACGGCGCAGTCGCGCTGATCGTGAAGATGGATGACTTGGGCCTGCATCTTGCCGCCACCGGGCGCACCTCCGGGGGCAGGGCCTTCGGACGGGGGCTGGTGCTGGCGATGCCAAAGCTCATGGCGTTCCTGTCCACGGTGGGGACGGCGGCGATGCTGTGGGTTGGCGGCAACATCGTGCTGCACGGGCTTGAGGTGACGCATCTCTGGGCCTGGCCCTATGACACGATCCACCACATCGCCGATATCGCCGCCGCAGCCGTTCCGGCGGCGCAGGGCTTTGTGGCTTGGGTGGTCACGGCCACGTTGGACGGTATCTTCGGGCTGATCCTTGGCACGCTTCTGATCCCGCTGGCCACGCGGGTCATCGGCCCGGCCATCGCCGCCGTCTGGCCGAAGAAGAAGCGCGCCGCATGACCCCTGCCTGGGGCGACCTTGCCACGCTGGTCGGTCGCATCCTGCTTGCGGCGCTGTTTCTGGGCGGGGCCGCGCAAAAGGCCATCGACCCCAGCGCGGTTGAGGCGCTGTTGGCCATTCGCGGCTTGCCAACCGCCCTTGTCTGGCCTGCGCTGGCCTTCAACCTGCTGGCGGGTCTTGCGCTGGTCCTTGGGGTGGCCGTACGGACCGTTGCCCTTGCCCTGGCGGGCTATTGCGCAGTGACCAGCCTCTTTCACTGGATCCCCGGCGATCCGTGGCAGATGTCGATCTTCGTCAAGAACTGGGCCATCGCCGGCGGCTGCCTGATCCTTGCTGCGCATGGGGCAGGGCGCTACGCCCTGCGCCCCTGACCCCTCACCCGCCCGCCAACCGACGCGCCAGCGCCGAGACAAGATCGGTCCGCGTCACGATGCCAACCAGCCGGTCATCCTGCACGACAGGCACCGCCTCGGTCCCGCCATCGGACAGGATCGGCAGCAGGGCCCCCACCGGCGTCTCCGCGCGGACAAGCGGCACATCGGTCTGCATCATCTCGGCAGCGGTCATTGTGTCGGCGCGGCGGATCACGTCGATCTGAAAGATCACACCGGCCAAACGGTCCCCGTCGACCACGGGCAGGGACGTGAAACCATGGCTGCGGAACAGCTCCGCCACTTCAGCCAAGGGAGTATCAAGCCCGACGGTCACCAGATCGCGCGACATGATATCTGCCGCGCTGATCCCCTCCAGCCGCCGCGCGGCGGCAGCCTCTTCCACCGCGCCGACCAGACGGGCAAGGTCGGCCACCCCAAGGTTGGCCGACTGGCGGTAGTCCTCCAGAATCGCCTGCAGCCCTGCCGGGTCAACGCCAATCCGCGCCTGCGGGGTGGGGTCGGTCGTGCCATGGGGGCCGGGGCCATCGGGCTGGCGGAACGGATAGGCCCGTCCCGCCGCCCTGTTCCACAGCACCCCTGCCAGCATCAGGACCGCAGACCCCAGCACCACGCTGCCCAGCGTCACGGCCCAGCCTTCCGTTGTGCCAAGGGCCACCAGCAGTGCCACGGCCCCGCCTGGCGGGTGCAGCGCCCGCAAGGCCAGCATGGCGATGATGGCAAGGCCCACGGCCACCGGCATCACCCAAGGTGCCGCAGGCAGCACTGCGACGACAGCCAGCGCCACAAGGGCCGAGACGCCATTGCCCACCACCACCGACCACGGCTGCGCCAAGGGGCTGTTCGGCACCGCAAAGACCAGCACCGCCGACGCCCCGAAGGGCGCGATCAGCCAGCCAAGCGACAGACCCCGCAAGGCCAGCCCCGCCAGCAAAAGCCCGGTCATCGCACCAATCCCGGCCCGGGCCAGATCAATGCCCTTCGGCCCCGCCATTGCTGGACCGTATGCCCGCCATCCTGCCATGCGTGGTTCCCCCCTGCGGCAGGTTGACGGAAGCCGACGCCAATGAAAAGGCCGCCCAAACCGGGCGGCCGCTCCGTTTTCGCCATGGGGCAGGGGTCAGAGCAGGGCTTTGACCTTGGCCACGGTGGCGTCGGCGGTGATCCCGAACTCGGCATAAAGCCGCTCCATCGGGGCCGAGGCGCCGAAGGACGACATCCCCACGAAATCCGCTTTCGCCTCGCGCCCGCGCTCGCCCAGAAGCCAGCGGTCCCAGCCCTGACGGACGCCAGCCTCGATCGCCACCCGCACGGGCCCGGCAGGCAGCACACGCTTGCGCCATGCCTCGTCCTGCGCCGCGAACAGCTCCATCGACGGCATGGACACGACGCGGGTGCCGATCCCCTCCGCCTCAAGCGTTTCGCGGGCTTTCAAAGCGATTTCCACCTCGGACCCCGTCGCCATCAGGATCACCTGACGCTTGCCGGTCGCTTCGGCCAGCACATAGCCGCCCTTGGCAACCATGTTCTGCGCCGTATGGGCCTTGCGGACCGCAGGCAGGTTCTGCCGCGACAAGGCCAGCACCGTGGGCCGGGTCTTTTCGGTCAGCGCAATTTCCCAAGCCTCGGCAACCTCCACCAGATCGGCGGGGCGGATGACCAGAGTATTGGGCGTGGCGCGCGAGATTGCCAGATGCTCAACGGGCTGGTGGGTTGGGCCGTCTTCGCCCAGCCCGATGCTGTCATGCGTCATCACATAGACGACCGGAATACCCATCAGCGCCGACAGGCGCATCGACGGGCGGGCATAGTCGGTAAAGCACATGAAGGTGCCGCCATAGGGCCGCACGCCCCCGTGCAGCGCCATGCCGTTCATCGCCGCAGCCATCCCGTGTTCGCGGATGCCGAAATAGACGTAGCGGCCCTTGCGATCTTCGGCGGTGAAAACACCCAGATCCGCCGTCTTGGTGTTGTTCGACCCGGTCAGGTCGGCCGAGCCACCGATGGTTTCCGGCAAGACCGGGTTCAAAGCCGCCAGCACCTTTTCCGACGAGGCGCGGGTTGCCAGCTTCGGCATGTCGGCCACGGCCTGCTTTTTCACCGCGCGCACGGTTGCCGCCAGCTTCGTCGGGGCCTCCAGCGCGAAGATGCGGGCGAATTCGGCCTGCTTGGCCGGGGACAGGGCGGCCATCCGCGCCTCCCACTCAGCCCGGGCCTTGGCGCCCTTGGCCCCCAGCGATTCCCACCAGCGCTTGATCTCTGCCGGCACTTCGAACGCGCCGCCGGTCCAGCCATAGCTGTCCTTGGCGGCTTGCAGCTGCGCCTTGTCGGTCAGCGCGCCATGGCCTTTCGACGTGTCCTGCGCGGCATGGCCCAGCGCGATATGCGTCTTGCAAGCCACCAGCGCCGGACGAGGAGATGCCTTCGCCGCCGTCAGCGCCCGGTCGATGTCCACCGGATCGTGGCCGTCACAGTCGAACACGTCCCAACCGCTGGCGGCAAAGCGCGCCTGCTGGTCCGTCACGTCGGACAGCGACACCTTGCCGTCGATGGTGATGCCGTTGTTGTCCCACAGCACGATCAGCCGCGACAGCTGCTGCTTGCCCGCCAGACCGATCGCCTCCTGGCTGACGCCCTCCATCAGGCAACCGTCGCCAGCGATGACCCAGGTATAATGGTCCTGCACCTTGGCCCCCCAGCGGGCGCGCAGGGATTCTTCGGCCATCGCAAAGCCGACGGCATTGGCAATCCCTTGGCCCAAGGGCCCGGTCGTGGTTTCAACCCCGGCCACATGGCCATACTCCGGGTGCCCCGCCGTGATCGACCCCCACTGCCGGAAGGCCTTGATCTGGTCCAGCGTCATGTCGGCGTACCCGGTCAGGTACAGCACCGAATAGATCAGCATCGACCCATGGCCGGCGGAAAGGATGAACCGGTCGCGATCCGCCCAGCGTGGGGCCTTGGGGTCGAACTTCAGATGATTGGCAAACAGCACCGTCGCCACATCCGCCATGCCCATCGGCATGCCCGAGTGGCCGGAGTTCGCCGCCGCCACCGCATCCAGCGTCAGGGCGCGGATCGCGGTTGCCCGCATCCAATGGTCGGGGTGCGTCTGGCGAAGGGTCTGGATGTCCACGGCAGCGGTCCTTTGGCTTTGGAAACGGGGGCAAGTGTTGTCCCGCGTCCTATCCACCGCCACCGGCAAGATCAAGCGCGCAGGCCAACACCTTGGCAAGAAAGGCCCGTCCCCTTTCCCCCGTTTCGCGTTAAGATCAGGATCAATCCAGACTGGCCGATTCGCAACGGCCGGATACCGGGCAATGCACAGGCGCGCCACAGCGCCGGGACCAAGGGGTAGGGGATGCAGGACATCAGCGAACTTGAAGGGCGGATCACCGCCGCACTGGAACGGATCGGCAAGGGCGTGGACCGGCTTGCCGCCATGCCGCGCCCCGCGCCGCCCGTCGCCACCCCGCCTGCGCCGGCAGCGACTGGCGCCAATGCGGCGTCCGCCGATGCTGCCCTGCGCGCCCAGCTTGAGGAAGAAAAGGCCCTCACCGCCCAGTTGCAGGAACGGCTGCGCGCGCTCAAGGACCGCGAACCGAAAGGCGATCTGCAGGAAAAGGTCGAACGCCTGACCCAGCAGCTGGATGTGCAGGGGCTGGAACTGCAGCGGATGCGCCGCTCCAACACCGCGTTGCGCGATCAGCTGGCCACCTTGCGCCAGGCGCAGATGGCCGGCGTCGCCGAACCCCAGCTGATCAACAAATCCCTCATGGCCGAACTTGACGCCCTGCGCGCCATTCGCCTGACCGAAGTGGCCGAGATGGACGAAATCCTCGCCGCCCTTGAACCCCACCTGAACCCCAACTGATGGAGGCCAGACATGCCTGATCTTGAAGTGATGATTGGCGGACGGGGCTTTCAGGTCTCGTGCCAGCCCGGTGAGGAGCATTTTCTGCGCTCCGCCGCCGCCATGCTGGATGCCGAAGCGGCACCCTTGATCACCCAGCTTGGGCGGCTGCCGGATGCCAAGATGCTGCTGATGGCCGGGCTGATGCTGGCCGACAAGACCGCCGCGCAGGACGACGAACTGCGCGCCCTGCGCGCCCGCGTCGCCGAGCTTGAGGCGCGCCCCGTCGCCACCCGCGATGTCGCCGTGATCCCGCCGCAAGTGATGGAAACCCTTGCCGAAATCGCCGCCCGGGCCGAAGCGATGGCCGCCCGCGTCGAAGAACGGACCCCGGCATGATGCGGTGGACGGCACTCATGCTTCTGGCGGCGACGCCAGCATTGGCTGAGACGCAGGTGGCTTCCACCCGCTACGCCTGCGACCGTGGGGTCGAGGTTCCGGCAACCTATGTGACCGCCGACGATCTGGCGATTGCCGTCATCAACGTCGATGGCACGCAGATCACGCTCTATCAAGAGGAAGCAGCCTCGGGCGTGCGCTATGGCTGGCCATCTGATGGTGCGAATTACGTCTGGTGGACCAAGGGCAAGGACGCCACGCTTTATTGGAAAGAAGCCGGGGTCGAAACGCCGCTTCTGACCTGCGCCGACACGCAGTAACGCCCCCTAGCGGTCGAAGGTGGGCCGTCCGGCCCACCCATCACGCCCGGATCAGGCCCCGATCAAGCATTCGCTTCGCGGATCTTGTCTGCCGCCGCCTTGTCAAAGCTGACACCCTTGGCTTCAAACAACTGGTCCAGCTCACCCGAAAGGGTCATCTCGGTCACGATATCGCAACCGCCGACAAATTCGCCTTTGACATAAAGCTGCGGGATCGTCGGCCAGTCGCTGAAATCCTTGATCCCCTGCCGCACCTCGGCATCTGCCAGCACGTTCACATCGGCAAACTCTACCCCCATGAAGTTCAGCACCCCCGCCACGCGGGAGGAAAACCCGCATTGCGGCATCATCTTGGTGCCTTTCATGAACAGCACCACATCGTTCTTTTCGATCGTGGATTTGATCGTGTCTTGCGCGCTCATCGCCTGCTCTCCTGTGCGTTCTCGCCATTTGGCGCATCAACGGGCGCCATGTATCGGCTGTCCGACTGGCGCCCCGCCAGATAGGACGCCATGCGCCGTTCCACCTCGGCGGCGGCAGCCTGCCGACGCTCGAAATCCTCATCCACTTGCACGGGGCCATTGCGCCGTTTGGCGCGGGCCCGCAGCATCGTGACGATGCCGACCAGCGTCATCGCCACTGGTATCAACGCGCCCAAGCCTGGTCCCGTGGCCATCTCAGCCCTGTTCCTTGCCAGTCTGGGGCATCACACCATCCCCAGATCCCGACCCAGCACATAAGCTGCCGCCACGATGCCGACAAGGATCATCAGCGTGAATGGCGCGCGCAGGCCGGGGCGGTCCGCCGTCGATTGCGGCAATCGGGCAAGCGAGAAAAGCAACAGCGCCAGGATCGCCCCGTGCAGCACCTGATTGAAAAGCAGATACCAATCCGGCACGGCCTCGACGATTTCGCCGGGTTCGGGCCGGTCGATCCACTCCATCGCCGCGATGAAGATCGACCCGATGGACATCACGACCGCGGCAAACCGTTCCTGCTTTGCCTGTGCTGGGGACATCTGCTTACTCCTTCGGGTGAAAGGGAACAGGGATCAGGGCTTTGGTCTGCGGATATGTGGTCAGGTGAAAGGCATGGCAAAGGTTCCACGCCCGTTCACGTCGTGCCAGAACGATCAGCGACGCACCCAGCACTGTGACCACGGTCAGCCAGAACTGGGGCATCGCAAGGACGGTCATTCCGGCGCCTTCGTCGTCAGCGCCAGCGCATGCAATTCGCCCTGCGCGCCGTCCATCTTGCCCTTCAGCGCCGCATAGACCGCGCGCTGTTGCTGGACCCGGTTCAGGCCGCGAAAGCTTTCGTCGATGACTTCGGCGGCGAAATGCGCGCCGTCATCGCCCTGCACGCTGATCTTGGCGTTGGGAAAGCTGGCGCGCAGCAAGGCTTCGATGTCGCGGGCGTCGATGGGCATGGCCACTCCTGTCTGTCAGCACAAATGTAAGCGCAGGGGGCGGGGGCCTGCAAGGCTCGTCACCGGGCGTCGGACCCACTGCGCCGGGCCAGCCATTCGGTCCGCAGCATGCCAAACAGATGCAGATCAACCGCCCGGCCCAGGGCGGGGCGCCACCAATGCGCCCGCTGAACGCCTTCGCGGCGACAGCCTGCGCGGTCGTAGACCGTCATGGCCCGGGGGTTTTCGCCGCTGGCATCAAACCAGACCCGTTCCGCCGCCAGCTCCGTGAAAGCATGGTCAAGCAGCGCGTTGAAGAACGCATCCCCGCGCCCGGTGCCCGCCTTGTCCAGCGCGATGCGGAACAGTTCGACCACACCTCCGGGCGTGCCGATCTCACGAAAGACCGCAAATCCCCGGGCATCGCCGCCGTCCCAGATCAGCACACGCGCCGCCGGGCTGTGCAGCCAGTCGCGCAGCGTCGCCTCATCCGAATCGCCGATGAAGGGCGCATACTCCGCCCGCGTGGTCAGCCCCCGGATAAAGGGCACATCCTCCAGCGTCGCCGCACGCAGGGTCACGGTCGCCACGCCCTTACCAGAAGCATCACCCACCCAGCGCCGCCGCAAAGGCGCTGCGGTAAAGGTCAGAGAGCGCCGCCATCGGCGCGACCTCTGCCCCGAAGGCCAGATTGGTCCCGCCGAACTGCCCCACCGGGGCAACCGGCACGCCTGCCGCCTTGCCTGCCGCAACCAGTGCAGCCACATCGCCTGCCGCGACCGCCAGCAGATAGCGCGCCTGATCCTCGCCAAACAGCGTCGGGATATCCCCCGCCTCCAGCACCAGCCCCACGCCCGCGGCTTCCGCCATCTCGAACGCGGCCAGCGCAAGGCCACCGTCCGACAGGTCAGCGCAGGCCCGGATCAGCCCACGGTTCGCCCGCACGAACTCGCCATTCCGGCGCTCGGCGGCAAGGTCCACCGGCGGGGCGTCGCCCGCTTCGATCCCGAACGCCTCGGCCAGCAGCGCCGATTGGCCCAGATGCCCCAGCGTCGCCCCCACGACCACGGCCACATCCCCGTCAACCGGCCGCCCGGCAATCAGCTCGTCCAGCGAGGCCAAGATCCCCACCGCGCCGATCGTGGGCGTCGGCAGGATGCCCTTGCCATCGGTTTCGTTGTAAAGGCTGACGTTGCCCGACACGATCGGCATGTCCAAAGCCGCCACCGCCGCGCCGATCCCTTTGATCGCGCCGACGAACTGCCCCATGATCTCGGGCTTTTCGGGGTTGCCGAAGTTCAGGTTGTCCGTCGTCGCCAGCGGCCGCGCGCCCACGGCACAGAGGTTGCGATAAGCCTCAGCCACCGCCTGCTTGCCGCCTTCGAACGGGTTTGCCTTCACATAGCGCGGCGTCACGTCGCTGGTAAACGCCAGCGCCTTGCCCGTGCCATGCACCCGCACGACACCGGCGCCAAGGCCCGGGGTCACCACCGTATCCGCGCCAACCTGACTGTCATATTGCTCATAGACCCAGGCCTTGTGGGCATAGGACAGCGACCCGATCAGCGCGCGCAAGCCGTCCAGCGCCGAAATCTCCGGCACCGGGCCCAAGGCCGCCGCCGCCGGGGTCTCCACCCAGGGCCGGTCATATTCCGGCGCGCTGGAGGCCAGCTTCGACAGCGGCAGATCAGCCTTCACTTCATTGCCATGCAGGATCAGGAACCGGTCCTCGGGGATCGTCTCGCCGACAATGGCAAAATCCAGATCCCACTTCCGGAAGATCGCCCGCGCTTCGGCCTCAAGCTCGGGCTTCAGCACCATCAGCATCCGTTCCTGAGACTCCGACAGCATCATCTCATAGGCCGTCATGTTGGTTTCGCGCTGCGGCACGTCATCCAGCTGCAGCTTGATGCCAAGCCCGCCCTTGTCGCCCATCTCGACCGCGCTGCACGTCAGCCCCGCAGCCCCCATGTCCTGGATCGAGATCACCGCACCCGATGCCATCAGCTCCAGACAGGCCTCCAGCAACCGCTTTTCCGTAAAGGGGTCACCAACCTGCACCGTGGGGCGCTTTTCCTCGATCGTGTCGTCAAACTCAGCGCTGGCCATCGTGGCCCCGCCAACCCCATCCCGGCCGGTCTTGGCCCCAAGATAGACCACCGGCATCCCCACACCGGACGCGACAGAGTAGAAGATCTTGTCCGCATCCGCCAACCCGGCGGCAAAGGCGTTGACCAAACAGTTGCCGTTGTAGCTGGCGTGAAAGCGCACCTCACCGCCCACGGTCGGCACGCCAAAGGCATTGCCATAGCCGCCCACACCTTCAACCACGCCCTTGACCAGATGCTTGGTCTTGGGATGCGACGGCAACCCGAAGGACAGCGCGTTCATCGCCGCAATCGGCCGCGCGCCCATGGTGAACACGTCGCGCAGGATGCCGCCGACGCCGGTCGCAGCGCCCTGATAGGGTTCGATGTAGGACGGGTGGTTATGGCTCTCCATCTTGAAGATCACCGCCTGCCCATCACCAATGTCCACTACACCCGCGTTCTCACCCGGCCCGCAAATCACCTGAGGCCCGGTGGTCGGAAGGGTCCGCAGCCATTTCTTTGACGACTTGTAGGAACAATGTTCGTTCCACATCGCGGAAAAGATGCCCAGTTCGGTGAACGAGGGCACCCGCCCGATGATGTCCAGAAGCCGGTCATATTCATCCGGCTTCAGCCCATGGGCGGCCACCAGCTCGGGCGTGATTGCGGGTTCGGACATCGGCAGGCCTCCACAACGTTTGGCCAGCGTCATAGGCCATGGGGCAGGAGAGGGGAAGCACCTCCAACCGCCGCCAAATTTTTTCACCGAATAATTTTGCTGTGCCTGTCGAAATTCGCTCTCGTCCTGCGTCCTTGGGGTACGATCAACCCAACGCCTACAAACAGGAAACGAAGATGCAATACCTGGCACTCCTTTACACCGACCCTGCCGCCGAACCTGCCTACGGCACCCCCGAGTTCGAAGAGCTGATGAAGGGCTATTTTGCCTTCACCGCTTTCCTCAAGGAACAGGGGGCGTTCAAGGGGGGTGATGGCTTGCAGCCGGTTGAGACTGCCACCTCCGTGCGCATTCGTGGCGGCAAGGTCGAAACGATGGACGGCCCCTTTGCCGAAACAAAGGAATATCTTGGCGGCTACTATCTTATGGAGGTGCCCGATCTGGATACAGCCCTCAAGTATGCCGCGATGATCCCGACCGCACGCTATGGCACGGTCGAGCTGCGGCCTGTGATGGTTTTCTAGGTCGGCATGCAGGACACCGTCGCCCGCGCCGTCGAGGCCGTGCTGCGCGAGGACCGGGGGCGGCTTCTGGCCGCCCTCATGGCCCGGTTCCGCGATTTCCAGCTGGCCGAGGATGCGCTGCAAGACGCGGCGGCTTCGGCCTTGGTCCATTGGGGCCGCACTGGCCCGCCGCATTCGCCGCAGGGCTGGCTTTTGAAGGTGGCAGGGACCAAGGCGATCGACCGGCTGCGCCGCATGCGGCGCGAGGGCGACAAGGCTGCCGCAGCCGCCGTCCTGTCCGGCGATGAGGCCGAGGAAGACCCCGAGATGATCCCCGATCACGGCCTGCGCCTGATCTTCACCTGTTGCCATCCCGCGCTTGACCCCAAGTCGCGCGTGGCCCTGACACTGCGCACACTAGGTGGCCTTTCGACCGCCCAGATCGCCCGCGCCTTCCTTGATGCCGAACCCACGATGGGCCAACGCCTGTCTCGCGCCAAGGCCAAGATCGCCGCCGCCGGTATTCCCTTCAAACTGCCGGAAGCCGAAGACCTGCCCGACCGGCTGAATTCGGTCCTGACCGTGGTCTACCTGATCTTCAACGCAGGCTATACCGCTGGCCCCGCGCAGGACCGCGACCTTTGTGACGAGGCGATCTGGCTGGCCCGGATGCTGTGCACACTGCAACCCGCTCAGGCCGAGGTGGAAGGCTGCCTTGCCCTCCTTCTTCTGACCCACGCCCGACGCGCAGCCCGGATAAGGGACGGGGAAACCGTGGCGCTGGCCGATCAGGACCGCAGTCTCTGGGACCAGCCGATGCTGGACGAGGGTCTTGCCACCCTTGACACCGCCCTGGCCCGACGCGCCCCGGGGCCGTTTCAGATCAAGGCGGCGATCGCCGCCTGTCAGGCGCAACAGCCCCCCAACTGGCCCCAGATCGCTGCCCTTTACGCAGGCCTTTACCGGTATGAGCCGACACCAATCATCCGCCTGAACCAGTCCGTGGCTCAGGCAGAGGCGGGCCACCTGCCAGCCGCCCTGACCGCGCTGGACGGCCTTGCCGAAGCCTTGGCTGACTACCAGCCCTATCACGCCGCCCGCGCCGAATACCTTGCCCGCGCCGGGCGCACCGCGGATGCGCTGGCGGCTTATGCCACTGCCATCACCCACGCCGCCTCACCTGCGGATGCGGCCTTCCTGACCCGCCGCCGCGACCGGCTGCGATCATGAAAAAAAAGGCCGAGCTTCCGCTCGGCCAAGTCCAACAGGGAGGTATGAAGCAACGAGAGCAAAGTCATCGTTTCTTCATGGCTCGAAATAGAGGCACATGATGGCGCAAACAAGGGCAGGCTGCCCGCTTATTCGGCATTGCTGATATGCACTTGCTGCATGGCAGCAATCCACGCCCCCCTCAGCCCGCCAATGGCACCCTCCGTCAGGCCGCCGCCTCATCCTGCTGGCGGCGGCGGTAGGCCATGATCTCCTCGGTCACGAAGTCGCGGAACGCCGCCACCCGCTTGGAATGGCGCAACTCCTCGGGGTAGGCCAGAAACACCGGCACCTCAGCGCTTTGCACATCGGGCAAGACGCGGACAAGATTGGGGAAATCCTCGGTAAGATAGTCCGGCAGCACGCCCACGCCCAGATGGTTCAACACGGCCTGCAGCACGCCAAAGTAGTTGTTCACCGTCAGCGTCGACGGAATGTCATGCGACATCAGGTCCTGCACCAGCACCGCCCCCGCCGCGACCTGAGGTGTCCCGGCATGCTGGCTGATCAGGCGATGCGCGCTCAGGTCGTCCAGCACCTCGGGCTTGCCATGCACGGCAATATATTCCGGCGTCGCGTAAAGCCGCATCTGGATGTTCATCAACCGCTTGCGGATCAGATCGGCCTGCGACGGCTCCTTCATCCGGATCGCCACATCCGCCTCCCGCATCGGCAGGTCCAGCACCCGTTCCTCCAGCATGAGGTCAATCTTCAGCGCCGGGTATTTCTCATACAACCGCGCCAGACGCGGGGCCAGCCACAGCGTCCCGAACCCCGTCGTCGTCGTCACCCGCAATTCGCCAAAGACCTCGTCCTCGGAATCCCGGATCCGCGCCGCCGTCGCATCCAGCCGCTTGACCATGGCCTGCGTCGCGTCAAACAGCAGTTCCCCCTGTTCCGTCAGGATCAGCCCCCGCGCATGGCGATGAAACAGCGTGACCGCGAGGCTTTCCTCCAGCGCCCGGATCTGGCGGCTGACGGCCGATTGCGACAGGTGCAACACATCGCCGGCATGGGTCAGGCTGCCCTTCTCCGCCACCGCGTGAAAGATCCTCAGCTTGTCCCAATCCATAACCGTCCCCTCAAAATACCAGCGGCACCCTAGCATGCCCGGCCCTAGATAGGGAAACCCGATCACAATTGCACCCCGTCCTCAGGCCCAAACTGCCCCTCCGCTTGGCCCTTTCGCGGGCGCACGCTCCACCGTATGATCGACAAAACGGCAGCGCGTGGCCCGTTTGCGCGCGACCAGAAGGGAAACGGCATGGCAGTTGGCATCTTCGATTCGGGTCTTGGCGGGTTGACTGTCCTTGATGCAGTAACAAAGCGCCTTCCCGACGTGCCCTTTGTCTACTTTGGTGACAATGCCCATGCCCCCTACGGCGTCCGCACCGCCGATGACATCTTCAACCTCACCTGTGCCGCGACCGAACGCCTCTGGGCCGAAGGCTGCGATCTGGTGATCCTTGCCTGCAACACTGCCTCTGCCGCAGCCCTCAAGCGCATGCAGGAAACCTGGGTCCCGCCGGAAAAGCGCGTCCTTGGCGTGTTCGTCCCGCTGATCGAGGCGCTGACTGAACGCCAGTGGGGCGACAACTCCCCCCCGCGGGAAGTTGCCGTGAAGCACGTCGCCCTTTTCGCCACCCCCGCCACCGTCGCCTCCCGCGCGTTTCAGCGCGAACTCGCCTTCCGCGCCATCGGTGTGGATGTTGAGGCGCAGCCCTGCGGCGGCGTCGTCGATGCCATCGAACAGGGTGACGAAATCCTTGCCGAAGCCCTCGTCCGCTCCCATGTCGAAGCCCTGAAACGCCGGATGCCCCACCCCGAGGCGGCGATCCTTGGCTGCACCCATTACCCCTTGATGGACAAGGTCTTTCAAGAGGCCTTGGGGCAGGGGGTCAAGGTCTATTCCCAAGCCAACCTTGTGGCTGAAAGCCTTGCCGACTACCTGACCCGCCGCCCCGAATTTCGCGGCAGCGGCACGCAGTCCAAAGCCATCACCACGGGCGATCCGGTGAATGTCACGAACAAGGCCACCCAGTTCCTGCGCCGCAGGATCGTGTTCGAGGCGGCATGACATCCACCCTGACTGACTGGCGCGCTGCCCGGCTGGCGGCGCTGACCGCCCCGGACGGTTGGCTGAACCTTGTCGCCCGCATCGACCTGACCCCCGGCAGCCATCCCGTCGGTCGCACTCAGGCGGTTGAACTGCCCTCTGGCCCTGACCTCCTCGGCACACTTACCCTTGGCCCGGAGGGTGCCAGCTTCGCCCGTCCGGGTGCCGCAGTCGAGCCTTTCAGTTCGGTCCCTGATGCCTTCCCGCAGCTGCAGGTTGATCCCTTCCTGCTGGAGATCCACACCGTCGACGGCACCCCCGCCTTGCGCGTCCGTGACTTGACGCTTCGCCCGCAAGTCACGCTGGGCTATTTTCCCGTAGCCCCAGATTGGGTGATCCGCGCAACTTGGGTAAGCTTCGCCCCGGAAGCTACGGAAATCAAAATGAAAGACGGCTCTACCGCCACCGTCACGCTGACCCATCGCGCCAGCTTTCCCTATCAGGGCCAGACCGTCACCCTGACGCCGACGCATTGGAAATCAGGCAAACCGATGTTCGTCTTCCGCGATGCAACCGCAGGCGAAACCTACCCCGCCTGCCGCTTCCTGATCGGCGAAGAGGCCAGCGACACGGAAATCACCCTCGATTTCAACCGCGCCTTCACCCCGCCCTGTGGCTTCACCGATTTTGCGATCTGCCCGCTGCCGCCCCCCGGCAACATCCTGCCCTTCCGGGTTGAGGCTGGCGAACTGGCCCCCTGACGCCCCAAACCCCTTGCCCCTCACCCCGCACGGCCCTGTAGGTCGGGCTTCAGCCCGACTCTCCCTTCACCCCCGCACTGCCACGTAGGTCGGGCTTCAGCCCGACTCCCCCCGCAATCACCCCCGTTTCGCCCCAAAAGCATAGCGATAAGCCAACGCCACACCCCCCGCACCCCCCACGATATTGCCCAAGGAGACCCACAGCAGGTTCCCCGCCACGCCGCCCGCCGTAACTTCGGCCCCCGCCCAGATCCCCGCCGGAAACAGGAACATGTTGGCCACCGAATGTTCCATCCCCATGGCGACGAACCCCGCCACCGGCCACAGCACCGCCAATATCTTGTCCGTCGCGGTGCGGGCGGCAAAACTCAGCCAGACCGCAAGGCAGACCAGCGCATTGCATAACGCTCCGCGCAGGAACGCCGCCCCCGGGTCCAACCCCGCCTTGGCCTCTGCCGCCCGCGCTGCCGTGTCGCCCATCGGCCCATCCAGCAGGCCCGACAGGCCAAAGGCCGCCGCCAGCCCGACCGCCCCCACAAAGTTGCCCAGCCAGACAATCCCCCAGTTGCGGAGGAGGGCGCCGGGCGTGATCCGGCCATCCACCGCCGCCATCACCATCAGCGCATTGCCGGTGAAAAGTTCGGCCCCGCCGACGACCACAAGGATCAGCCCCAGCGCAAAGACCACGCCGCCCAGCACGCGGGCAGGGCCATAGCTTGGGTCCACCCCCGCCATCGCCACACACCAGAACGCCGCGCCAAAGCCGATGAAGGCCCCCGCCAGCAGCGCAAGTGTCGCCATCCGGTGCAGGGGCAGGGCGGCCTTGGCAACCCCCGCCGTCTCGATCAGCGCCGCGATCTCGGCGGGGCGATAGGCGTCATGGCTTTGCGGCTGTTCTGCGGGCATCGCGGCCTCCGTGATCCGGTGTTCAACTTACCCGCTCTACGGCTTTCGCAAAGCGAAAAGGCACGCCCTGCGGCGTGCCTGTCAAACCTTGCCATTTCCTTAACGCCCACGCCCAAGCCATTGATTTCAATGGTTCGGGCCCAGTGTCCCTGCAAGGGACATCAGTCCTTGGACCGGCCAACGTAAGAGTTGTCTTCGGTATTGATCTCGATCTTCGTGCCCGGCCCGATATGCGGCGGCACCATGACCCGCAGCCCGTTGGAACAGATCGCCGGCTTGTACGAGGATGAGGCGGTTTGCCCCTTCACTACCGGCTCGGTCTCGGTGATCTCGACGATGACCCGCTGGGGGAATTCGATGGCGATGGCGACGCCTTCGAAGGTCTTGAGGTAGACCTTCATCCCGTCGGTCAGGAACACCTTGCCATCGCCCACCACGTCCGGGTCGACCGTGATCTGCTCATAGCTCTCCGGCTCCATGAAGTGGAACCCTTCGCCGTCTTCATAAAGGAAGTCATACTCCCGCTCGTCCACGGTGGCCTTCTCGACCATCTCGGTCGTGCGCCAGCGTTCCGCGACCTTCACCCCGTCCGAGATCCGCCGCATGTCGACGCTGGTGGTCGGCGTGCCCTTGCCGGGGTGGAAGTTTTCGGACTTCAGGACGACATAAAGCCGCCCATCCAGTTCGACGACGTTGCCCTTGCGGAGCGAGGAGGCGATGACTTTCAAAGCGCGGTCCTTGTGAATGACGGGCAGGGTCCCTAAACGGACCCGGTCCCTTGACGGGGATGGCGCGACCTAACCCATCCTGACCGGAATTTCCAGATGAAACCCGACAGCACGCCGGACCGCCCCTGGTGGACCCCCGCCACCCACGCCGACCGCAGGCCGATCCTGCTGGCGCGCAACCGGATTCAGGCGGGCATCCGGGGCTGGCTCGCGGCGGAAGGCTTCACCGAGGTGGACCCGGCCGCCCTTGCCACCTCACCCGGGAACGAGGCGCATCTGCACGGGTTCCGCACCGACGCGATCGGCAATGACGGGGTGGCCCGGCAGATGTATCTGCACACCTCGCCCGAGTTTGCGATGAAAAAGCTGCTGGCGGCGGGGGAGACGCGGATCCACGCCTTTTCCCATGTCTGGCGCAACCGGGAACGGGGGGCGCTGCATTCCCCCGAGTTCACGATGCTGGAATGGTACCGGGTGGGCGAGGGGTACGAGGTGCTGATGGCGGACAGCGTCACCTTCCTGCGGCTGGCCGCAAGGGAGGCAGGGGCGCGCCTGCTGCAGTTCCGGGACAGGACCTGCGACCCCTTTGCCGAGCCGGAGCGGCTGTCGGTGGCCGAGGCCTTTCGCATCCGTGCCGGGGTGGACCTGCTGGCCACGATCAACCCCGATGGCACGACCGATGCGGCCCGCTTGGGGGACGCACTGGACGGGATCGGCCTGCGCCGGGCGGCGGATGACACCTGGTCCGACATGCTGAGCCGGGTGCTTTCAGAGAAGGTGGAACCGCATCTGGGGCAGGGGCGGATCACCATCCTTGACCATTACCCCAGTGCCGAGGCGGCGCTGGCCCGCAAGGTCCCCGGCGATGCCCGGATTGCGGAGCGGTTTGAGGTCTATGCCTGCGGGGTGGAGCTGGCCAACGGCTTTGGAGAATTGACCGACCCCGCCGAACAGCGCCGCCGGTTTGAAGCTGAGATGGACGAGAAGGAACGGGTCTACGGGCTGCGCTATCCCCTGGACGAGGATTTTCTGGCCGCCTTGGCGCTGATGCCCCCGGCAGCGGGAATTGCAATGGGGTTCGACCGGGTGGTGATGCTGGCAACCGGGGCGCCGCGCATCGATGATGTGGTCTGGACGCCGGTTCCCTGACCTTTTCGCCTGTTGCGTCGGTTGTGAAATAGAGCGCGTGCCGCGCAAGCCTTTGTCTCGCCTCTGCGCGCAAGAGGCGCGCAACCGGCTCGGGCAGCGGGGGTTTTCCACCCCCGGAGGATATTTGGGCAAATGTGAAAGGGTTGCAGACAAAGGGGGGTGTGGTCTTGCAAAGGCGGGACGCGGAGCGCAAAGAGGGCACGTTTGTTGGACGGGAGGTTGCCATGACCCATCGTATCGCCATTCTTGGCGCATCGGGCTACACCGGGGCGGAACTGGTGCGGCTGATTGCCACCCATCCCGAGATGCGGATTGTCGCCCTGTCGGCGGACCGCAAGGCTGGGCTGGCGATGTCGGAGGTGTTTCCCTTCCTGCGCCATCTGGACCTGCCACCGCTGGTCAAGATCGACGAGATCGATTTTTCCAATGTGGACTTGTGCTTCTGCGCGCTTCCTCATGCGACGACGCAGGAGGTGGTGGCCCGGCTGCCGCGCGATCTGAAGATCGTGGACCTGAGCGCCGATTTTCGCCTGCGCGACCCTGCGGCTTACGAAAAGTGGTATGGGCAACCCCATGCTGCGCAGGACCTGCAGGCCGAGGCGGTATACGGCCTGACCGAGTTCTACCGCGACGAGATCAGGTCGGCTCGGCTGGTTGCGGGGACGGGGTGCAATGCGGCGACGGGGCAGTTTGCGCTGCGGCCGCTGATCGCTGCCGGGGTGATTGATCTGGACGACATCCTGATCGACCTGAAGGCGGGTGTGTCCGGGGCCGGGCGGTCCTTGAAGGAAAACCTGCTGCACGCCGAGCTTTCGGGCGGCACGCATGCCTATTCCGCCGGGGGCAAGCACCGGCATCTGGGCGAGTTTGATCAGGAATTCTCCAAGGTGGCGGGGCGGCCGGTCCTTGTGCAGTTCACGCCGCATCTTCTGCCAATGAACCGGGGGATTCTGGCCACGGTCTATGTCAAAGGCGACGCAAAGACCGTGCATCAGACTCTTGAAAACGCTTATGAAAATGAGCCATTCCTGCGCGTGCTGCCATTTGGTGCGCTGCCGTCGACCCGTGACATTGCCGGCAGCAACTTCTGCCATCTGGGTGTTGTCGGCGACAGGATCGCCGGGCGTGCCGTGGTGGTGGCAGTGCTGGACAACCTGACCAAGGGATCCTCGGGTCAGGCGATCCAGAATGCGAACCTGATGCTGGGGATCGAGGAAACGGCGGGGCTGATGCTGGCGCCGATCTTCCCGTGATCTGGCCTCGGGCAGGCTGCGGCATCCTGCAGCCCTTGACCGGGATCAAGGCATCCCCACTTTAGGTGGGACAAGCTTCCCCCAAGGGGAAAGGACGGCGGCAGATGAGCGTGAAGCAGGAATTCCGGGGCCTTAAGGGGCTGAAAAAGCAGCGGCGGGTGCAGATCATCGCCCTTGCGGCAGTGGCGCTGGTCGCTTCGACCGCGCTGATCGGTTATGCCATGCGCGACGGGATCAACTTCTTCCGCAGCCCAAGCCAGGTGATGAGCGAGCCGCCCGAACCCGGTGAGACGTTCCGGATTGGCGGGCTGGTCGTCGAAGGATCAATCCAGCGGGGGGAGGGGGCGACGGTGGCCTTTGCGGTGACCGACACCAATGCGACCGTGCCGGTGACCTATACCGGGGTGCTGCCGGACCTGTTCAGCGAAGGGCAGGGCATGGTGGCACTTGGCCGGATGGAGGGCGACACGTTCGTCGCGACCGAAGTGCTGGCCAAGCATGATGAAACCTATATGCCGAAAGAGGTGGTGGACGCGCTGAAAGAACAGGGCGTCTATCAGGAACCGGCCCCCGAAAGCTGAGCGCGCGCCCGGTCAGGGCGGCGTTAACGGCAGATCGGCAGGGTAGCCCCGCAAATGGGGGTGCCGATGCCAGATGTCCGCGAGATTGCCGAAGCGATTGTCGCCCGTGAGGGCGGGTTTGTGAATGACCCCGATGATCCGGGAGGGGCCACGAACCATGGCGTGACGATCCACACGCTGCGGCGTCTGGGGATTGACGTGACCCGGGATAGGCGGATCGACTTGGCCGATGTGCGCGCCCTGACCCGGGCGCAGGCCGTCGAGATCTATCTGGAACACTACTACACCCGCCCCGGCATCGCCGCTTTGCCTGAGGCGATTCAGGCAGGCGTGTTTGACATGTATGTCAACGCGGGCGGCAATGCGGTGAAGATCCTGCAGCGGCTTTTGACCGACATGGGCTTTCCCTGCGACCCGGATGGCGAGATCGGGCCCCAGACCATTCGCGCGGCACAGCTGGCGCAAGAGGCGGCGCCGACGCATCTGGCGGATGCCTACGGGATCGCGCGGCGGAACTACTATTACGCGCTGGCGGATCGGCGGCCTGCCAGCCGCAAGTTTGCCCGGGCAAGGGATGGCGGCAAGGGCGGCTGGATCAAGCGGGCGGAGGAATTCATCGCGCCGCGCTATCACCTGACAACGGCGCAGCATGCGGCTCGGGTGGCGGCATGGGGGTGATCGGCAGGCTGGTGGGGTCGCCCGGTGCCGTGTCGGCACTGGGGGACGCGGCGAAGGGGGTGGCGGAGGTGTTCCTGCCGTCAGCCACGCGGAAGATGGAGTTGAGCGCCGAGGCACAGATGGCGGCGCTGCGGCAGCTGGGGGAGGAGTATCAGCATCCCGCCCTCAATTGGTTCGACCGGCTGGTGAACGGGCTGAACCGGTTGCCGCGGCCCTTGCTGGCCTTTGGCACGCTGGGGCTGTTTACCTATGCGATGGTGGACCCCGAGGCTTTTGCGCGGCGGATGGTAGGCCTCAGTGCCGTGCCAGAGCCGCTTTGGTGGCTGTTGGGGGCGATTGTCGCCTTCTACTTCGGCGCGCGCGAGACGCATTATTTCCGCACGCGGGGTGTGGTGTCGCCCTTCGCAGCCCAAGCCCCGGCCGAGGAAAATGCCGCGCTGGCAGACTGGCGGCAGGGTTGAGCGATCCTTGACCTCTGCCGCACCCTCTGGCATGGCGAAGGGCGTCAGAGGATGTGATCAAATGAACCTTTTCGCCGATATCCGCGCGCTTGTCGTGGCCGAACTGCAGGCGCTTATGGCGGCGGGCGTGCTGCCTGCGGGCCTTGACCTTGCTGCTGTCGCGGTGGAACCGCCACGCGATGCGGGCCATGGCGACATGGCGACGAATGCGGCGATGGTGCTGGCCAAACCGGCGGGGATGCCACCCCGCGCGATTGCCGATGCGCTGGCGGTCAAGCTGATGGAGGACCCGCGGATTGCCGGGGCCGATGTGGCGGGGCCGGGGTTCCTGAACCTGCGATTGGAGCCTGCGGCCTGGCACGGTCTGGTCCGCGCGGTTTTGGAGCAGGGTACAGCCTATGGCCGGTCCACCCTTGGTGCCGGGCGCAAGGTGAATGTGGAGTTTGTCAGCGCCAACCCCACCGGGCCGATGCACGTCGGCCACGTCCGGGGCGCGGTGGTCGGCGATGCGCTGGCGCGGCTTCTGGCCTATGCCGGCTGGGACGTGACGCGGGAATATTACATCAACGACGGCGGGGCGCAGGTCGACGTGCTGGCACGGTCGGCCTATGAACGCTACCGCGAGGCGAACGGCCTTGAACCCGAAATCCGCGAGGGGCTTTACCCCGGCGATTACCTCATTCCGGTGGGCGAGGCGCTGAAGGCCAAGTATGGCGACAGCCTGCTGGACAAGGGCGAGCAGTATTGGCTGACCGATGTCCGCGATTTCGCGACCGAGATGATGATGGCGATGATCCGTGAGGATCTGGCCGCGCTTGGCGTGCAGATGGATGTCTATTCATCGGAAAAGGCGCTGTACGGCACCGGCCAGATCGAGGCTGCGATCAAGGCATTGCGCGACATGGACCTGATCTATGAAGGCGTCCTTGAACCCCCGAAGGGCAAGGAACCCGACGATTGGGAACCCCGCGTCCAGACCCTGTTCCGGTCCACCGCGCATGGCGACGACGTTGACCGCCCCGTGCAGAAGTCTGACGGGTCCTGGACCTATTTTGCCCCCGACATCGCCTATCACTACAACAAGGTCCAGCGCGGCTTTGATGAGCTGATCGACATTTTCGGCGCTGACCATGGCGGCTATGTCAAGCGAATGAAGGCGGCCGTGGCGGCCCTGTCCAACGGCCGGGTGCCTTTGGACATCAAGCTGATCCAGTTGGTCAAGCTGTGGAAGAATGGCGAGCCCTTCAAGATGTCGAAGCGGGCCGGGACGTTTGTCACCCTCCGCGACGTCGTCGACGAAGTCGGAGCGGATGTCACCCGGTTCATGATGCTGACGCGCAAGAACGACGTGGCCTTGGACTTCGACTTTGACAAGGTGATGGAACAGTCGAAGGACAACCCGGTCTTCTATGTCCAATATGCCAATGCGCGCGTGAACTCGATCCTGCGCAAGGCGCGCGAGGCGGGGCTGGATGTCCGGGATACCAGTCTTGCCGGGTCTGTACTGACCAGTCTGACGCATCCGGCCGAGCTTGAGATGATCCGAAAGCTGGCCGAATGGCCGCGTCTGGTGGAAATCGCCGCCAAGGGGAATGAACCGCACCGGGTGGCGTTTTACCTCTTTGAACTGGCGTCAGACTTCCATGGGCTGTGGAATCGGGGCAATGACGATGCCAGCTTGCGGTTCTTGCAAGAGGATCAGTCCATTTCTCAGGCGAAAATCGCCCTTGTAAGGGCCGTGGGCGTTGTCATTTGCGCAGGCCTTGGTATCCTTGGCGTCACTCCGGTTGAGGAAATGCGCTGACTGAAAAAGCGCCCTGCCGGGGATGAGGCGCAAAGGCAGGGACGGACAAACCGTCCCGCAGGCAGGGGCAGCATATGGCGGACGCAGATTACGAAGATCATGGCGGCCAATATGACGCAGATGCGCCGCCGCACTGGCCGGGCGCGCACAAGTTTCAGCGCTGGGTGACACTGGCAGGGGCGGTGGCTTCTGTCGGGCTGGTTGTGGGGCTTGGCTTCTGGGGCTACCGGCTTGCCGTACGCGATGTCACCGGGGTGCCGGTGGTGCAGGCGCTGGACGGGCCGATGCGGATTGCCCCCGACAACCCGGGGGGCGAGATTGCCAGTCATCAGGGTCTGTCGGTGAATGATGTCGCCGAGTCCGGCGTTGCCGCCGCGGTGCCCGAAACGCTGATCCTTGCGCCGCGCCCGGTCGAGCTTGCGCCCGAAGACACCGCCGGTCTTGCCGCGCCGCAGATGCCGGGGCTGGCTGAGGTGTCGGCCCCGCTGCCCGACCCCGGCGTGGTCGACCCCGCCGGCGCCGATCTGGCGCTGGCCGCCGCACCGCCTGTCGAAAGCGCCAGCCCGACCGAACTGGCCGTAGATGCCGCCTTGGCCGAGGCTTTGGGTCTGGACCCTGACCCTGCTCCCGCTGCGAATGCCGGTTCCTTGGCTGCAGCCTCCACTGACCCGCTGAGTGACCCTCTTGCTGACTCCCTGAGTGACGCGATGCCTGCAACGGCCGAGATTGCGCCTGCCGGGGCGATCACCCTGTCGCCGCGCCCGAGAGCCCGCCCGTTGCGCGCCGCTGAAGCCCCTGCGCCTACCGAGGCCATGGATATGTCGGCCGTCAATGAGATCGACCCCGCGACGATCCCGCTTGGCACCCGGCTGGTGCAGTTTGGCGCCTTCGACAGCGCGGATGAGGCTCGGGCCGAATGGGCGCGCTTGCAAGGCAGCTTTGGCGATCTGTTGGCGGAAAAGGCCATGGTCGTGCAACCGGCCGAAAGCGGCGGACGCACCTTCTTTCGCCTTCGCGCCCATGGGTTTGAGGATGAAACCGACGCCCGCCGCTTCTGCTCGGCCTTCGTTGCGCAAGAGGCGACCTGCATCCCGGTTCCGCAGCGATGACTGCCGCTTTTGGCGCGACGATCCTTGGTTGCGCGGGGCCTGCGCTGCTGCCTGAGGAGCGCGCCTTCTTTCGCGCAGCCGACCCGTTCGGGTTCATCCTCTTCGCCCGCAACGTCGAAACGCCGGACCAGCTGCGCCGCTTGACGGGCGACCTGCGCGATGCGGTGGGCCGCGATGCGCCGATCCTGGTCGATCAGGAAGGGGGCCGCGTCCAACGCCTGCGTGCGCCGCACTGGCACGACTGGGACCCGCCGCTTGAGACGGTGGAACGCGCCGGATCGCTGGCCGAAGCCGCGCGGATCCTGCGCTTGCGGTCGCAGGTGATTGCAGCGGAACTTGCGGCGGTCGGGATCGACGCCAATTGCGCGCCGGTGGCTGATGTGGCCTTTGCCCAGACCCACCCTTTCCTGCGCAACCGGTGCTATGGGACTGACCCTGCCAGCGTCGCCACCATCGGTCGCGCGGTGGCTGACGGGTTGCTGGCCGGGGGTGTCCTGCCGGTTCTGAAGCACATGCCGGGGCATGGCCGGTCGCATCTGGACACGCATCTGTCCTTGCCGACAGTCACCGCCGGGTTGGACGACCTGCGCGCGGTGGACTTCGCACCCTTCCGCGCGCTGGCCGACCTGCCGATGGCGATGACAGCGCATCTGGTCTTTGCCGCGCTTGATCCTGACTTGCCCGCCACCCAGTCGCCAACGATGATCCGCCAGATCCGCGACGAGATCGGCTTTCAGGGCCTGCTCATGACCGATGACCTGAACATGGAGGCGCTTTCGGGCAGCCTTGCAGACCGCACCGCACGCTCGATGGCGGCGGGGGTTGACGTGGCCCTGCATTGCAAGGGCGATCTGGCCGAGATGGCGGCCGTGGTCGATGCCGCCGGGCAGATGACCCCAGCCGCCATGGCGCGGGGCAGGGCGGCGCTGGCCCTGCGGCGCAAGGTTGCCGCTGACATGCCCGCCCTCTTGGCGGAGTTGGCCGATGGCTGATGTCGACAGCTGGGACCAACCGGAACGCCTGCCCGTCGAAGACCGGATCGCCGCCGAGGCGTTGATCGTGGATGTCGACGGGTTCGAAGGGCCGCTGGACCTGCTGCTGACCCTCAGCCGGACGCAGAAGGTGGACCTGCGCAAGATCTCGGTCCTGAAGCTGGCGGAACAATACCTTGGCTTTGTCGAACAGGCCCGCAGCCTGCGGATCGAACTGGCGGCAGATTATCTGGTGATGGCGGCCTGGCTGGCCTTCCTGAAGTCACGCCTGCTGTTGCCGCCCGAACCGGGCGAGGCGGGCCCCAGCGCCGAAGACCTTGCCGCGCATCTGGCGTTCCAGCTGGAACGGTTGCAGGCCATGCGCGATGCCGCCGCCCGTCTGATGGGCCGTGACCAACTTGGCCGCGATTTCTTTGTGCGTGGCGTGCCCGAGGATGTCACCCATCACCGCAAGGTCACCTATACCGCCACGCTGCTTGACCTGATGCGCGCCTATGCCCGCATCCGCACCAAGGATGAATTCCGCCCCTTCGTGATGGACCGCGAACATGTTTTCACCATGGAACAGGCGCTGGACCGGTTGCGCGGGCTGATCGGCTATGCGGGTGACTGGGCCGATCTGACCAGCTTCCTGCCCGAAGGCTGGAACGTCACCCCCATGGCCCGCCGGTCCGCCACTGCCGCCCATTTCGCGGCGGTCCTGGAGCTTGCCAAGGCCGGGCAGATCACCCTGCGGCAGGGCGACACCTTCGCCCCCATCCAGCTGCGGCGGAGGGAGCCATGAGCGACCTTGACGAACAAAGCCTGTTCGACGCGCCCCCGATGGGGGAACAGGAGCGGATGGTCGAAGCGATCCTCTTCGCCATGTCGGAACCCGTGACCCTTGCCGAACTGGCGGCCCGCCTGCCGCATGGGTCGGACCCGGCCGAAGCGCTGGTCCATTTGCGCAAACGCTATGAGGGGCGGGGTGTGAACCTGGTCAAGGTGGGCGACGCCTACGCGTTCCGCACCGCGCCCGATCTTGGCCACCTGATGCGGCGCGAAACGGTCGAGACGCGGAAGCTGTCCCGTGCCGCAATCGAAACGCTGGCGATTATCGCCTATCACCAGCCCGTCACCCGCGCGGAGATCGAAGAGATTCGTGGCGTTGCAGTCAGCCGCGGCACTGTCGACCAACTGCTGGAACTGGACTGGATCCGCCTTGGCCGCCGCCGGATGACCCCGGGTCGCCCTGTGACCTTTGTCGTGACGGAAACCTTCCTTGACCACTTCGGCCTAGAATCTGCCCGCGATCTGCCGGGCCTGAAAGAACTGCGCGCCGCCGGCCTGCTGGACAATCGCCCGGCTCCGGGTCAGGCTTTGGCCGGCGATGACGATGACGAAGCCACAGCCGGCCAGACCGAGCTGTTTGAGGATTAAGGCCAGCATGGATCTCAATCGGCTTATCACGATGCGGACCAGACTGTTCATCCGGTCGGCGGTAAAGACCGGCGTGGACTTTGCCGCGCGCAGTGGCAAGCCCGCCTCAGATATGACCCCGGAAGAGCGCAAGCAGGCCAAGACCGCCAAGGCGATGGCCGACAAGGCGCAAAAGGCGGCCCGACTAAGCCGCAGGTTCTTGCGCTAGGGCCTCGTCCGGAACTGCTTGGCCAGCTTCAGCCCCTGACCTTGGTAATTCGAAGAAATCCCAACGCCGTAAAGGGTTTCCGGCCGTTCGCTCATCCGCTCATAGACCAGACGGCCCACAACCTGCCCATGTTCCAGCACGAAGGGCGCTTCGTGGCAGCGCACCTCCAGCACCCCGCGCGACCCGCTGCCCCCGGCTGCAGCATGGCCGAAACCGGGGTCGAAGAACCCGGCATAATGCACCCGGAATTCGCCCACCATGGCCAGATAGGGGGCCATTTCGGCGGCATAGTCGGGGGGGATCGTCACAGCCTCACGGCTGACCAGAATATAGAACGCGCCGGGGTCAAGGATGATGCGGCCATCCGTGGAATGCAGTTCTTCCCAGAAGTCCTGCGCCGGATAGTGGCCGATCCGGTCAAGGTCCACCACCCCCGTATGGGGTTTGGCACGGTAGCCGACCAGAGTGCCTTTTGCAGGGCGCAAGTCCACGGAAAAGCCCAGACCTTCGGAAATCACCGCCTCGCCGGTCACCAGCGGATCAGCGGCGTGCAGGCTGGTCAATTCGGCGTCCGACAGCACCGCCTGACCGCTGCGAAAGCGGATCTGGTTCAGCCGCTGCCCGGCCCGCACCAGCACCGAAAAGCTGCGTGGGCACACCTCGGCATAAAGCGGCCCGGCATAGCCTTCGGGGATGCGGTCAAACTCAATCCCGCCATCGGTGATCGTGCGGGTCAGCAGGTCCAGCCGACCGGATGAGCTTTTGGCGTTGGCTACCGCTGTCACACCCGGCGGCAGGGCCAGGCGTTCGGCCAGGGGAATCACATAGACGCAGTTCTTTTCCAGCACCGCCCCTTCGGTCAGGTTGACCTTGTGCATGGTGAATTCGTCCAGCCGGTCCTGCACGCGGCGGCCCTTGCCCGCCAGAAACGACGCGCGCACCCGGTAGGCCACCGTGCCAAGCCGCAGGTCAAGGCTGGCGGGCTGCAACTGGTCGTCCAGAACATCGGGACTGGCGGCAATGCCACCCGCAGCGATCAACCCGCGCAGGGCCTGTGAGGGGAGAACGCCATGTGTCATCAGATCCCCGCCCCGGATGGTGAAAACGAAACCGCCCGCGCTGCCGCAGGGCAGGCGGGCGGTTTTGCAATGGTCGGGCCGGAGAGATTCGAACTCTCGACCTCCCGCCCCCCAGACGGACGCGCTAACCAGGCTGCGCTACGGCCCGACACGGGGCGATACATACTGATATTCCGGGCCGGGGCAAGCGGGAAAGCATCCGGTCATCCACATGATGCGCTCAGCCCTCGCCGCCTTCGGACCGGCTGGCAAGTTGCGCGCGCAAGGCGGCCAGACGGCGGGCCAGAACAGCAATTTCCGGCGCTGACAGTCGTAGAGCTTTGGGCGGCAAGGCTCTGATCAAGCTGGCAAAAGTTTCATCTTCCCGGCGGGTTGGCTGTCGCGGGGCAGCTTTCGGCGCGGGAGGTGTATCAAACAGTGGCAGGACAGATTGCACCGGAGTTGCGGGGGCGGCAGGCGCCAGATCCTCATCATCCTCGATGGCGATGAATCCGGCTTCTGGGATTACTTCTTCGACCGGATCCGGCGCGAACGCTGTCGCGTCTTCCGCGTCGGCATCCTGTCGGCTGTCAAGGCGGATGACCTCGGCCGTCACAGCCGGGGCGATCAGTCCTTCAACCGACACCGAATCGTCCGAAAGGCCCGCCACATGGCGCACACCCTGATCACGGAGGATCTTCTGGACGCCCCGGATCGTCAGACCTTCATCATGCAGCAGCCGTTTGATGCCTGCCAGCAACGCCACGTCGGAAGGACGATAATACCGCCGCCCCCCGGCACGCTTGACCGGGCGGATCTGCGTAAACCGACTTTCCCAGAACCGCAGCACATGGGCCGGGGTTTCCAGAACTTCGGCCACTTCGCTGATCGTGCGGAAGGCGTCAGGCGACTTGTCCATCCGCTACAGCCCCTTCAGCGCTTCTTTCCGGCAGCAACGCGATCCTTCATCAGATGCGAGGGGCGGAAGGTCAGGACGCGGCGCGGGGAAATCGGAACTTCTTCGCCAGTCTTGGGGTTGCGGCCCACCCGGGCGGATTTGGCACGGACCGAAAAGGTCCCGAAGGACGAAATTTTCACCGTCTCGCCCGAGGCCAGCGCGTCCGACATATGCTGCAGCACCGCTTCGACAAGATTGGCAGATTCGTTGCGGCTCAGGCCCACTTCGCGAAAAACGGCTTCGCTGAGGTCCATTCTGGTCAGGGTCTTCTCGCTCATCTCGTCCCCCCATGAGCTTGTGAACACGGCTCTTTCCACGACCATGCGGCGGATGGATTTCCGAGTCAATATCAACCACTTGGGGCGCGGGCTTAAAGGCGCCTACCAGCGCAGGACGACCGAGCCCCAGGCCAGCCCGCCGCCAATCGCCTCGGTCACCAGAAGATCGCCCGGCTTGATCTGGCCGCGCGCCTTGCCAACCGACAGGGCCAGTGGGATCGACGCGGCTGATGTGTTGCCATGATCCTGCACCGTGACGATCACCCGGTCCATCGACACCTGCATCCGTTTTGCGGTGCCTTCGATGATGCGGATATTGGCCTGATGCGGCACGATCCAGTCAACATCGTCCGACGTGAGCCCAGCCTTCTCCAGCGCGGTATGCGCGGTTTCTGCCAGCTTTTCAATGGCATGGCGGAAGACTTCCTTGCCTTCCATCACCAGATGCCCGGTGGTCCCGGTGGATGTCCCGCCGTCCACATAAAGCAGGTCCCGGAACCGCCCGTCCGAGTTGAGGTCAGCCGCCAGGATGCCCCGGTCGGCACTGCTGCCGCTGGCCTCAACCGCCTCAAGCACCAGCGCCCCGGCACCGTCACCGAACAGCACACAGGTCCCCCGGTCCTTCCAGTTCATCAGACGGCTGAACGTCTCGGCCCCGATCACCAGCACGCGTTTTGCCTGACCCGACAGGATCAGCGCATTGGCGTTGGTGAGCGCATAGACGAAACCCGCGCACACTGCCTGCACGTCGAAGGCATAGCCCTTGGTCATCCCAAGCGCGGCCTGCACCATGGTTGCAACGGAGGGAAAGGTGAAATCCGGGGTCGAGGTGGCGACGATGATCGCGTCGATATCGGTAGCCGCCATCCCTGCGTCGGCCAAGGCGGCCAAGGCCGCCCGTGTGGCAAGGTCTGAGGTCAGCTGGCCTTCGGCGGCGAAATGCCGGCGCTCGATCCCTGATCGGCTTTTGATCCATTCATCCGAGGTATCGACAATGGCTTCGAACTCGGCGTTCGGGACTACGCGGTCGGGCAGGTAGTGCCCGACGCCCTTGACTGTGGCGCGTATCGTCATGCGGTCGGACTGCTCCCCAACCCGGCGTCGCTGCCGGGCGCTTCCTGCGCGGCATCCTGCCCCGCACCTTCGGCCGATGCAACCCGGGCCGCCAGCCGTTCGATGAAACGGACTTGCGCGAGTTGATAGGCAAGGCCGATGGCCGCAGCCACACCCGTGGCATCGGCAGCGCCGTGAGATTTCACCACAGTGCCGTTCAGCCCCAGAAAGACCCCACCGTTCACGCGGCGCGGATCGATGCGTTTCTGAAAGCGTTTCAGCGAATTCATTGCCAACAGGGCCGCAAATTTTGACAAGATGCCCGCCCCGAACGCGTCTCGCAGAAAGTCCGAGATCAGCTTGGCCGTACCTTCACCCGTCTTCAGCGCGACGTTACCGGTGAAACCATCGGTCACGATGACATCCACCCGGTTCGATGGCAGATCGCCACCTTCGACAAAGCCGACATAGTCAAAGCTGCCGACCTTGGCCACAGCGGTCATCCGGTCATGCGCTTCCTTCAACTCGGCCCGGCCCTTGTGTTCTTCGGTGCCGACATTCAGCAGGCCAATCCGTGGCCGTGCCAGGCCCATGCCGTTGCGGGCATAGGACGCGCCCATCGTGGCATATTGCAGCAGATCGTCGGCTTCGGCCTTCACATCGGCGCCCACGTCCAGCATCAGGTTGAACCCGCCCGGATTGCGCGACGGCCAAAGGCAGGCAATCGCTGGCCGGTTCACCCCAGGCAACTTCCGCAAGCGCAGCATCGACACGGCCATCAGCGCACCGGTATTGCCGCAGGACACGGCAACCGTCGCCTCGCCGTCCTTGACGCTGTCGATCGTCGACCACATCGACGTGCCGGCCCCGTGGCGCATCACCTGGGCGGGCTTGTCCTCCATCGTCACGACGCGCGGGGCGTGCCGCAAGGTGCAACGACCGCTCAGAATCGGATGGCGGGCGACCAGCGGTGCAACCACCGCCTCGTCGCCATGCAGGATCGCGTCCATCTGGGGATGTTGGGCCATGGAATCAGCAAGACCGGCAACAACCGCTGCCGGTCCACGATCACCCCCCATGGCATCTACCGAAATGACGACGCGATCAGAAGCCGATACAGAGGCCGTGGCAGACGCAAAATCGGGTCCGGTGGCCATGGGATATGTCGCGCGAAAGGCGCGGCTTACGCCGCATCCTCGTCAAGATCCACTTCACGGGCCATCGACACGACTTCGCGCGAATCATAGTGGCCGCAGGACGGGCACACATGGTGCGGGCGCTTCAGCTCGCCACAGTTCGGGCATTCGTTCGGATTCGCGGCAACCAGCGAGTCATGCGCGCGGCGCATGTTGCGCTTGGATTTCGTAGTGCGGTTCTGCGGGACAGCCATGTCACAACCTCAGGCAGTGGGGACAGGCCCCTGGATTTCCTTTGCAAAGCAACGCGGTCAGAGGATGCCTCGGCAATAGCCGACCGGTGCTGCTTCACAGCTTGAATGAGGCGCGATACATACTCGCATTTCTGGCATGCGCAAGCCCTTTTCGCCCGGTAGGCGGCGGGTTTCAGCCCTCTTTGTCAGGCTTTGCCGCCATCCGTCCGGCAAGGGCGGCAAGCCCCGCAAAGGGCTTCAGGTCGCTGTCCTCCAGCGGCGTCACCCCGTCCGGCGCCAGTGTCAGGTTGCCCAGTTCCGCCCCCGGCGCCCTGGGGTAAAGCGGCAGCGCCAGCATCAGCGCCTCGGCCGCGATGTCGGCAATATCAATGACCTCGGGCATCGGTTCGACGGTATCATCCTCGGGCATTTCCATCTCATCCGCATCGGGCGCGGGCAGATCGACGACATATCTGCGCCGCACCTCTTCGCTGATCCGTGCGCGCACCGGGGCCAGGGTCACGATGCAGGCCTGATCACATTCGGCCGTCAGCGTGGCGGTCAGCACCATTGCGTCACGCCCGTCCGGCGTGATCTGGCCCGCAAACTCCAGCTTGCGCAGCGCCAGCAGGCCCAGGTCCTGCGCCAGACTGGCTTGCACCTCGGCATCGGGGGCATAGTGAAAGCGCGTCGGCTTGCGCGGGCTAAGGCCGCCGGTGCGAAACCGGGTCGGGCGGGCAGGGGCGGCATCGGTCATGGTGGGGCCTTCACAAGGGAATGATGGCAGGCAGCCCCGGTCAGGCGTTCCATTCTTGAACAAGGGGCCACCCTTCTGTTATCCCCTTTGCAAAGGGTTTTGAAGAACCCGCGTCGCGAGCGGCGTTTTTGGCGGGCATGAGGGCAGGTATGGCGGTATTCCGGTTGGCGCGGACGGTCCTGGCGATGTGCCATAGGACGCGCAAGCAAGGTGCAATGCTGGTCCTCGTGGCAGGCATCGCCGCCTGTTCGTCGGTCTATCGCAACCATGGCTATGTGCCGGCTGAGGATGAACTCGCCCTCGTCGAAGTGGGTGTCGACACGCGCGAGACTGTTGGCCAGAAGATCGGCCGCCCCTCGACCTCGGGCCTTCTGAATGACGAAGGCTGGTTCTATGTCCAAAGCCGCTATGAACATCGCGGCCCCCGCCAACCCCGCGAGATCGAGCGTGAGGTTCTGGCCGTCACCTTCAACGCCTCCGGCACGGTGGAAAACATTGCGCGCTATGGCCTTGAAGACGGCAAGGTCGTGCAGATTTCACGCCGCGTGACCGAGACGAACATCAAGGGCATCTCGCTGATCCGGCAGCTTTTGGGCAACTTCGGGCGCTTCCAGGCGAGTGACTTCATCGGCGAATAGGCCGGAGGTCAATCCTCCGGTTCGAACCGCAAGGCCACGCCATTGATGCAGTAGCGCAGGCCCGTCGGGGCCGGACCGTCCGGGAACACATGTCCAAGATGCGCCTCGCAGCGGTTGCAGTGTACTTCGGTGCGGCGCATGAACCAGCTGTTGTCGGACTGCTCGCCCACCATCTCGTGGTCAAGCGGGGCATAGAACGACGGCCAGCCGGTCCCGCTTTCGAATTTTGTGGTATGATCGAACAAGGGCGCGTCGCAGCAGATGCAGCGGAAGGTGCCGGGCGCTTTCGGGAAGTCATCATGCGTGAAGGCGCGTTCAGTGCCGTGCTTGCGCGTGACCTTGTAGGCGAGGTCGGACAGTTGGGCCTGCCATTCGGCTTCGGTCTTGATGATCTTGTCCATTTCGGGGACTCCTGTTTTACAGGTTCTATCTAGGGCGTGGTGCAGCGGGGGAAAAGGGCGTGCAGCCTTTGGTACGGGGCAGACTGATCGCGCGGTTGGCGGAGGGTCCGGGGGATCTGGGCCGGATCATGGACTTTCGCCGCGCCGCCTTTCCCCGGCATGTCGGCGAAGAAGAGGACGCGCAGGACGCGCTGTCGGCCCATGTCATGGTCGAATCCGCCGAGGGTGAGCTGCTGGGCTACTTCCGCGTCATGCTGTTCGGCTGGGGGGCCGGGCTGGAGCAAGGCTATGCCGCGCGGTTTTATGATGTGACCCCGCTTGCCGGATACGCGCTTCCCATCGCCGAGATGGGGCGGTTCTGCCTGGCCCCCGGAGGCGTCCACCCCGATGTGCTGCGCATGGCCTGGGGGGCGATGACGCGGCTGGTGGATGAGGGGCAGGCGGGGCTCTTGGTCGGCTGCACCTCGTTCCGGGGGGCGGACTGGGGGCTGCACCGGTCGGGGCTTGCCTTGCTGGCCGCGGGTCATCTGGGGCCAGAGGAACACCGGCCCGGGCGGAAGGCGGCTGAGGTGGTCAACTATCCCGCGCTGGTGGGGCCGGTCACGGACCGGCGGGCGTCGCTGGCCGCGCTGCCGCCCTTGCTGCGGACCTATCTGGGGATGGGGGGGTGGGTCAGCGACCACGCGGTGGTGGACCGGGAGCTGGATACCCTGCACGTCTTTACCTGTGTCGAGGTCGACAAGGTCCCGAAGGCGCGGGCTGCGAGTTTGCGGGTGGTGGCGGGGTAGGTGTCCCGGGCAGGGACAGGGGCTCATTTGTGGCGAATCAAGGGGTTACAGGTCGCCGTTCAGACTTTCTTAGGGTTTGAACGCGCAGCCAGCCGCCGCAAGGTGCCTATTCGGCGGACCGGCTATTCAACTGTCTGGTGACTTCGGCCATGAAGCTTGGCCAGTTCAACGGATGAATGCGCAGGGTCTGGAAGCTTACATAAAGCAGCATGCTGCCCAGAAGGAAAAACACCGGCACGCGCCGCAGCGGCAGTCCGCGGAAGAAAATGCCCAGAAATCCGATCAACAGCGCCAGCGCCACCAGCGCGAACGCGATGACAGCGCTGCCCATTTGCACAGCATTTGCCGTCCTCGCGTCCACCTCACCGATGGCACGCAAGTGCGCGACAACATTGCCGAAATACAAGAAGAAGCAGGCAATTCCGCCCATCGCGAGCCCAAGAAGCGAGAAGATTGCGCGCGCGCCTCCGGAGGTTTGCACCGGAGGTCTGGTCATCGCGACTGTGTATACGGGCGCCCCCTGTTCAGCTGGCGCGGTGTTGCCGGGAAAGATCGCCCGGATGAACAACGCCACGCCAAGCGACACGATCGCAATGCCGCCAAGCCCCAAACCCGCTGCTGCCCCCCCACCATAGTCATCCCGGATCACCACGTAGTCATCCATGGCAATCCTTGCCATTTGAATGCCCACTGCACAGCCTAAGCCCCCAAGAATGACAAGGCCAAACCGGTACCGCCAGCGAAAGCGCGAACGTGTCGGCTGCATCTGGATCGGCGAGGCAGCCGTCGCAGAAGCTTGCGGGGAATAGACGGCCGGCGCATTAGAGGAACGCTCGGAATGCGCTTTGCGAACACCGCCAATTGCGCGGATCGTCAGCACCACGCCAAATATAATGATCGCAATGCTGCCAAATCCCAGGCCCAGGGCGGCAGCAAGGCCATACTGGTCCTTGATCGATTCGTAGTTGAGGTTGATGACTGCGACCAGATACGCTCCGGCATTGACCATGATCGGGCCGAAAAATAAGCCCTTGGGCAAACGGCGTTTCGTCTTTGTCGCGGCGAAGGGCTGGTTCGGGTTCTGTCCCGCGCCAGACCTGATCCGGTTGAGCCGCTCTTCGAAATCCGAGTTGGACATAGGGCGGCCCGATCCGTGCTGGTCAGCAAAAGCCTAGCGGATCGGGCAGCGCAACTGCAAGGATAAACGCGTGAATTGCGTTCATCTTTAGCGGGTTAGGGGTGTTGCCTACCCCCGGCCTTTACGCCCGCCACGCCGCCCGGCCGAGGCCTGGCTGGCCGCAGCGGACGCTTCGGCGAAGGTCATGCCGCCCTCGACCGCCTCAAGCACTTTGGCAAAGCGGATCCATTCGCCGCCGTTCGGGTCGTGGTTCATCAGGAAGTTGGCGGCGCGGATCGCTTCCATTTCCTGCTGGCGGACGGGGTTCATGATGGCGGAGGTCATGCCTGCGCCAATGGCCATGGGCAGGAAGGCCCCGTTGATGCCATGGCGGTGGGGCAGGCCGAAGGAGATGTTGGACGCCCCGCAGGTGGTGTTCACCCCAAGCTCATCCCGCAGGCGGCGGACGAGGGTAAAGACCTGCTGACCAGCGGACCCCATGGCGCCGACCGGCATCACCAGCGGGTCAACCACGATGTCATGCGCCGGGATGCCGAAATCGGCGGCGCGTTCGACGATCTTCTTGGCCACGGCAAAGCGCACGTCGGGGTCTTCGGAAATGCCGGTGTCGTCGTTGGAAATCGCCACGACCGGCACGTTGTATTTCTTGACCAGCGGCAGCACGAGTTCCAGCCGGTGCTCCTCACCCGTGACGGAGTTCAGGAGGGGCCGGCCTTCGCAGGCCATCAGGCCGGATTCCAGCGCCCCGGGAACCGACGAATCGATGCAGAGCGGCACGTCGACGGTCTGCTGGATGATCTCGATCAGAGCCTTCATCAGCGGCGGTTCGACAAAGTTGTTGTCGGCATAGCGCGGGTCGGTGGCCATCATGTTGGTGAAGACAGCGCCGGAGTTCACGTCAAGGACCGTGGCCCCGCAGGCGACCTGTTCCAGCGCGTCCTTGATGACGGTTTCGAAATTGCCCTGCTCCAACTCGGCCGCGAGTTTCTTGCGGCCGGTGGGGTTGATCCGTTCGCCGATCACGCAGAAGGGTTCGTCGAAACCGATGATGACGGTTTTCGTTTTGGATTCAATGACAGTACGGGTCATTCTTAAACCTTTTCAGCGTTTGCAGGGACGCCCGAGGCGCCGCCATTGTCGGTGACCCATTGGGCATTGGTCTTGATGCCACCCAAGGGGAAGAAATGGACCTGTTCGATGCCAAAGCCGGGGTTTGCGGCCTTGTGGGCGGCAAGATCGGCCAGAACCTCGGTCGGCTCATAGGGCAGGAGGAGTTTGGTGACATCCATCGCCCGTTTCTGCAAGACGCGGAGGCTTGGCCCCACACCGCAGGCGATGGCGAATTTGATCAGGGTCTGCAGTTTCGCGGGGCCAGCGATGCCGATATGGACCGGCAGCTTGACGCCTTCGGCCTGCAGGCGGTTCACCCAGTCGATGACCGGCTGCGCCTCGAAGCAGAATTGGGTGGCCATGGCCATCTGCGCATCAGTGCGGTCCATGAAGGCGGATTTCCAGCGCGCGGCTTCCATCACCATGCGGTCGGACCCATCGGGGTCGATATCCTTGTTGCCTTCGGGGTGGCCTGCGACATGAAGGCGGTCAAAGCCGGTAAAGGCCCCGGATTCAAGAAGTTGCATCGAGGTTGCGAAGTCGCCCACGGGTTGGGCGACACCGCCGGCAAGCAGAAGGCCCTGCCGCACGCCCACGTCCTTGTAGCGCGCGACCCAGTCGGTCAGCGTGGCCTTGTCCTTGATGATCCGCGCGGGAAAGTGCGGCATGGCGCTGTAGCCTTCCGCCGTGACCCGCGCGGCGGTGGCCACCATATCCTCGATCGGCGTGCCGTCGATATGGGCGATGTAGACGCGGGTGCCGGTGGGGAGGATGTCGCGGAGGCTGTCCACCTTTTCGGCGGTGCGGGGCATCACCTCGATCGAGTAGCCCTTGAGGAACGCCTCCAGCGGGGCGGCGGCGGGTTCGTCCTTGCGGCGGAAGTTGAACAGGGCCATCACGGTTTCCTTGAGTGTCAGGGGCTTGGCGGGCGGCAGGGGCATCTGGTCAGGCCTTGGCCCAACCATCCGTTGCGATCAGGGCTTTCAGGCGGTCAGTGTCGAATTCGGCCTCAAGCCGGGCGGCTTCGGTCGCGGCAATCGTGTCAGGCTCGCCCTCGACATCGCCGATGGGGGCTTTGCGCCATTCGGCAAGGTAGGCGTCCGCGTCCTTGGCGCCGATCTTCATGGCGCAGCGGTCGATGGCCTGTTCGAAGCGTTCGGACAGCTGGACCTTGGAGGCGCGGCGGCCGGTGCCGACGATGACCTGCGCCGGGATGTCGCGCCAGTAAACGATGGTGACGGTGGTCATGGCGCAGATCCTTTGACTTTCCTGCTAGATAATCGCCGGGCGGCGACGCCCCATGTCGATTTCCGACCTTGGACAGGCGTCAAGCGACGCTGGCATCCTATCCCGATTGCGCAAGACCCTGCCATGGGTTCGAAGATGAAATCTTCCCATGAACATCATGTCGGGACGCGCAGGCCGGGCCCCAGGGTCGCCTGCCCGCGCGGCACTGCCGCCTTGGGGCGCTGTCACACCACTTGCACCATCCTTGGTTCCCGACTACCTTTTCCTCAACCACACATGGAGGGCGATCATGACGCCCGAGCGTCCCCGTAGGGCGGACGCGACTGACGCGCAGGTCGAGACTTCCCTGGATGTTTCCCGCGCTGATGCACCGTCTGCCCTATCTGACCCGGGGTCAGCTCCGCTTTATGCGGCGCTTGATCTTGGGACCAACAGTTGCCGGATGCTGATTGCCCAACCCACGGGCAGTCAGTTCGTGATCGTTGACAGCTTTTCCAAGTCGGTCCAGCTGGGCGTCGGGCTGGAAGCGTCCGGGCGGTTGAGCCGGTCGTCGATGGCGCGCACGATTCAGGCGCTGCGGATCTGCGAGAAGAAGCTGGAAAAGCACAACGTCCGCCGGATGCGGCTGGTCGCGACCGAGGCGTGCCGCCGCGCGCGCAACGCCCGCGACTTCATCCGTCAGGTGCGGCGCGAGACGGGTCTGCAGCTGGAGATCATCGCCCCCGAGGAAGAGGCGCGGCTGGCGGTCATCTCTTGCGCGCCTCTGGTCAGCCACACGACCGAGCAGTTGCTGGTGGTGGACATCGGCGGCGGATCGACGGAGCTGGTCTGGATCGACCTGTCCGCTGTGGCCCCGCCGGACCGGCCCAAAGCGATCATGCGGTTGCACATGGGGTTTGACGCGCAGGGCGAGGGGGCCGTGGCCCGGGTGGTGGACTGGATTTCGGTGCCGCTTGGTGTGGCGACGCTGAAGGACCAGTTCATCGACGTGGATGACGATGCCGCGCGCTTTGCCCTGATGAGCTGGTTTTTCGAGGAGAACCTGGCCAGCTTCAGCCCCTACAACGCCGAAAACCCGCGTGAGGGGTTTCAGATTGTTGGCACCAGCGGCACGGTGACCACGGTCGCGGCCAGTTTCCTGAACCTCAAGCGCTATGACCGGACCAAGGTGGACGGGCTGCAGATGACATCCGACCAGATCGACACGGTGATCCGCGATTACCTGTCTTTGGGCCCGGAAGGGCGGCGGAATGACCCGAGGATCGGCCGCGATCGCCACGCCTTGATCATGTCGGGTGCTGCGATCCTGCAGGCCCTGATGCGGATCTGGCCGACGGACCGCTTGTCGGTGGCCGACAGGGGCCTTAGGGAGGGCCTCTTGTACGCGCAGATGAGCAGCGACGGCATTCTTGAGGACGGGCCTTACACATGACGGAAAAACCAGGCTCGGGCCGGGGCCAGCGCGAATTGCGGGTGCGGGTCAAGACGGCGAAGGGGCGCAAGCTGTCTTCGACGCTGTGGCTGGAGCGGCAGCTGAATGACCCCTATGTGATCCGCGCCAAGAAGGAAGGCTACCGGGGCAGGGCGGCCTACAAGATCATGGATCTGGACGACCGCTACGGGTTTCTGAAGCCCGGGGCGCGGGTGGTGGATCTTGGCTGCGCGCCGGGGGGCTGGTGCCAGGTGGCGGTGGTCCGGGTCAATGCGCTGGGGCAGAACCCGAAAAAGCCGGTGGGCCGGGTGATTGGCGTGGACCTGCAAGAGGTGGAGCCGATTGCGGGGGCCGAACTCCACCAGCTCGATTTCCTGTCGGATCAGGCGGATGATCTGGTCAAGGGCTGGCTTGGGGGCCGGGCCGACGTGGTGATGTCCGACATGGCGGCGGCGGCCAGCGGACACAAGGCGACGGACCACTTGCGGATTGTGGCGCTGGTCGAGGCGGCGTTGGCCTTCGCCTTCGACGTGCTGGAGGATGACGGGACCTTTGTCGCGAAGGTGCTGGCAGGCGGGGCCGAGAACGAGATGCAGGCTGTGTTGAAGAAGAACTTCAAGAAGGTGGCGAACGTCAAACCACCCGCCAGCCGCGCCGACAGTTCGGAGAAGTTCGTGGTGGCGATGGGCTTTCGCGGGCGCGAGGTGGGCGAGGGCTGACGATCCTCCTCATCCTCCTAACCCTCCTCGTTCGACTTCGTCTTCTCGTCGGGAAGAGCGAGGAGCGACGAAGTCGACGACGAGCGGGAGGCTGGTGCAGAAATGAAAAAGGCGCCCGAAGGCGCCGCTTTTCCAATTGTTCGGGGTGTCAGCCGCCCCAGCTGCGGACCGGGCCGCAATCCATGTGGACGAAGTTCGACCGCGAATACTTGCCGACGCCGCCCGAAGCACAGGCCGCCGCCGCCTTGGCCATCTGGCCGACCGACCGCGATTTCAGCCGCAGGTCTGCCGCCTGGCCCTTCATGTGCAGCGAGTTCTTCGCCACGCCGCGCGACTTGGACCGCAGCATCGCGTTGGTCTTGGGACTGCGGAAGCCCGACAGCAGCATGTAGGGTTCGCTGACATCCATCAGCCGGTGCGACGCGGCCATGATGTCCACTGTGCGCATGTCGATCCCGATGGCATCATCAGACCGCCAGTCGCGCATGAAGTAATTGATTTCCTTCATGACTTCGGGGATGTATTCCCCTTCGATCCAGTAGATCGTGTCGATGCTTTCCCCGGTTCTGCCCGAGTACATGCGGATGCGGCGAATGTCGCCGGACCCTTTCAAAAGCCCGAAGGCATTCGAGTAGGTCGGGGCCGCAATCACGGCCGTTGCCGCAAACGCACCCAATAGGCCACGCCGTGTGACGCCGAAACTTGTCTGGTCAGTCATTCTTACGCCTGTCCCCGTTGCTGTCTTCGACTGCCTTAGTGCAGCTTTCGTGCAACTTCTTCCCCAAGTGCCACTGGGTTATGGCACAAGTCGAATCGAAGCCCAAGCCTCGATTGTTCCTTGGTTCCCCACCACAACCTGAATCGGCAAATTTTCGCTGAACGTGCCTGAAAGTTGCCCAGTGTTGTGTCGCTGCATCGGTTTGCCCGGTCACTGTCGCGATTTTGGACACAGTCAAGGGGTCAAGTCACTGTCCTACCGGTTTGTGAATGGACAGCGGCGCGATTTTCAAGAAACGATGACAAAACGCTGCCCAAACGCTGCCCAAACGCTGCCAAGTCCTTGGAAATGAGAGTTGAATGACCCGGTCTGCCCCTTACAAGTTGCCTGCCCTTACCATCGTGCTGTCCTTGACCCTGGGGGCGTTCCTGTCGGCTCCGGCTGCGGCGCAACCGAGCGCATTTTCTCAATCCCTTGCCGCCGCGGCGACCGATGATGCGGTCATTGCCGACTGGTATGGCAAGACGGGGTATGAACCCCTGTGGACGGGGAGCGATGATGCCGAACGCCGGCAGGCGTTTCTGGCGGCGATCGCCAGTGCCGCCGATCATGGCCTGCCAGTGCAGCGCTATGATGCGGTGGCCCTGACCAACGCGCTGCGCGCGGCGGAATCCGAAGGGGACCGGGGCCGGATCGAAGTGGCGATGACCCGGGCCTATCTGGCCTGGGCGCGGGATCTGACCTCGGGCGCGATTGATCCGGCCAAGGTGGATGCGGGTATCGTGCGCGAGATCGACCGGATTGATCCGCAGATCCTGCTGACGCGCATTGCCGCCGGGAACCCCAAGGCGGTCATGACCTGGCTGATGCCGAAATCTCCGGCCTATCTGAACCTGATGAAGGCCAAGATCGGGCTTGAAGCGCAGATTGCCGCGGGGGGTTGGGGGGAACCTTTGGCGGTGACTCCGGTTGAGCCGGGCGACACGGGCGCTGCCGTCGTGGCGCTGCGCGACCGGCTGGTGCGGATGGGCTATCTGGCACCGACAGCGACGGCAAGCTATGACCGCGCCGTGCAGGCGGCGGTGCAGGCGTTCCAACTGGCGCATGGGCTGGTGGCCGATGGGCGCGCCGGCGAAGGCACGATCCTTGAGATGAACATCAGCGCCGGGGACCGGCTGAAATCGGTCATCGTGGCGCTGGAGCGGGAACGCTGGCTGGATATCGACCAGTCGGTGCGCCACATCTGGGTCAACCTGCCGGACTTCCGCGCCAAGATCATCGAGCACGGCCGCACGGTCTTTGATACGCGCGTGGTGATCGGGAAGAACGTGCCCGACCAGCGCAGCCCCGAGTTTTCCGACGAGATGGAGCATATGGTCATCAACCCGTCCTGGGGGGTGCCGCGGTCGATCATCGTCAAGGAATACCTGCCGCTTTTGCAGCAGAACCCCAATGCCGTGGGGCATTTGCAGGTGATCGACGGGCGTGGACGGGTCGTGCCGCGCGGGTCGGTCGATTTCTCGGCCTATTCAGCGCGCAGCTTTCCCTATGGCCTGCGTCAGCCGCCTTCGGACGGCAATGCGCTGGGGCTGGTGAAGTTCATGTTCCCGAACAAGTACAACATCTACCTGCACGACACCCCGTCCAAGTCGTTGTTCGGCAATGACGTGCGCGCCTACAGCCATGGCTGCATCCGGGTGGCCGATCCGTTTGACCTTGCCTATGCGCTGCTGGCGCTGCAATCCGATGACCCGGAAGCCGAGTTCCAGGCGCATCTCGACACGGGTAACGAAACCACGGTGAAGCTGGACAAGACCGTGCCGGTGCATCTGGTCTATTTCACCGCCTATCCGGACAGCAAGGGCCGCATCGGCTATCGTCGTGACGTCTATGGGCGGGACGCGGCGCTGTTTCGGGCGCTGGAAGAGGCCGGGGTGGCCTTGGGCGGGGTTCAGGGCTAATCCTTCCGTCACGGGCTGAGACGGAGGTTCCCCATGCCGCATACGATCCGCGACATCGCGCTGGCCCTGGGGGCCGAGGCGGCGGGTGATCTTGACCTGACCGTGGCCCGCGCGGCCGAACCGCAGGCGGCGGGGCCCGGCGATCTGGCCCTGGCGATGGACCCGCGCTATGCGGACGGGATTGCCAAGGGGCAGGCGCAAGCCGCGATGCTGTGGCCCGGGGCGGATTGGCAGGCGATGGGCCTGAAGGCCGCTATCTTTGCCCCGCGCGGGCGGCTGGCCATGGCGGGGCTGACGCGGCTGATGGACCCGGGGCCGGATATTGACGCCGGCGTGCATGGGATGGCGATTGTGCATCCCTCAGCCGTTATCGGGAGCGGGGCGGCGATTGGCCCGTTCGTCACCATCGGTGCGGGTGTAGTGATCGGACCTAATGCGCGGATCGCGTCGCACACCTCAATCGCCGAGGGTGCGCGGATCGGGGCGGATTGCCTGATCCTGCACGGCGCGCGGATCGGGGCGCGGGTGACCATCGGTGACCGGTTCATCTGCCAGCCCGGGGCGGTGATCGGCGCGGACGGATTCAGCTTTGTGACACCCGAAAAATCGGGGGTGGAGGAGATCCGCGAAACCTTGGGCAGCCGCGCCGACATCAAGGACCAAAGCTGGACGCGGATACATTCGCTTGGTGCCGTAACCATCGGGGATGACGTGGAAATCGGTGCGAATGTCTGTGTGGACCGGGGCACGATCCGCGATACCGAAATCGGGCCCGGCACCAAGCTGGATAACCTTGTCCACATCGGCCACAACGTGCAGATCGGCCGTGACTGTCTGCTCTGCGGGCAGGTTGGCATTGCCGGATCGGCCCGGATCGGCGACCGGGTGGTTTTGGGCGGGCAATGCGGGGTCAATGACAACATCTTTGTCGGCAATGACGTGATCTGCGGCGGGGCGACCAAGATTTTCACCAACGCGCCTGCAGGGCGGGTGCTGCTGGGATATCCCGCGGTGAAGATGGAGACCCATGTGGAAATCCAGAAGGCGCTGCGCCGCCTGCCGCGCCTTGCCACCCGGGTGGCCGCGTTGGAGAAGGGCGTTCCCTTCGCCCCGGAAGCCGAGTAGGAACCGCCACGGAAACACCGGGGATTGCAGGCCAAAAATGCAAACGGACGTTGAAATGGCAGTGATCGAGATTCTCGCAGCGCAGCTATTGCTGACCCCGTCCGAGATTGCCCCGGATGCGCGGGTGGATGATCTGGGTCTGGACAGTCTTGGCAAGGTCGAGGCGATCTTTGCGCTGGAGGAACGCTTTGGCATCACCATCCCATTCAACGCCAATGAACCCGACCTGCCGGACTTCGACTTCGCCTCGGTCCCTGGCATTGTTGCGGGCGTGGCGCGGCTGATCGCCGAACGGGGATGAGGCGCGTCGTCATCACCGGCATTGGCACGGTGAATGCGCTGGCGCAGGACGTGCCGGGCACCTTTGCCGCGCTGGCCGAAGGGCGCTCAGGGATCGGCCCCCTGACCTTTCGCGATGCCGACCGTCTGTCGATCCGCATTGGCGGTGAAGTGCGGGACTGGGCCCCCACGCTCGACCCCGGACGGATGCCGCTTTACGACCGGGTGACGCAATACGCTCTGGTCGCAGGGGCCGAGGCAATGGCGATGGCGGGGCTGTCTTCCGGCCTTGGCGCGCGGGGTGGGGTGATCCTTGGCACGGCGGCGGGCGGGATCAGCACTTGGGAAGACAGCTATCGCGCGGTCTTTGCCGAGGGGAAAAGCCGCGTCTCGCCCCTGGTCGTGCCGCGGTTGATGCACAATGCGCCCGCGTCGCATCTTTCGATTGTCTATGGATTGCAGGGGCCTGTGCTGTCAGTCTCCTCGGCCTGCGCCAGCGCCAACCATGCGATGGGGCTGGCGCTGCAGCAGATCAGGCTTGGGGCGGCGGATGTGATGCTGACCGGGGGCAGCGAGGCGATGCTGTGCTTTGGCGGCGTCAAGGCGTGGGAGGGGCTGCGCGTGCTGGCACCCGACGCCTGTCGCCCGTTCAGTCTGGGTCGCAAGGGCATGGTCATCGGCGACGGGGCCGGGGTGCTGGTCTTCGAGGCCGAGGACCACGCCCGGGCAAGGGGGGCTGCGATCCTGGCCGAGGTTGCCGGCTTCGGCATGACGGCGGATGCGGGGGACATCGTGGCCCCTGACCCCGACGGTGCGGCCCGTGCCATGCGGCTGGCGCTGGCGGATGCGGGCCTGAGCGGGGGCGACATCGGTTACCTCAACGCGCATGGCACGGGCACGCTGGCAAATGACCGCAGCGAAGCCGCGGCGATCCTGCAGGTGTTCGGGCCCGCGCCGCCTCCGGTGTCATCGACCAAGTCGATGCACGGCCATGCCATCGGGGCGACGGGGGCGCTGGAGGCGATTGCCTGCCTGCTGGCGCTGACGCGCGGCATCCTGCCCCCGACGATTGGCCATCAGGCAGCTGACCCGGAGTGCCCGCTGGATGTGGTGCCAAATCAGTCGCGGGAGGCACGGGTGTCTGCGGTGCTGTCCAATGCCTTTGCCTTTGGCGGGCTGAACGCGGTTCTGGCCTTTCGCACCGCCTGACGCAAAAGGGCCGGCCCTTGCGGGCCGGCCCCAAGCTGGCAGCTAAGCTGCGGTCAGTCGTTCGTGGCGGGCGCTTCTTCGGCAGGTGCTTCGGTCGCGGGCGCCTCGGTCGCCGGTTCAGCCGCGCGCGCTGCGGCGCTGGCAGCATCGGCGGCGGCGTTGGCGGCATCCACAGCCGCAAGCCCTGCGGTGAAGCCTTTCAGCGAGATCGGCAGTTCCACCCGGGCGTCGGGGGCGACGAAGGGGACGATGGTGATCTTGGCACCGGCGCCCTTTTTCAGCTGGGCCACTTCTTCCGCAGTGAAGCCAAGCCGGGCCACACAGCCGATCTGGGTGCAGAAGGTGAAGGGATAGGCCTTGGGAGCCGCCGCGTCGATCTGCAGCGTCATGCCTGCGGTCAGCAGCGTTTCAAGCGGGGCGATGAAGGTGGCACCGGCGGTGGCCGGGCCTTCGGTGCCTTCCGGCAGACCGAACATGGTGAATTCGGCGACGGCATTCCCCTGGTCGTCCTTCAGCAGCATGTAAAGCTGGCAAGGGTCGATCCCGGATTCGGTGCGCGCGCAGCGCTGTTCCCAGGCTTCGAAGTTGGCGGCGATATAGGTGTCGCCGATTTCATTGCCGGTTGACACCTCGGTGCCCATCGACAGCCCGTCCAGCGAGGCCCCATCGGCCGGGGCGGCTGTGCCCTCAGCTGCGGCGGGGGCATCGGCGGGGACGTCGGTCGTTTGCGCGAACAGGGGGCCTGCTGCCAAGGCAAGCATCAGGGCAAGTGCGGTGGTTTTGGTATTGGCCATCTGGGGCGGATCCTCTGGTAGGACTTTCGGTTGCGCGGTGCTTAGCATGGCTGGGCGGGTGAAGTCAGGTCAGAAAGTGCGCCATTGGCAACCTTCTGCCCGCCGTTTCAAACGCTGGAACACAAAATGAAAAAGGGCCGGTCAGACCGGCCCCTTCCGAATTTTGTTTTTTGCTCCCTGTCGGACTGGCCGACTTCATGGGAAGGGACGCTACGGTGGATTGAAGGGGCCGTCAACGGGATTCTGCATGGGCAGGGCCCAGCTTTGCCGCAAAAAAACCGCGCCTTTTCAAGGGCGCGGCCAGTCGACAGGGAGGAAGTCACCCCCAGGCCAAAGCCGAACCCTGACCTGAGACGATCAGACTGGCAGAAAGGGGTTAACAATGTATTTTGGCAGCACACGTCATTTCGGCGGGCCTGCGTCAGCGGGCTCGCCTCAGGGTTGCAGGGTGGAACATGGTGGACGAAACAAGGCCGGCAGACAGCATCTTCATCGGTGGCGGCGGTGAGGGGTATGGACTGCCGCAAAGCCTGCTCTTGAAGTACGGCAACCGGCACGGGCTGATCGCCGGGGCCACCGGCACCGGCAAGACCGTGACGCTGCAGATCCTGGCCGAGGGCTTTTCGGCGGCCGGGGTGCCGGTCTTCCTGTCGGATGTGAAGGGCGATCTGTCGGGCATCGCGGCTGCCGGGTCGGCGGAGGGCAAGCTGCATGACGCCTTCACCAAGCGCAGCCAGACGATCGGGCTGGACCTGCAGTATCGCGCCTTTCCGGTGATCTTCTGGGACCTGTTTGGCGAAAAGGGCCACCCGGTCCGCGCCACGGTGGCCGAGATGGGGCCGCTGCTGCTGTCGCGGCTGCTGGAACTGTCCGAGGCGCAGGAGGGTGTGCTCAACGTTGCGTTCCGGCTGTCGGACGAAGAGGAGTTGCCGCTTCTGGACCTCAAGGACCTGCAGGCGCTGCTGACCTTTGTCGCCGAACATGCGGATGAGATGTCGGCGCGCTATGGTCTGGTGTCGAAGGAAAGCGTCGGTGCCATCCAGCGGCGGCTGCTGGTGCTGGAAAACCAGGGGGGCGCGCGCCTGTTTGGCGAACCTGCGCTTGATCTGGCCGACCTGATGACCGTGGACGCAAACGGCCAGGGCCGGATCAGTCTTCTGGCGGCGGACAAGCTGATGAATTCGCCCCGGCTTTATGCGACCTTCCTGCTCTGGCTCTTGTCAGAGCTGTTCGAGATGCTGCCCGAGGTGGGCGATCCGGACAAACCAAAGCTCGTGTTCTTTTTCGATGAAGCGCATCTGTTGTTCGACGATGCCCCGAAGGCGCTGGTGTCGAAGGTGGAACAGGTGGCGCGGCTGATCCGGTCCAAGGGGGTGGGGGTGTATTTCATCACCCAGAACCCGGCGGACGTGCCGGAGAACATCCTTGGCCAGCTTGGCAACCGGGTCCAGCACGCGCTGCGGGCCTTTACCGCCAAGGACCAGAAGGACCTTGCCAAGGCGGCCGAGACCTACCGCCCCAACCCGCGCTTCAAGATCGACGAGGCGATCCGTGATGTCGGGACCGGTGAGGCGGTCACCTCGCTGCTTGAGGCGAAGGGGATTCCCGGCGTGGCCGAGCGCACGCTGATCCGCCCGCCGTCAAGCCAGCTTGGGCCGCTGGACGATGCCGCGCGGGCGGCGGTAATGGCGGCCTCACCGGTTGCGGGCAAGTATGATGTGGCGGTGGACCGTGACAGCGCGTGGGAACGGCTGCGGGCGCGGGCCGACAAGGCGGCACAGGCCGCCGCAGAGACCGAGGCCCGCGAAACCGAAGCGCGGGAGTTCGAGAAGGCCCGCCGTTATGACGGCAAGACCGAGGCCGCGCCGAAGAAATCCGCCAGCCGGTCGGACAGCATTGGCACGGCCTTTGCCAAAAGCTTTGCGCGCCAGTTGGGCACGAAGTCGGGGCAGGCAATCATTCGTGGCGTGCTGGGGTCGATCTTCGGCAAGCGCTGACGATTGGGGCGCTAGGCGGTCAGTTGGTCGAACAGAGCCGCCAGCGTGGCATGGGCGCGTTGGCGGCGGTTTTCGCCGGGGTCCCCTTCGGCGGCCCAGAAGGCAAGGTTGATCGAGGCACCGTTGAGGAGATGGCCCAAGGCCTCGGCATCCGGGGCGCGGATGCGGTCGGTTGCGATGAAGAGCTGCAGGTCCTCAACCATGCTGCCAAAGCCCGATTCCATCAGGATGTCGACGGACTTCATCCCCAGCACGGCGGGGGCGTCCTGAAACAGGATGCGGCAGCGGTCGGGCCGCAGGACGGAATCCAGATAGGTGTGGAAACAGGCGCGAAACCCGTCCCATGGGTCGGAGTGCTGCTCGGCCACCGCCTGCATCTCGGCAGCGAGTTCGGCGTCGATCCGGCGCAGCACGGCTTCAAACAGCCCGGCCTTGTTGGTGAAGTGATGGTGAAGCGCGCCGCGCGTCACCCCCGCCTCGGCGGCAAGGGCATCAAGCGACACGTCGGCAAAGCCACGGTCGGCAAAGGCCCGATGGGCCGTGGCGATCAGCCTGTCCGTTGTGGCTTGTGCCGCGGCGGCGCGGGAGGTCCGGTACGTTGACATACGATCCGTATGTGATATTGCCTTCACATACCAGTGGTATGTGAATTCATCCCCGAGGGCAATATGTCATCCATCCCGACCATCCGCCGCGAGGTTCCGGCCATTCTGGCGCTGGCCGTGCCGATTGTGGCGGGGCTTGGCGCCTCGACGCTGCTGGGTGTCACGGATTCGGTGATGCTGGCGCCTTTGGGGCCGTTGCCCTTGGCGGCGGTGGGGATCACCAATGCGGTGGCGGTGATCCTGTTTGCCGCGATCTATGGCCTGTTGTCGGCAATGTCGGTGCGGGTTGGCACGGCGCATGGGGCGGGGCAGGGGCGCCGGATCCCCGGCCTGTTGCGCAACGGTCTGGCGCTGGGGGGCATCGTCGGCACGCTGGGTGCTGTGTCGATGCTGGCGGTCTGGCCGCTGTTGCCGCTGCTGGGGCAACCGGTGGAAGTGCTGGCGATCATGTTCCCCTATTGGGTCATGATTTCGCTGCTGATGGTGCCGTTTTCGGTGCTGACCGTGTTCAAGGCCACGTTCGAGGCGGTGGACCGCCCGTGGCTGGGCGCTGGGTTTGCCTTCCTTGCGGTCGGGATCAACATTCCGCTGAACTATGCGTTGATCTGGGGGATCGGCCCGCTGCCGCAATTGGGGCTGACGGGGGCGGGTGTCGCCTCGGTCGTGGCGGAAGCGCTCGCCCTGGGCGTCGCGTGGGCGTTCTGGCGGCGGGCGAGGTCGACCCGCAGGTTGCGGCTGCGGGCTGGGCTGTCTGGTGCAGAGATCACCTCGGTCGCGCGGGAGGGTGCCCCCTTGGGCCTGATGTATGTGGCCGAGACCGGCGCGATGGCGGTGGCGACGCTGATGATCGGGACCTTCGGCGCGGTGGCCTTGGCCGGCAATCAGGTGGCGATGAGCGTGGGCGGGCTGCTCTACATGGTGCCCCTTGGCGTGGCCGGGGCGGTGGCGATCCGCGTGGCGCAAGAGCGGGGGGCGGGCAACCTTGCGGCGCTGCGCCCGATCAGCTGGGCGGCGCTGGGGCTGGCGACGGTCTGGCTGGCGACAGCGGCGATCCTGCTGGGCCTTTTTGGGCGCACGGTCGCGGGCTGGATCACCGATGAGGCCGAGGTCGTCACCGTGGCGGCGGCGATCTTCTTCGTCTTCGCCTTTGCGCAGGTGATGGACGGGGTACAATCCACCATGACCGGGGCCTTGCGGGGGCTGTCCGATACCGGGTTTCCGGCACTGGTGTCGCTGGGGTCCTACTGGGTGCTGGGCCTGCCGCTTGGCTGGGTGCTGGCCCATCCCGTCGGGATGGGGCCTGCGGGGATCTGGGCGGGGTTCGTCATTGCGCTTGGGCTGGCGGGGATTGTGCTGGTCTGGCGCTTTCTTCGGCAGACGGGACCGGCTAGGGTCGCGCCAAAGACCGGAGGAGAGACATGAAACGATCCCGCATCAACGACATCATGCGCAGCGCAGATGACCTGATCCGCCAGTACGGCTTTGTGCTGCCGCCCTTTGCCTATTGGACACCCGACCAGTTCACGGCCCGGACCGACGCGGGGGCCATCGTCAGCGCCCGCTGCGGCTGGGACATCACCGACTATGGTCAGGGCCGCTTTGACGAGATGGGGCTGTTCCTGTTCACCCTGCGCAACGGGCGGCTGGCTGACCTGCAGCGGGGCGGGGGCATGTGCTATGCCGAAAAGCTGCTGATCAGCCGTCAGGACCAGCTTTCGCCGATGCACACCCATGTCATCAAGGCCGAGGATATCATCAACCGCGGCGGTGCCACGCTGGTGGTGGAGCTTTACGGGTCGGACGACAAGGGCCAGTTCGCCCGGGATCGCGGCGGCGTGGTGCATTGCGACGGCATCGCGCGGCCCTATGGCCCCGGTGAGAAGCTGCGCCTTGCGCCCGGGGAAAGCGTGACGCTGATGCCGGGCGACTGGCACGCCTTCTGGGGCGAGGGCGGCGATGTGCTGATTGGCGAAGTGTCGACGGTGAACGACGATCTGACCGACAACATCTTTGTCGAGCCGATTGGTCGCTTTGCCGAGATCGTGGAGGATGAAGCGCCGCTGCACCTGCTGGTCAGCGATTACGACCGCTGGCTATAGGGCCCTGCGGCGGCAAAGCAAAGGGCGCTTACGAAGGTTTCGCAAGCGCCCTTTTCACATGGTAGCCGTGCCCGTGTGGCCCCGGTCAGTCCGTACCAGAGGCTGGCGGACAGACCCCATTGACCAGCGCAGTGGCGCAGGCGGGTGCGGTCGCAGCAGCGGCGTCAGGTGCAGCCGGTGCAGCAGCCGCAGCAGGGGCGGCGGCGGGCACGACAGCTGGCGCAGCACCCACGGCGATCGACGGCGGCGGGAGCACTTTCAGAGCGGGCACGGCCCCGGCGGGAACGACCGGCGCCTCAACGGCCTTCTTCTTCGGCGCGGGCGGCTTGGGGATGTAAAGGCCCTTCGGCATTTCACCCGAGGCGGTCAGTACGACGACCTTTTCGCCACCCTGCAGGCGGCTGTACAGGTCGATCACGTCCTGGTTGATCATGCGGATACAGCCGGACGAGGCATTGCGCCCGATCGATTTCCATTCCGGGGTGCCGTGGATCCGGTAGCCGTAATCCTTGCCGCCCGAGGTCAGATAGATCGCCCGCGCGCCAAGCGGGTTGGTCGGCCCGCCGGGCTGGCCCTTTTCCCATTTGGCAAGCTTGGGGTCACGCTCGATCATCTCTTTCGGCGGGGTCCAGGTTGGCCAGGGTTTCTTGTTGGCAACAATCGCCTCACCCGACCATTCAAAGCCGGCGCGGCCGACCGAAATGCCGTAGCGGATCGCCTTGTTCTTGCCGACGACATAGTACAGCAGCCGCGTCTTCGGATTGATGATGATGGTGCCCGGCGGCTGGTCGGTTTCATAGGCGACGACCTGGCGGCGGTGGGTTTCCGGGATCTGTTCCACCGGCAGGGCCGGGATCTGGATGCCCGCGTCCATCGACGCGACATAGACGTTCTCATCCGCCTTTGGCAGCGGCTGGTTCGAGGTTGATGTGCTTGCGGACGGGTCCACGCAGCCCGCAAGGATCAGCACGGACAAAAGCGCCGGGGCAGCGGCGGTCTTGCGAAGAAAAGTCGTCAGGCGCATCATCAAGCTCACTTGTCCAGGGGCCGCGGGTGCAGGGCCCGGGCCTTCTTGCCGGCACGGTAACCGAGCCGTGAGCGCGCGTCAAACCGTGCAAGGGTTCGAATGTGATCACGGGCGCGTGAAAATGACGTTAAAACAGGACGAAAGCCGGTCTTGACGGGTCAGGCCGCCGCAACTGCATCAACCTCGACCAGCAGCGCGGGCGCGGCCAGCCCCGCGACCACCAGCAAGGTCGCCACCGGTGGGGCCGCGTCCCCGACCCAGGTATCGCGCACGGCGCGGTAGGTGGCCACGGCCGCGGGGCTGTTTTCGGTCAGGTAGACTGTGATCTTCATGAGGTTTTCCCGCCCCATCCCTGCCGCCGCGAGCGCCCGGTCCACATTGGCCAGCGCCACCGCCAGCTGGTCGGCCAGCCCCTCATCCAGGCGCCCGTCCGGGTGGACGCCGATCTGACCTGCAATCTCCAGCCGCTGTGTCGCCCCTTCGGCCAGCGCACATTGGCTGTAGCGCGAGGCAGGTTTGGCCATCGTATCGGGATTGAAAAGCCGGATCATGTGAGTGCCTCACTCTCTGGGTTCATCGGTTGTTTCCTGCCCGTCGCTCTCAGGTCACCGCCGCGCGCTGCTTGAACTCGGGCTTGTCCCAGGTGCCGTAGTCCATGATCCTTGCCAGCACGCCGACAGCGCGGGCCACGTCATCTTCGTCAATGTAAAGCGGGGTGAAGCCAAAGCGCAGGATGTCGGGGGCGCGGAAGTCGCCGATCACGCCTTCGGCGATCAGGGCCTGCATGATGGCATAGCCTTCGGGATGGCGGAAACTGACTTGGCTGCCGCGCATCAGGTGCGACCGGGGCGTGGCCAGTTGCAGCATCGGCGCGCGGGCCTCAATCCCCTTGATGAACTGGTCCTGCAGCCGGAGCGACTGGGCATGAACCTCGGCCATGTCGACACCGTCCCAGACGTCCATCGCGGCCTCAAGGGCTGCCATCTGCAGCACCGGGGGCGTGCCGACGCGCATCCGTTCGATCCCCTGACCGGGGCGATAGCTGAGGTCAAAGGCGAAGGGGGCCGCATGCCCCAGCCAGCCGGACAGGGCAGGGCGGGCGGTTTCGGCGTGGCGGGGGGCGACGTAGATGAAGGCCGGGCCGCCGGGGCCGGAGTTGAGGTATTTGTAAGTGCAGCCCACCGCGAAATCGACCTGCGCACCGGCAAGGTTGACCGGAAGCGCCCCGGCGGAATGGGCCAGATCCCAGACGGTGATCGCCCCCATCTCATGCGCGCGGCGGGTGATGTCGGCCATGTGGTGGCGGCGACCGGTGCGATAGTCCACCTCGGTCAGCATGACGACGGCGACGCTGTCGTCGATGGCTGCCATCGCCTCTTCCGGGGCGACGGTCTTGAGGCGGTATTGCCCGCCAAGCGTGCGGCACAGCCCTTCGGCCATGTAGAGGTCGGACGGGAAGTTGCCGGTATCGGACAGGATCACCCGGCGCTTGGAGTTCATCTCCAGCGCCGAGGCGAGGGCCTGGTAGACCTTGATCGACAGGGTATCGCCCAGAACCACCGTCCCCGGCTCTGCCCCGATCAGGCGGCCCACGCGGTTGCCAAGCAGGGCTGGTTGCGCCATCCAGCCGGCCTTGTTCCAGCCGCGGATCAGCATTTCGCCCCATTCGGCCTGCACCACCTTGTCCACCGCGGCAGGGGCCGTCTTGACCATCGGACCCAGTGAATTGCCGTCGAGATAGGTCACCCCGTCGGGCAGGTGGAACAGGGCCTTCTTGGCGGCGAAATCGATCATCGGTGGTCTCCCTTTGGGCGCAGTTATCGGGGGAACCGCTGGCAAAGCCAAGGTGCAACTGTGCGGCTTGCGGTGGGGGACGGGGTCTGCCTAGATCAGTGCGGTACGAAGGAGTGACCGATGCGCCAAATCCTTGCCCTGATCGACCTGCCGCCGGTCTGGCTGGCCCTGCATGTGATCGCCGCCTGGACGCTGGTGCCGATCTCGCCCAGCGTCTTTGGCGATGTTGGGGATGTGCTGGGGCAGGGGCTGGTGCTGCTTGGGGTGGGCATCACCCTGACCGCCGTTTTGCAGATGACACATCATCAGACCACGGTGATCCCGCGCCGCGACCCATCGGCCTTGGTGACGACCGGGCTGTTCGGCTGGTCACGCAACCCGATCTATCTGGCCGATGCGCTGATCCTGCTGGGGGCGATCCTGTGGCTGGATGCCGTGCTGGCGCTGCCCTTGGTGGCGGTATTCGTCTGGCTGATCCAGACCCGCTTCATCCGGGATGAAGAGGCGCGGCTGACGATGGCCTTCGGGCCGGAGTTCGATCTTTGGGCCGCGCGGACCCGGCGCTGGTTTGGCCGCAGATAGCTTGCGTGCAGATGGACAGCCCCTGTGCAGCAAACTGGGGTTTGAAATATTCTTGCGCGATGATAAGTGCAGCAGGCTGGTTTCTATCGCTGGCAGCAGAAGCGGGGGATGACGGTGAAGATCGGAGCACTGACAGAGGTTTTTCCGGGCGAGAACCGGGTTGCGATGACGCCGGAGTCGGCGGCGCAGCTGGTCAAGCTGGGGCATACATGCTGCATTCAGGCCGGGGCGGGGGCGAAGGCGGGGTTTTCCGACGCGCTCTACTCGGCCGCCGGGGTGACGGTGTTGCCCAGTGCCGCTGCGGTGATCGCAGACTCGGACGTCATCGTGAAGGTGCGTGGCCCCGAGGCTGCCGAGCTTGAGACCCTTGCCGAAGGTCAGACCCTGATCAGTTTCTTCTGGCCGGCCCAGAACCCCGAACTGCTTGAAGCGGCGGCGAAAAAGAACCTGACCGTGGTCGCCATGGATATGGTGCCCCGCATCAGCCGTGCGCAGAAGATGGATGCCTTGTCGTCGATGGCCAACATCGCCGGCTACCGCGCTGTGATCGAGGCCGGGAACAACTTTGGCCGCTTCTTCACGGGTCAGGTGACGGCGGCGGGCAAGGTACCGCCTGCCAAGGTCCTGATCGTGGGCGCCGGTGTGGCGGGGCTTGCAGCCATCGGCACGTCGGTGTCGCTTGGTGCCATCGTCCACGCCTTCGACGTGCGCCCGGAAGTGGCCGAGCAGATTGAATCGATGGGCGCGAGCTTCGTGTTCCTTGAATTCGAAGACGCGCAGGACGGGGCCGCGACGGGGGGCTATGCCGCGCCGTCCAGCCCGGAGTTCCGCGAAAAGCAACTGGCCAAGTTCCGTGAGCTTGCGCCCGAGATGGACATCGTCATCACCACCGCCCTGATCCCGGGCCGCCCCGCGCCGAAGCTTTGGACCGAGGATATGGTCCAGATGATGAAGCCGGGATCGGTCATCGTCGACCTCGCGGCGGAGCGCGGTGGCAACTGTGACCTGACGGTGCCGGACCAGAAGATCGTGACCGACAATGGCGTGACCATCGTCGGCTATACCGATTTCCCCAGCCGGATGGCCGCGCAGGCCTCCACCCTGTATTCCACCAACATCCGCCACATGCTGACAGACCTGACGCCCAAGAAAGATGGCGTGATCCTGCACAACATGGAGGATGACGTGATCCGCGGCGCGACCGTGGCGCATGTGGGGGCGGTGACCTACCCGCCGCCGCCGCCGAAGATCGCGGCCATTGCGGCGGCCAAGCCGAAGCCGAAAGCGGTGGAACTGACCCCGGCCGAACGCCGCGCGCAGGAAGTGGCGGCCTTCAAGACGCAGACCCGCAATCAAGTCGGGCTGTTGGTCGTCGCTGGCGGGTTGATGCTGCTGGCGGGGCTTTACGCCCCGGCCAGTTTCATGTCGCACTTCATCGTGTTCGTGCTGTCGGTCTTCGTCGGCTTTCAGGTGATCTGGAATGTCTCGCACTCGCTCCACACGCCGCTGATGGCCATCACCAACGCGATTTCGTCCATCATCATCCTTGGCGCGCTGATGCAGATCGGGTCGGGCAACTGGCTGGTCGTCATCCTTGCCGCTTTGTCGGTCTTCATGGCCGGGATCAACATTTTCGGTGGCTTCATGGTCACCCGGCGCATGCTTGCCATGTTCCAGAAGTCGTAAGGGGCGCGCGTCATGGATTACGGATTCACCACGGCCGCCTACGTTGTTGCAGCGGTTCTCTTCATCCTCTCGCTTGGCGGGCTTTCGGGCCAGGAAAGCGCGAAACGCGCGGTCTGGTACGGCATCGTCGGGATGGCGCTGGCGGTTGCCGCCACGCTGTACGGGCCAGGTGCTGGCAACTGGCTGATCAGCCTTGTGATGATTGCGGTTGGCGGGGCCATCGGCTGGGTCGTGGCCCAGCGGGTCCAGATGACCGAGATGCCGCAGCTTGTGGCTGCCATGCACTCACTGGTCGGCCTTGCGGCGGTGTTCATCGGCTTCAACACCCATATCGAACTGGTGCGCGTCGCCGGGATGGATGAGGCTGCGCGGGCCCTGCTGGACGGGTTTGCCGCCGTGGTTGCGCATAAATCCGGGGTCGAAGTCACGATCCTGCGGGTCGAGACGTTCCTTGGCGTGTTCATCGGCGCGGTCACCTTCACCGGATCGGTCATTGCCTTTGGCAAGCTGGCGGGCAAGGTCGACGGCAAGGCGAAAAAGCTGCCGGGCGGGCATCTGTTGAACGCGGGCGCCGCGATCATCTCGCTTGTGCTGCTGGCGGTCTACCTGCAATCGGGCAGCACGCTGGCGCTGATCGGGATGACGCTGGCGGCGCTGTTCATCGGCTACCACCTGATCATGGGGATCGGCGGGGCGGACATGCCGGTGGTCGTGTCGATGCTGAACAGCTATTCCGGCTGGGCGGCGGCGGCGATCGGCTTTTCGCTGTCGAATGACCTGCTGATCGTGGTCGGCGCGCTGGTAGGGTCGTCTGGTGCGATCCTGTCCTACATCATGTGCAAGGCGATGAACCGGTCGTTCATCAGCGTCATCCTTGGCGGGTTCGGTGGCACCACCGGCCCCGCGATGGAGGTTGTCGGCGAACAGATCGCCATCGACACCGAAGGTGTGGCCGCCGCGCTGAACGATGCCGACAGCATCATCATCATCCCCGGCTACGGCATGGCGGTGGCGCAGGCGCAGCAGTCGGTGTCGGAACTGACCCGCAAGCTGCGCGCCAAGGGCAAGACGGTGCGCTTTGCCATCCACCCGGTGGCGGGCCGCCTTCCCGGCCATATGAACGTGCTGTTGGCCGAGGCGAAGGTGCCCTACGACATCGTGCTGGAGATGGACGAGATCAACGAGGATTTCCCCACCACCGACGTGGCCATCGTCATCGGGTCGAACGACATCGTGAACCCGGCGGCGCAGGAAGACCCGAACAGCCCCATCGCCGGGATGCCGGTGCTGGAATGCTGGAAGGCCAAGCAGGTGTTTGTCAGCAAGCGGGGTCAGGGCACGGGGTATTCGGGAATCGAAAACCCGCTGTTCTACAAGGAAAACACCCGGATGTTCTATGGCGATGCCAAGAAGTCGCTGGATGCGCTTCTGCCGATGATCGACTAAGTGCCTGCAGGGTGGGCAGGACTGCCCACCTTGCGCGGCCGGACTTAGCGAAACTGCAACACCTGCCCGGCATACCCCGGTATTCCCGCATTTTGCTGGCAAGGGCATTCGGTGCGGCCTAACTCTGGCGGCAAGACAGCCAAAGGCCCGTACATGCCCCCGATCTCTGACCATCCCCTGCGCTATGCCACTGTGAACGAGTTGCACGCGCGCCCCTTCCCGTCGCTGGAGGTGCCGTCGACCGCCGTCTATGTGGCGATCAAGGAGCCCTTCGCGGCGGTGAACCGTGACCGCACGCAGGACCTGTCGCATCTACTTGCGCTGCTTGACCGCCATGGCTCGGCCCACCCGCAGCCGGGGGCGACGCATTTTCAGGGGCCGATTGGCCGGTCCGAACTGAAGTGGGAAAGCCACACCGAGTTTGTGACCTACACCGCCTTCTCACGCGGCGTGTCGAAACGCCCCTTCGACCCGGCAGAGGCCCAGGTGCTGCCAGAGGACTGGCTTGCCACCGCACCGGGCAAGCGGCTCACCTCGGTGCTGATCCGGGTGGAACTGATGCCCGCATCGGACGAAGACCTTTTTGCCCAGCTGGATGACTGGTTCGTGCCCGAAAGCCTTGCCGTCAGCCGGGTGGTCGATGGCGCCGCCGTGATTGCCGGTGACTTCCGTATCGACCCTGCGGGCCACATGCGCTTTGCCGTCTTTGTTCAGCCGGGCACCGGCCCGCGCCGCATCGGCCGCATCGTCCAGCGCCTGTGCGAGATTGAGACCTACCGCGCCATGTCGATGCTGGGCCTGATGCGGTCTCGCGATCTGTCGGCCAAGCTGAACACGCTGGACCCCAGGCTTTCGGCGCTTGTCTCCGGCCTCGACAATGCCGAACCCGCACCGGAGGCGGCGCTGCACGACCTGCTGATCATCTCGGCCGAACTGGAAAGCCTGGCGGTGCATTTCTCGTTCCGCTTCGGGGCGACGGCCGCCTATGAGGCGATCGTCAACCAGCGCATCCAAGTCTTGCGCGAAACGCGGATCGAGGGTCGGCAGACCTTCGCAGAGTTCATGATGCGCCGGTATGACCCGGCGATGCGCACGGTGAAATCGGCGGAAAGCCGGTTGCGGGGCATGGCGGAACGCGCGCAGCGGGCGGCGGAACTGCTCCGCACTCGGGTGGATGTGGAACGGTCGGCGCAGAACCAGAAGCTGCTGGAAAGCATGGACAAACGCGCCGACCTGCAGCTGCGCCTGCAGCGCACGGTCGAGGGGTTGTCGGTCGTGGCGATCAGCTACTACGCGGTCAGTCTGGCTGCCTACCTTGCCTATCCGCTGGCCAAGGCCTTGCACATGGGCAAGGAGGCGCTGACTGCGGCCTTGGTCCTGCCGGTGGTGGGCTTGGTCTGGCTTTTGGTCCGCCGCATCCGCAAGGCGCTGCACTGACCTTTGCGCAGGGTCAAGGCGTGGGCGCGTGACCTGTGCCAAACTGGCCGCATCCTATGGGGGAGGCGGCGATGGTCTGGGTGAAATGGGGGGTGCTGGCCCTTGGGGCGCTTGTGGCGCTTTGGGCGGTGCTGGCGCTTTATGGCGGCTGGCGCTGGCAGCAGCGGACGGCGGCCCTTGTCGCAGACCTGACTGCCGCGCGTCTTCCCCTGACCGGGCGCTATGATCCGGCCAGCCTTGCAGGCCTGCCACCGCCTGTTCAGCGCTATTTCCGCGCGGCCCTGACGCCGGGCCAGCCGCTGGTGACGGGCGTCAGCCTGCACCACCAAGGCACCTTCAACATGGGGGAGGGGGCGGACAATTGGAAGCACTTCACCTCGGACCAGACGGTGGAAACCGCGCGCCCCGGCTTTGTCTGGGATGGCACCATTCGCATGGCACCGGGGCTGCCCGTCCGGGTGCATGACGCCTATGTGGCGGGCGAGGGGGTGCTGGTCCCGGCGCTTTTCGGTCTGGTCAAGCTGACCGAATTGCGCGGCACCGGCGACATCGCGGAGGGCGAGCTTTTGCGCTGGCTGGCCGAGGCGGCATGGTACCCGACTGCACTTCTGCCGGGGCAGGGGGTGGAGTGGACGGCGCTTGACGACCATTCCGCCCTTGCCACCCTGACTGACGGCACGGTGATTGCCCGGCTGACCTTTCGCTTTGGCCCCGATGACCTGATCGCTTCGGTCCGGGCCGAAGCGCGCGGGCGCACTGTGGAGGGGGCCATCATCCCCACCCCGTGGGAGGGTCACTGGTCAGACTACCGCCGTCACAACGGCATGATGGTGCCCATGGCGGGCGAGGTCGCGTGGATGCTGCCCGAAGGCCCGAAACCCTATTGGCGCGGCTGGATCACCGGACTGGACTACCGCTTCGCCGGTTAACGCCCCCGGATCCGTGGGTCCAGCGCGTCACGCAGGCCATCGCCGATGTAGTTGACCGACAGCACCGTGAGCGAGATGGCAAGGCCCGGGAAGATCACCCGTTCGGGGTAAAGCTGCATGTATTCCAGCCCTTCGAACAAGAGCCGTCCCCAGGTCGGAAAGTCGGGCGGAAAACCGAGGCCAAGGAAGGACAGCACCGATTCGGTGATGATCGCCTCGGCCACGCCCAGGGTCGCGGCCACCATCACGGGCGACACGACGTTGGGCAGGATATGCCGCAGGATCACCCGCTTGGGCGTGGCCC